>CAZXYA010000075.1:0-22885 GCA_964644655.1 uncultured Saprospiraceae bacterium | reverse complement strand
ATGATACAAATGTAGGCGGTGCGCTGCACCTTGCTATCTTTTTGCGGTTAATATTTTGCACGTTCCGAAATTGCTGAAATTAGTTTTGTAGGTTATTAATTTTTCGATGGTAAGTACGCTGTAAATTAAACAAGTTTATTCTTGCCCCTTGGTAATCACGAAATAATAAATTGAACATCTTGAATCCCTGCCTGCGGCAGGCAGGCGTTGGGTATTAAATCCGTTGGGAAATCAAATATTAGTTGTCCAATGCTTGCCCCGTATTTTAATCGGGGTTATTTTTTATCCGTTACTAAACTGGTAGAGTGTATATTTTTATTTTTTTTGACTATTTTCTAGGAAATAGTTCTTATTTAGCCAAAAGTCTAAAAAATATCGAATTCTGGCTAGTTATAGAAAAGACAACTACCCCCGAACCTGCCCATCCCCCCGAACTATCCACTTATAACTAGTCAATTCCTGCAAAGCCATTGGCCCACGAGCATGTAATTTTTGGGTGCTAATTCCAATCTCTGCGCCCATACCAAATTGTGCGCCATCCGTAAAAGCAGTAGAGGTATTGGCGTAAACAACCGCCGCATCTACATTTTTCAAAAAGTAATCCACTATTTCGGTATCTTCGGCTACAATCGCTTCACTATGCTTAGAGCTAAATTCGGCGATATGGTCTAGTGCGGCTTCGACATCATTGACCGTTTTGATAGACATTTTCATAGATAAAAATTCTGTCCCAAAACTATCTTCATTGGCAGGATGTAATAAGTCTGCTCGATAGGAATTTTGTAAATACGGTAAGGCTGCTTCATCTGCATAAACAATGCATTCATGTGCTTTGTCCATATTTTCCATAATCATCGGCAATTCGGATAAACGATCTTCGTGAATGACTAAACAATCCAAGGCATTACAGACACTTACTCGACGAGCCTTTGCATTTTCTATAATTGCTTTTCCTTTAGCGACATCTCCACTTTTATCAAAATAAGTATGTACTATACCTGCCCCTGTTTCAATGACTGGCACTTTAGAATTTTCTCTGACAAAATTAATCAAACCTTGGCTGCCTCTTGGGATAATCGTATCTACGTCATCTACTGCTTCCAGAATATATTTTAAAGCTTCTCTTTCACTAGGTGCTAAATAAACAACATCTGCTAAACCATACTTTGCCAAAACTTGATGAATAATTTTGACAATGGCAATATTAGAAAAATGTGCGTCTCTACTTCCTTTTAAAGCCGAAGCATTCCCCGATTTAAAACAAAGCGAAAAAACATCAAAAGTAACATTTGGGCGAGATTCAAAGACAATGCCTATGACGCCTAAAGGTACCGTTGTTTTGGTTATTACTAATCCATTAGGTGTTGTCCTAGTATCTAGTACTTTATTTAAAGGCGTTGGCAAATCAGCTACATTTCTAATATCCTGGGCAATCCCTGCCAATCGCTTTTCATCCAATAATAAACGGTCATATTTGGGGTCTTTGGGATTCATTCGGTCTAAATCCTTTTGATTTTCTGCTAGAATATAAGTGGTATTTTCCAGCGTTACATCTGCTAATTCATTAAGGATTTTATGTACCTCCTTATCGGTTAGGCGAATTAATTTCCGACTGGCTTTGCTTAATTTTTTTAAGTCTGCGGTGATATTAGTCGCTGTTGCAATCATTATTTTTTATTTATTAAAAGTCCGTGGATGAAGTTGTTTATTAGGATGACTAAAGTTGACTTTAGCCAAGATAATAGCTAAACCAAATTTTAGCCTAATTTGGTTCAATATTTAATTTGAATTTAGTGGAAGGAAAGGTTAGGACTACAAGATTATGAAAATCTATATTTTAATGCAAATTTTATTTTTATAACTACGACTGTTTTGGGGAAATAGTAAAGGCGACAAGTTTGCACTTGCCGCCTCTACCAATAAATATTAGGGTATAATATATCTTATTTGTTCTGAATCACAAATTTCAATGTTTCTACGCTATTATTTACATTAAGTATAGCAAAATAATTGCCGACTGGTAAAGTTTGAGCAGCTCCATTCCATTGGATAGAATGTATGCCCGCTTGCTGTTGTTCCGCTGTTAGTACTTGACTAACGGTACGTCCAAGCATATCTACTATTCTTAAGTTGATTTGCCCACTTTCTCTTAGTTCATAAGTAAAATTAGCACTTCCACTTACTGGATTCGGTGCAATACTTAAGTTACAATCACAACTAGGTACATCGAATACAGAAGTTGTGCCAGTTGCTGGTTGACCTACGGATACAATACCTTGTACATTATTCTGTGGTAATCCACCGATTTCTTGTAACAAAGTTAATTCTGCACCATCAATCGCATAAACTCCCACTTCTCCTGTTAAACCATAGCATTGGTATAAATAACGACCATCATCAGAAATCCAAAGGTCAATCCATCCTTCTGTTGTACCAAAGGCTGATGCTGGGTCGGTTGTATTACCCGTTGCACCGGTACCTTGTGCCGCTACTTGGTCTAATAATTCTATATCTCCATCATTGAAGCTATAAGCCGCTAAGCCTGCTTCAATTGCATTGGATACAAAGAAGGTATTGTCATCAGAGAAATCTAACCAACAAGCGGTTCTTCCTGTATTATTCTCGCCTGATGCTACATCCAAATCAATTGGTGTAAACGTACCATCTGCTTCAATTCTCCATGTAGATACTGAACCAT
This sequence comes from uncultured Saprospiraceae bacterium, assembly GCA_964644655.1. Taxonomy (GTDB): domain Bacteria; phylum Bacteroidota; class Bacteroidia; order Chitinophagales; family Saprospiraceae; genus JAFMDF01. The sequence continues at coordinate 20,187 of CAZXYA010000075.1, read as the reverse complement.
CTTGTAGTGCTGGGAACGCTGGTGGCGCACCATCTGGCTGGAATTCTCTAGCTTCTGTTACTACTACAATATTATCATCTACTATCTGGAAACCAATCGCTGAAGGTAAATTTCTGCTTTCTGTATTGCCTCTTAATGTAGAGGTTGTACCATCTGTTTGCTCGGCACTCAATGTACCATCTTCATTTACACTATAAACCACAATCTCATCTTCGTTACCACTTCCTAGACCTGCTGCACCTGCATTAATAGACGCTGCTACCAACCAATTACCATCTGGGGAGAATTGTACCGCTGACGGACGATTTGCTAAGTTTCTAACAGAACCCTCAATTGGTACTAAATCACCGCTATCCAATAACCAGTAACCAATTAAACTACCTTGGTGACCTGGCTCGCCTAAGTCTAAAAATTCTGCTCTGGTGATATTCGATACATAGACCATACCACTAATTCCATCTCTATTGACTGGATTGAAAGCGATACTATTTGGGCCTACATCTTGCGTACTTTCTGTATCAGTTACCGTTAAAGAGAAATCTTCATTGACTCGCATTGCTGTTACAGAACTACTACCTGCGTTGACGGCTAAGACAAATCTATTATCTAACGTCTTGGTAAGTGCATAAGCAGAAATAAGTGGATCCAATCCTTCACCGCCGTCAAAATCACCACCGTTGCCACCTGTTGGGTAAGTACCAATAACACTTAATGTTCCATCTTCCGCTTGTGCATAAGCCACAACCGAGTTTGGTCCTTGTACATTGCCTTCTACTTGTCCTTCTCCATTTGTCATCGCATAAACAGCTCCGACTGCTGGGCCTGTTGGAGGAGGAGGTAATACTTGTTGTCCTACAGAAACAATACCTTGTACATTATTCTGTGGTAAACCACCGATTTCTTGTAACAAAGTTAATTCTGCTCCATCAATCGCAAATACCCCTATTTCTCCTGTTAAGCCGTAACATTGGTATAAATATTGTCCATCATCAGAAATCCAAAGGTCAATCCAGCCTTCTGTGGTGCCAAAGGCTGCTGCTGGGTCGGTTGTATTCCCTGTTGCACCTGTTCCTTGTGCCGCTACTTGGTCTAATAATTCAATGTCTCCATTATTAAAGCTATAAGAAGCAATGCCTGCTTCAATAGCATTGGATACAAAGAAGGTATTTTCGTCAGAGAAATCTAACCAACAGGCTGTTCTTCCTGTATTGTTTTCGCCTGATGCTACATCTAAATCAATTGGTAAGAATGTACCATCTGCTTGTATCTGCCAAGTTGAAACTGAACCATCTTGTAAAGCTGGGAAGGCTGGTGGTGCACCATTTGGTTGGAATTCTCTTGCTTCCGTTACTACTACATAATTATCTCCTACTATCTGGAAGCCAATTGCTGATGGTAAGTTTCTACCCTCTACATTGTCTCTCAATGTAGACGTTGCTCCACCTGTTTGAGTCGCACTCAAAGTACCATCATCATTAACACTATAAGCTACTATCTCATCTTGGTTACCACTTCCTAAACCAGAAGCCCCTGCGTTGATAGATGCTGCTACTATATAACTACCATCTGGGGAGAACTGTACGGCTGATGGTCTATTTACTAAATTTCTTGCTGAATTTGCAATAGGTACTAAATCTCCGCTATCCAATAACCAGTAACCTACTAAACTTCCTTGGTGTCCTGGTTCGCCTAAGTCCAAAAATTCTGCTCTTGTAATATTACTTACATAAACTAAACCTCTAATACCCTCTCTATCCATTGGTTGAAAAGCGATACTATTTGGCCCAACATCTTGTGTACTTTCTGTATCGGTTACACTTAATGAAAAGTCTGGATTAACTTTCATTGCTGTGACTGAACTACTTCCTGCATTTACTGCTAAGACAAACTGATTGTCTGGTGTCTTAGTAAGTGCATAAGCAGAAATTAAGGGATCTAAACCTTCGCCTCCATCAAAATCTCCACCGTTTCCTCCTGTTGGGAAACTACCGATAAGGCTTAAAGTACCATCTGCTGCTTGTGCATATCCGACTACTGCGTTAGGTCCTTGTACATTGCCGTCTACTTGTCCTTGTCCGTTTGTCATGGCATATACTGCACCTACTCTTGTAGCATCAACTGTACAACTTCTTCTATAAACAGAAATGCTATTAGAGAAAGAAAAACATCCGTTTAATCCTTCTATATTATTTCCTACTGCTAATCCTGTTAAACCATCTTCAAAAGCTAAATTTCTGATAAAACAAATACCTGCTCCTGCTGCATCAAAATTTGGTGCAGATGGGGTTGGTGGTAAGCCTAAGATATTCCCTCTATCATCCATCACTACCCATTGGTTATTCGTACCATTAGTGCCTGATAAGCTAACCGCACCTTCTGGAATGTTGTCTGCTATTCCATCTACACAAAAAGTAAATGGACCACCTATAATTGATCCTCCATTGGTATTACAGTTACTACCTCCATCAATTCTTTCTATTCTCCATATCCCTAAACTTGCAATATCACCATTCGCATTTTCTAGAATACCATCTGTAATTTTAAAGATGTTTTCTCTTGGCTGTGTATCTAAATTGTCTGATGCAAAAGATACGCCTGAATCTGAACCTGAATCATAAGGTACAAATTGTACTACCTTACTTTCTACAAATTCCCCATTTTCTACTAAATTCAAGTTATTGAAGCCAACGAACCAGTCTGGGCTTGGTGCTATCATAGAGGCCAAACTCAAATAGGGGTGACTAGAAGAAATACTAAAAGTTGTTGAAATCGTATCTGGAGAAGGTCGAACTCTTGTGCCACTTTCGATATAAGTCTCTGCTGAACCTGCACCAATCAAGGCAGCAATTTCTGCATCTAAAGGTTGTCTTGAGCCTGTCTGAGAAATATTTACGATTCCTTGAGAGGCAATTGTTCCTGCTTCAAATAATTGTACGGATGCATCATGCGTCATACCTGCTACTGGTGACCATCTTGCAATGTTTGGCTCATTAGCTGGGAAATCCGTTGGGTGTGTTAATTCACTCCATGCGGCATCAAAAATAATTCTATATTCTGCGGTAACTTCTTGTGCTGCTGATTTTCCAACAGAAACAATACCTTGTACGTTATTCTGTGGTAAACCACCGATTTCTTGAATTAAGGTTAATTCAGTACCATTAATTCCATAAACCCCTACTTCACCTGTTAAGCCGTAGCATTGATACAAGTATTGTCCATCATCAGAAATCCACAAATCAATCCATCCTTCTGTTGTGCCAAAGGCTGAGGCTGGGTCCGTTGTATTCCCCGTTGCACCTGTGCCTTGCGCTGCTGTTTGATTTAATAATTCGATGTCTCCATTATTAAAGCTATAAGACGCTAATCCTGCTTCAATCGCATTAGAAACAAAGAAGGTATTTTCGTCAGAGAAATCTAACCAACAAGCAGTTCTTCCTGTATTATTTGTACCAGAAGCTACATCCAAATCAATTGGTAAGAACGTACCATCTGCTTGTATCTGCCAAGTGGAAACAGAACCATCTTGTAAGGCTGGGAACGCTGGTGGCGCACCATCTGGTTGAAATTCTCTTGCTTCCGTTACGACTACGTAATTATCGCCTACGATTTGGAAACCAATCGCTGACGGTAAATTTCTACCTGCTGCATTACCTCTTAAAGTAGAGGTTGCTCCGTCTGTTTGATTCGCACTTAAAGTACCATCATCATTTACTTGGTAAACAACAATCTCATCTTCGCTACCACTTGCTAAAGCAGCTGCTCCTGCATTAATAGATGCGGCTACTAAGAAATTGCCATCTGGAGAAAACTGTACTGCGGATGGTCTATTTGCTAAGTCTCTAATAGAATTATCTACGGGGACTAAATCCCCTCCATCAGTTAACCAGAAACCAACTAAACTTCCTTGTTGTGCTGGTTCGCCTTGTGCTAAAAATTCTGCTCTGGTAATATTACTTACATAAACTAAACCTCTAATACCATTGGCATTAATTGGCTTAAAAGCAACACTATTTGGACCGACATCTTGCGTACCTTCTATATCAGTAACACTTAATGAAAAGTCTGGATTAACTTTCATTGCTGAGACAGAGTTACTACCTGCATTGACGGCTAAAACAAAGCTATTGTCTGGTGTTTTAGTAATAGCATAAGCAGAAATTAAGGGGTCTAAACCTTCGCCTCCATCATAATCCCCACCATTTCCACCTGTTGGGAAAGAACCGATAACACTTAAAGTACCATCTGCTGCTTGTGCATAAGCAACTACTGAGTTGGGGCCTTGTACATTACCATCTACTTGTCCTTGTCCATTCGTCATGGCATAGACTGCACCTACTGATTCCGCATTAATAGCACAACTTCTTCTATAAACAGAAATACTATTAGAGAAAGAAAAACAACCGTTTAATGCTTCGATATTATTTCCGACTGTTAAACCTGTTAAACCATCTTCAAAAGATAAATTTCTGATAAAACAAACACCATCGCCTGCTGCATCAAAGTTTGGTGCTGATGGGGTTGGTGGCAAGCCTAAAATATTGCCTCTGTCATCTGTTACTACCCATTGGTTATTCGTACCATTTGTTCCTGATAAACTAACGGCACCTTCTGGAATATTATCCGCTTGACCATCTACACAGAAGGTAAATGGACCACCTGCAATTGATCCTCCATTTGTATTACAGTTACTACCTCCATCAATTCTTTCTATTCTCCAGATACCTAAACTTGCAATATCACCATTCGCATTTTCTAGAATACCATCTGTAATTTTAAAGATGTTTTCTCTTGGCTGTGTATCTAAATTGTCTGATGCAAAAGATACGCCTGAATCTGAACCTGAATCATAAGGTACAAATTGTACTACCTTACTTTCTACAAATTCCCCATTTTCTACTAAATTCAAGTTATTGAAGCCAACGAACCAGTCTGGGCTTGGTGCTATCATAGAGGCCAAACTCAAATAGGGGTGACTAGAAGAAATACTAAAAGTTGTTGAAATCGTATCTGGAGAAGGTCGAACTCTTGTGCCACTTTCGATATAAGTCTCTGCTGAACCTGCACCAATCAAGGCAGCAATTTCTGCATCTAAAGGTTGTCTTGACCCTGTCTGAGAAATATTTACGATTCCTTGACTTGCAATAGTACCTTCTTCAAATAATTGGACAGAGGCATCATGCGTCATACCTGCTACTGGCGACCATCTTGCAATGTTTGGCTCATTAGCTGGGAAATCCGTTGGATGCGTTAATTCACTCCATGCGGCATCAAAAATAATTCTATATTCTGCGGTAATTTCATTTCCTGTTACTGGCGGCCCTGTTGGCTGTCCCACAGCAACAATACCTTGTACATTATTTTGTGGTAAACCGCCGATTTCTTGAACTAAGGTCAGTTCTGAACCATTAATGGCAAATACGCCTACTTCACCTGTTAAGCCGTAGCATTGGTATAAGTATTGTCCATCATCAGAAATCCATAAATCAATCCAACCTTCTGTTGTGCCGAAAGCTGCTGCTGGGTCTGTTGTATTACCCGTTGCACCAGTTCCTTGTGCCGCTACTTGATTTAGTAATTCAATATCTCCATTATTAAAACTATAAGCAGCTATTCCTGCTTCAATTGCATTAGATACGAAGAAAGTATTCTCATCAGAGAAATCTAACCAACATGCCGTTCTTCCAGTATTATTCACACCTGAAGCTACATCTAAATCAATTGGATTCAATGAACCATTCGCATTAATTTGCCAAGTTGATACCGAACCATCTTGTAAAGCTGGAAATGCTGGTGGCGCACCATTTGGCTGAAATTCTCTTGCTTCTGTTACCACTACATAATTATCACCTACGATTTGGAAACCAATCGCTGACGGTAAGTTTCTACCTGCTGTATTGTCTCTTAAAGTAGAGGTTGCTGCCCCTGCTGGGCCAGCTCCTAATGAACCATCTTCATTTACTAGATAAACGATAATTTCATCTTGATTACCACTTCCTAAACCAGCAGCTCCTGCATTAATGGATGCGGATACTAAGTAATTACCATCTGGGGAAAATTGTACCGCTGATGGTCGATTTGGTAAGTTTCTTACTGAATTGTCAACTGGCACTAAATCACCACTATCTAATAACCAAAAACCTATTAAACTTCCTTGATGGCCTGGCTCGCCTAAGTCTAAGAATTCTGCTCGAGTGATATTACTCGCATAAACCAAGCCTCTGATCCCATCTCTGTTGACAGGCTTAAAAGCAATACTATTCGGTCCAATATCTTGCGTACTTTCTGTATCGGTTGTGGTCAATGAAAAATCTGCATTGACTTGCATTGCCGTGATAGAATTACTTCCTGCATTGACTGCTAAGACAAACCGATTATCAGGAGTCTTAGTAATTGCGTAAGCAGAAATTAATGGGTCTAAACCTTCGCCACCGTCAAAATCACCCCCATTACCACCTGTTGGAAAAGTACCAATAATGCTTAAAGTACCATCTGCTGCTTGTCCATAAGCGACTACTGCATTTGGTCCTTGTACATTACCTGCTACTTGACCTTCTCCATTGGTCATCGCATAGACAGCACCTACCGTCTGTGAATAAGCTACTGAAAAAGGGATGCTCATTAAACAAACTAAAAGGAGGGATTTTAAGCTTGCTTTAAAAAAAATCCATCCTAATTCGGATTTTTCTTTTGAAAAAGAATTGATTGTCGGTTTTAACTTCATAATAAAATTTTAGCTTAACTTAATAGCCTTTCAAGATAATGGTACTGATTAGATTTTACTTCGTAGGCAGTTGTAATGTGTAAGATTGCTTTCCAAATTACGATATGCCTGACAACACTATCTTGCTTAACTATTCAGCGAGGTATTAATAAATAAAAAGGTTTTATTTTATGGATTAGGCATAGGAGTTAAAGTTCAATTAATGTCAATTGAATCGTAAATGACCGATGCTTTTCCTTGTTAAAATATGCTATTATCGTAACTATTCAGCAGAGGGTTTACAGTATAGAGCAAAAGAGGATCAAACATAAAATCAAAGAGTATTTAGGATTAAAACAATCCATTCTTTGAGAATATTTTTTTCAGACCTTTGCTCTACGTCCCCAACATCATGCTGAATAGTTGCCTATTATCTTATTATCTATTACTGCTAATGAGGTCTAGTACTGATTTGTTTAGTCAGGGAGGTAATTAGTAGTTAGTAATTAGTCAATAATAACTTGACTAACTACTAAAAAAGTAAAAAAATCAATCAATTTACTTTAACTACTTTCATTAATATAGTTGTTGATAAATACAGTTCTCTTATTTCCCTTTACTTTGTTATTTGTTTCATGAATAGACATCACCTATCTGTTGCGTATCAATACATTTATTGACACACATCAAATTATCTACCGCTTATCAAAAAATAGTTAGCTTCTTAAAAAATAATAGAGCCTATTTCTTGAACAGCCTTTTGCAATTTTATTCAATTGCTCCCTACTTGTTTTTAAAAATTTAGCATTAAAAATATCCAATATCTGCTAATAATTTTACTGGACATACTTCTACTGTCTTCTCAGATGATTTAGACATCAGGAAGTAGTCTTACAAAAATTGCTGTAAGCTTAGCCTAATTAATAATCAAGTCGATTAAAAATTAGTGAATATTTTATTTGTAGGTTTTTAAACAGAAATAGTAGTAAAAAATATAGTAGTCTAAGTAATCTTTTGGCTTGAATGTTTGTGTTAAAGTATTTATTTACTTTTTATTTATCTATAATAATTGGCACAAAGATAAGTTTCTAAAGTCACAGAAAGATCACAGAAAGATAAAATTAAATATATATAAGTGATTAATTAGAGGTAAGTTTATATTATTTCGAGTTAGGTAATGGGCATGACATAAATATACTTAGTTCGATTCAGGTTAGGGAGTAGGTAAATTATTATATAAAAAAAATACAATATATACCCTGAGGGATGACTGTCAACGCCTTTAACAATTCCTCAAAAGTAATTGAGTTAACAGGAAGGTGAAAATCCGTCTAAACTCCATTGAATCCGTCCGTATCTCTTGGATAATCCCCCTGGCTCGACTATATAATTTATTTACCTATCAATTTCACTACTTCTGCTAACTCCTCTGGCCGATTCACATTCATCAACTTCTGTCCCTCAGGCGCATCCACTAAATGCACTTCCGAATTAATCAATACTTTTCGTGGACAAGAAAAACCCTGTGCTAAAAATTGCAATAAAATAGGATAACTTCTAGGTTCCCAAATACTAATCAAAGGTTCTGGAAATTGGTTAACAGGACTATTAAAAGCGGTAGCAACCGCAGAAGGTTGTCTATTTTTCACTAAAAAATCTAGCGTCTCCAAATCCAATAAAGGCAAATCACAAGCCACTACTAACCAAGCAGCATTTGGTTGATGTCGAAAAGCAGAGGCTATTGCCCCAAATGGTCCTAAATCATAAAAAGTATCTGCTAAAAATGGATAATCCGTTGGTGTTTCATTTTTACTAGACCGAACTGACAAATAAGTTTCATCACAAATTTCATTCAGTACATCTGCCATAAATTCTCTTTGTGGCTTGCCGTGATAATTAATTTGCCCTTTATCTTTGCCCATGCGCTGGCTTTTGCCACCTGCCAAAACTAATCCATAAAGTGGTGGTTGCTCTCCCGTTAAATGTTTATCTAAAAAAGCAGCAATTCTACTAGTTTTTGAAAAAGGATAAGTTGGAATTTCTTCGATATTGGGTAAATGTTCTTTGAGATAAGTCGGAATTCCTTCCGCAGTTTCCGTCATCAAGATCAATCCAACATCTGTTAAGCGGTCTAATTTTTTAGCTAATGACTTTTCTTTTTTAGGATCAATAACCACTATCTGTTTTTTAGCGGTAAAATGATTGCCATTGACTAAGACTAAATCCGATTCATTAAAATATTGTCTAAATTGGTAGGTATCTAATTTTGCTTTGGTATCAAAACGGTGAAAATCAATTTTATCAATATAGTTCAAATCTGCGCCAAAATCCATTGCATTACCCTTTGTTACCTCTTCTTTTGTAGATTCATTTTCATTTTTATGATCAGCATCTACATAACTTAGCTTATGTTTTTTAGCTAATCGTTCCGTTATTTTATAAGCTAATTGCTGGATATTACCACAAGGTGTCCCAATAATTGCCCATTCATTTCTGCCAAAAAAGCCGTAGTTAGGTTTGCTAAGTTTGGTATGCTTTTGATGTTTTTTTTCTGTCATTAGTTTGATTAATTTTATGCTATTGGAACACGTTCTAATTTTTAAAGTTTTATTCGATTCCTTGATTTTCCAAAATTACAAAAATAGTAGGCAATCCTTAGCAAACAAAACGTTTCTTAGCAAGAAATCTCATCTTAAAAATCCCTATCTTTGCGCACTTATTTAACACAAAAAATAAAGTATTGGTTAATTATAGTGTAACAAAAGTTTTTTAAGATTTTGCTCGGCTGCTTCGCAGTCTCACAAAAGGGGTGTATATAAATAAATTTTGTTACACAGTATTAATTTTTAAAATTTCCATTTTTAAAAACCAATACATTATTTTTTGGCATGTTTATTTGAAAAGATGGAACTGATTTTACGGAAGAAGAGTTTTCATTTTAATTTTCATTTTAATTTTTATTGACGACATGAAATTAGCCCTTAATTGGTTAAAAGAATATACAGATATTAATTTACCCCCACAAAAAGTGGGCGAAATTCTAACGGACATTGGCCTAGAAGTAGAAGGCGAGGAAGAAATTGAAAGTATTCCTGGTGGTTTGGCAGGCTTAGTTGTTGGAGAGGTCAAAGAATGTGGCAAACATCCTGGTGCGGATAAATTATCCTTGACAAAAGTGGATGTCGGAAGCGAAGAATTATTACAGATTGTTTGTGGCGCACCGAATGTAGCGGCAGGACAAAAAGTAGTCGTAGCTACCGTTGGCACTAAGCTTTATCCTTTAGATGGTGACCCTTTTAAAATCAAAAAGGGAAAGATTAGAGGAGAAGTGTCGATGGGCATGCTTTGCGCAGAAGATGAAATAGGCTTAGGTACAGATCATAACGGCATCATTGTTTTGCCAGCTGATTTGGCAGTTGGTACTTTAGTCAGAGATCATTACGAATTAGAAGATGATTATGTCTATGAAATTGGGTTGACCCCAAACCGTTCGGATGGGACCAATCAAATCGGGTCAGCTAAAGATTTAGCGGCCGCTTTAAAAATCAATTACGGTCATACTGGCGAAGTTAGAATGCCTTCTGTAGCAGCGTTTACCATAGATAATCACGACTTACCAATTCAGGTGACTGTAGAAAATACAGCAGCTTGCCCAAGATATTCTGGGGTGTCTATTTCAGGCGTAACGATTAAGGAATCTCCTGATTGGTTAAAAGCTCGATTACAGTCAATTGGAGTGCGTCCGATTAGCAATGTGGTTGATATTACCAATTTTGTTTTACATGAATTGGGACAGCCATTACACGCTTTTGATGCGGATAAAATTACGGGTAAAACAATTATCGTTAAAAATTTAGCTGCTGGTACTAAATTTTTGTCTTTAGATGAAGTAGAACGCAAATTAATTGCAACGGATTTAATGATTTGTGACGGAGAGTCTAATGGCATGTGTATTGCTGGTGTATTTGGAGGTTTGAAATCTGGTGTAACAGATGGAACGACCAATATTTTCTTAGAGGCAGCACATTTTAATGCAAAGACAACGAGAAGAACCAGTTTCCACCACGATTTAAGAACGGATGCTGCGAAGGTATTTGAAAAAGGAAGTGATCCTAATATTACCGTATATGCTTTGAAAAGAGCGGCACAATTAATCAAAGAATTGGCAGGTGGCAAAATCGCTTCTGAAATTGTGGATATTTATCCAACAGAAATTAAGCGAGCAGAAATTAAAGTAGCCTATACGAATGTAGCGCGATTAATCGGCGTTAATATTCCAAAAGCAGAAATCAGAGCGATATTAGAGGCGATGGAAATGGAAATTTTGGAAGATGGCGACGAATCATTTGTTGTTGCCGTCCCAACCAACAAAGCAGATGTAACGAGAGAAGCAGATTTGATTGAAGAAATTCTACGGATTTATGGGTTTAATAAAGTGCCGATTCCTACACAGGTGAAAAATTCTGTGGTAGCAACTAAACGACCAAGTCCGCAAGAATTAAGAAACATAATAGGCGATTATTTATCTGCGAATGGGTTCAATGAAATGATGGCGGTATCCTTAACCAAGTCTAGTTATTCCAGAGATATTTTACCGATTCCAGAAGCAGAATTAGTTTTTGTCAATAATACCTCTAATATCACTTTAGATGTGATGCGACCAACAATGTTGTTTAGCGGCTTGGAAGCCATTGCACATAATCAGAATCGTAGAAGTATAGATTTAAAATTATTTGAGTCGGGCAAAACTTACAAAAAAATAGAAGAAGGCGGACATAAAGAAACCCAGCATTTAAGCTTATTTTTAACGGGGCAAAAAGCGAGTGAGAACTGGCAAAAGACAGGGCAAGTACCTGCTGATTTTTATACTTTAAAAGCATACGTAACTAATGTTTTAGCTCGTTTGGGTGTGAAGGGTTTCCAAGAGGATACGCTAAAAGATGAAGTATTCTCAATGGGGTATAAATATTTTAGAGGGCAACAACTGGTCGCAAAATTTGGTAAAGTGCAAAAGAAGATTGTCAAAGCAATGGGCATTAAGAATGATGTATATTATGCAGACATTAACTTTGATGCTTTAATCAAAGCGACTAAGAAACACAAGATTGGCTACGAAGCGTTGAATAAATTCCCGACTGTTCGTAGAGATTTAGCTTTAGTTATTGACAATTCCGTTAGTTTCAACGATATTGTACGCTTTGCACGTAAAACAAATAAAAAGCATTTAAAAGATATTAACCTTTTTGACGTTTATACCAATGAAGATCAATTAGGAGCAGGTAAAAAATCCTATGCGGTTAGCTTTATCTTCGAAGACAAGACGAAAACTTTGGTGGACAAATTTGTTGATAAAGAAATGAATAAATTAATACAGGTTTTTGAACGAAATTTGAACGCACAAATTAGAAGATAGAAGACAGAGGCGCGACCGTAAAATAAATTTTACTGTCAGATTGCTTCGCTGTCAGATTTATTATAGTTAACATGCTTCAAATCTGACCTCTGACAGTTATCGAAGATAACGGTCTGGCTTCTGACTTCTCAAAAGAAACACTAGAAAAAAATGGAGCTATCAGATAAAATAGCGAACATTAAAGAAAAAATAACCCAATTAGCATCAAAAACGGAGAACCTCCGTTTAGAAAATCGGCAGTTAGTTGAGGAAAATAGCAAATTAAGAACTAAATTGCAGCGCAATGCTGAAGAAACAAGTTATCTAAAGCATCAATTAGCTTTATTAAAAGAGCAGTTATTGACCCAATCACCAAAGGCGGTGGTTGAAGAAGAGGAATAAGTGGCGTAGATTTTAAGGAGATTTTTTCAAATTAGCGCATGTAAATTGACTTTGTCGAACTTGCGTTTCTCTTGTACCAAATAAAGAAGCATTTTTACTTTTCGATTTGGTAGCCTCGAATATAAATTTGAGGAATTTTGAGACAATCTCGAAAAAAGTTAGTATAGAATTTGAGACTTTGTAAAATAATAGGATTAATCTAACCAAATTTAGAAGTAGCAAGGAAAAATTTTAAGTTTCCTAACATTTAAATTGACGATTTTAAAACTTTTACATTTCTCCCATCGGTTTTGAATATGGATAACCAAGACAATAAAAAAAGAATAACCGTTGTTATAGCAGGCCGTCCATATTCCTTAAAGGTAAAAACTGAAGACGAACCAGTTATTTTGCGTTTAACTAAAGAAATAAACGTAAAAATCAGGCAATTTCAATCTACTTATGCTAATAAAGACAAACAAGATTTATTGGCAATGACTTTGTTGAACTATTCAGTTGATTTACATAAAGCCAGAACTAAAACCACTACTAACTTACCTACCAATCCACTCGCTGATTCCCTTCAAGCAATTGACAATTTATTGGACGATTTATTAGTTGACTAAACTTGATTTATCTGGATACTGGATAACTAGATATTGGATATTAGGTAGACTTGCGTATTAAGTTTGCTTATCAAGCGTAGGGCAAAACGTAAATAAATAAGTAGTCAAATTTGAGGAAGTATTTTTTCATCAGACGAGGCAAAAAACGTAGGCATAGTCCTTTTACGTCGAGGCTTTTTAACGACGTATGATGGAAAAAGACAAACTCAAAATGGCTAATTTATTATTACGCTATGTCTAGAATCAAGCAACAAATAAGGTCGTCCTATTTCAATCATATATACAATATAAACAGAGGAAATTATGGAACTATTTTTAGGACCGGTAATAGGATTAATAGTTGGTGCTATCATCGCCTTTTTGGTGGTAAAATCATTTATAACGAAAGCCAATCAAGGTAAAATAGATGAAATGAATCGCAAAGCAGATTTAATGTTGCAAGAAGCAAGATTAACTGCAAAGCGAACACAAGATGAGGCGCAATTAAAGGCAGATAAAATTGTTAGCAGGTCTGAAACAAAAAATGAGAAGATCAAGCAAAGAAAGATTCAGGAGGCAAAAGATAAGTTTAATAACTTGAAATCTAATTTTGAAAGTGAGAAAGCGCAGCACAAAATCGACATGAAAGATTTGGAGTTTGAGGCTAAATCTTTAAAAGAAGAGATTAAAGAACAAGAGGAAGCACTACAGGAAAAGCAAGAAGAATTTGCTTTGCGCAAACAAGAAGTAGAAAACAAAGAAGCGGAAGTTAAAACAGTTAGGGAAAATTTAGACAAGCAGATCAAAATTGTTGCAAAGAAAAAAGAACAATTAGAAGCGGCAAATGAAGAAAGAATTAAGGCATTAGAAAATATCTCTAGGTTGACAGAAGCAGAAGCAAAAGAGCATTTATTAGAAGCGGTAAAAGCTAAAGCGGAAACAGATGCAATGGCTTTAGTAAAAGATACGATTACTCGTGCCAAGGCAGATGCCAATAAGGAAGCCAAGAAAATTGTGATTCAAACCATTCAAAGAATGTGTGCCGAATACACCATTGAAAATACAGTCTCTGTATTTAACTTGGAATCAGATGACTTAAAAGGACAAATTATTGGTCGAGAAGGTCGAAATATTCGAGCCTTGGAAGCCGCAACTGGAGCGGAAATCGTGGTAGACGATACGCCAGAAGCAATTGTAATTTCTAGTTTTGACCCCATTCGTAGAGAGATTTGCCGATTGTCTTTAAAGCGATTAGTAGCAGATGGAAGAATTCATCCTGCAAGAATTGAAGAAGTAGTAGAAAAGACCAAGAAGCAATTAACCGAACAAATCATTGAAATTGGAGAGCGAACGGTGATTGATTTAGACATTCATGGTTTACAACCTTACTTAGTCAAGATGGTTGGTAGAATGCGTTTCCGTTCTTCTTATGGACAGAACTTATTAAAGCACTCTATCGAAACAGCGAATATTTGTGCAATGATGGCAGCAGAATTAGGATTGAGTCCTAAGCAAGTGAAGATGGCAAAACGAGCAGGTTTGTTACATGATATTGGAAAAGTAGCAGAAGAAGAATCTGAATTATCACACGCTATTTTAGGGATGAAATTATGTGAAAAACATGGCGAACATGCCGTGATTTGTAATGCTGTTGGTGCGCACCACGATGAAGTAGAAATGAATAATATTATTTCTCCATTGGTACAAGCTTGTGATGCCATTTCTGGTGCAAGACCGGGTGCAAGAAGAGAAATCTTAGAAAGTTACTTAAAGCGTATTGGAGAATTAGAAGATTTGGCAATGGCGCATGATGGCGTACAAAAAGCCTTTGCAATGCAAGCAGGTCGAGAATTAAGAGTAATTGTAGAAAGTGAAAAAGTATCGGACGAAGTAGCAGATACTTTATCTTTCCAAATTTCTCAGAAGATTCAAGACGAGATGCAATTCCCTGGGCAGATTAAAGTGACAGTTATTCGGGAACGACGATCTGTTTCTTTTGCTAGATAAAATGTAACTATTCACCATTAAAATCAGAAATAGGTATTTTTCTACCATAACTTGTTCCGTATTTTAATCGGAATAGTTATTTAAGTTCATATAGTTGGTTTTATTGAGGATCTTAAGTGATCTTATATGACTTAAATGGTGAAAAATAAGCTACATTCATTGTTAGACATGATGAACAATGTTACCATAAAATTTTAATCAGTTGTGATGACTGATTTATGGATATACAAATGTTTAGTCTTACACTTACTTCTTGTAATTAGACATTAATATTAGGACAGTTTAGGTTCAAGTGCTTCCAAAGCTTCAAGTTTTGGAAGTACTTATTCAAAATATCACTTCCCATAAAAGAATGGCTAAAAGAGAAAATAATAAAGGCAAATATTTATTGTTGCTACTCTTCTTACTCATAAGCTTTGGCATGTATCATCTAATACAAAATGGAAAAGATACTATTAGTCAATCCAATTCACCCAAAGCAGTCGAAAAAACCTTACCTAAAAAACTAACAACTCCTAAAGCTCCTACCCAAAAAGATAATCAATTTATAAGTTCGGAACAAACAAGTCAATCTAAGGCCGATTCAGGTGCTTTCATTGATACTCGTGATGGGCAAACGTACCGATGGATACGCCTAAAAGACGGTAAAAAATGGATGGCAGAAAACTTAAACTACAAAATTGAAGACACTCGATGCTATAATGAAGCGTCAATGAATTGTGATAAATACGGCGGTTTATACACTTGGCAAGCAGCCAATAAAGCTTGCCCAAAAGGCTGGCGATTGCCAACGGATCACGAGTGGTGGACAATGACTAGTCATTATGGAAAAGCTTATAATTCTTATCCCGGTCAAGAAAAAATGGAAGGTAAGGATGATGGTGAAATGGTTTATCAAGCTTTGATACAAGGTGGAGCAACTGGTTTTGCTGCCTTATTTGGCGGGTCTTATTCTGCCAGCGAGGGTTTTGATTATCTTGATGCCCTCGGTTGCTATTGGACTAGTTCCCCCAACAGTACTTCAACTGCGTTGGGGTATTATTTTTACATCCACAGTCGAGGACTTGCTCGGGATAGTTATAATAAGGGTTCAGGTTTTTCTTGTCGTTGTTTACAAGATTAATTGTGATTATTTAGCATAGGGCAAAGGCTAAACAGGTACGATTAATTTTAAAAAAGGGCAGGAAGATTAATACTATGGATTCAGCCAATACTGCCGCCCATCTATTGTTCGATTAATCAACTTTTGCCCAAACATCAATCGTCGAAGTGTAGCAGGGTCGTTAAAACTATGATGTTCATTTAAAACATCATTGACTTCTTTTTCTGTATATTTTTTACCTACTTCAAATTTTGCCGCTAGATATTGTAGCATTAAGGCTTGTTTTTCCTTTTGGCGCTTACCTGGGAAACGGTGGAATTTTCCTTTTTCGTCTTGGTAGCCTTGGAGTAGTTGATAATTTACCATTGGCATTATTATTTTTCAAAATTTATTTCTAAAAAATCCATCCATTTCGATAGTCCGTTAAACACTAAGACTTCAAAAATTCCTATTATCAATCCAAAACCAGCAAAAATAATAGGCATGCCTATTAATGCGCCAAATGCTAATATTGTGCCGTAACTTAGCCCTGGTGTTTCTGAATGCGCTATCCAATTAGCACTCACAAGCGCATCAATTATTAAACCGCCAAAGGCATACATAATCCCCGTCATCAACCCAAAGATACCGCCCATGACTGTTTGGAATTTTAGAAAGGGAAGGGTTTTTATTTTTTTGGATTCTTTCATTGGTCAATGTTTTTTATCTCATTGTGCTAGTTTTTTTAATAAACCAGCATCTTCTTCAAAAATTCTATCTAGATACCTCCTTAATTCTACTTGCTCATTTTGCTCTATTCCTTTTAAATAGTCAAGCATGGATT
The DNA here is from genome assembly GCA_964644655.1 of uncultured Saprospiraceae bacterium. Classification (GTDB taxonomy): domain Bacteria; phylum Bacteroidota; class Bacteroidia; order Chitinophagales; family Saprospiraceae; genus JAFMDF01. The sequence continues at coordinate 3,177 of CAZXYA010000075.1, read as the reverse complement.
TTAATTTACTTTCTAATTTAGACATGCTTCTCTTTATAAATTTTATCAAAAGCCTCTAACCTCAAACAAACAATTTTAGGAAAGTCAATAATATCTAACACTTTAAAATGCTTATCATCTGAAATGATATAATGTGCATTGGTGGCGATAGCACAATCAACATATTTATTATCATCTGGGTCTTTTGTTATTAATTGCCATTTGTAATACACATCAATTTTTAAAGTATCGGGTAGGTTTATGATAGCTTTGGTAATATTCTCTCCTAAAGTTTCACTTTCAAAAAAATTATTTAAAATTTCTTCTTACTCTGCTAGAATTTCTGTGGTAACAGCAAGTGTGATTTCACCTGATTTAATCGCTTGAAATAACCAATGATATGGAGATGCTTTACTTAAAATATGGATTAGGCAGTTTGTATCTAGTACTAAAATCATTGTTTCTTTGATTTTTCACTTCTCAAATGAACATCTCTAGTCGCCTCATTCCATTTATCAATGGTGAAATTTTTCTTTTCCCAAAAAGCATCTACTTCTGCTTCTACTTTCCTAAAATAATAATCTGATAATAATTTTTTAATTTCAACCAACTCATTATCCGTCATGTTTTTCGAAAACATTTTTAATAAATGCAATTGAACGGCATTAAGTTTAGTACTTACATTTTCTGGTAAAACCATATTTTTTTATTGCAAGTTACTTTTTTTGAGGGAGAATTGAAAGTGGTGACTCAATTCCTTTATTCCAAGAAATTGCTTAATTTGTTGAAGAAAAATTATTCAATCTAACTTTATAGCAATCATAGCTGAAGCTAAAATAATTGCCTATCCAATACTTGAAATTCTAGAAATACACGACTATTCTTGATCAAAATGATATTCCTTTTCCTTAAAATACCCATTGAAAACCATTTCTTTATTTCTTAAAAATGGTATATTTGTTTGGTAACTTGTTAAAATTAGCAATATGAGCGCAGCAAAAAAATTCTCAACACAAGAATATACCTTTCAAGAATATTTAGCTTTAGAAGAAAATGCTGAATATAAAAGCGAGTTCTGGGATGGAACTATTATTGCAATGGCGGGTGGAACACCACCACATAATAAAATCTCTAATAGTATAGGAACTGCTATTGATAATGAATTAGATAAAAAAAATAAAAACTGTACCGTCTATAATAGTGACCAAAAGATATACATTCCAGATTTTAATAGAGGTGTTTATCCAGATTGCACGGTCTTATGTGGAGAAGAAGAGTTATTTGAAAACAGTAAAACGGTAATTATTAACCCTTCCTTAATCATCGAAGTCCTTTCTGAATCTACTAAAGAATATGATAGCAATGGTAAATTTGAAGGCTATCGTAGCGTCCCCTCGTTTAAAGAATATGTGCTAGTCTGGCAAACCATTCCTAAAGTTCAATCTTGGTATAAAGAAGCAGATAATTTATGGCGTATTTCTAGTGCTTTTGGTTTGGATAAAACGATTCAACTATATTCTATTGATTGTGAAATTGCCCTAAAAGATATTTATAAACGAGTGAAGGAATTGGGGGAACGGGATGACCCTAAGGCTTATTGATTGGTTGCTTTTTTCTCGGATTGTGATAGTGATTGACTCTTAAATAAATTTATTACCTTTGGAAAACAAATAACCACACTCAAAACATTAAATCCAAAATCAAATGGACAAACTTCAGCAAAAATCAGCAAATAGCTTTAAGTCTGGTAATCTCTTAAAAGAAGCAGTACAATATGATAATTGTATCCATTGTTACTATTATGCTTGTGTACAATTGATGACCTTAGTAAAAGAAAAAGATGAAGTCATAAAAAGGAATTTTACTCAAAGTCGAGCTTTAGGGGTTCATCAACAACTAATCAATCACTTCTATTGCCCTGATTTGAGCCTTAAAAGCATGGTTGATTTTTTACAATTTAATAATGAAGTCCAACTTTTAAAAAAATTACGAGGTAAAGGCGATTATGAAAATAGTTTAATCTCCAAGTCAGAAGCAGAAGAAGCCGCACTTTATTCAGAAAATTTACTTAACTTGTTGAAGAAAAATTATTCAATTTAGATTTTATGGCAACCATAACTGAAGATAAAATAATTACCCAAACTCAATCCTTAAACTATATTTTGCACCACGTGGCAAAATTGAGAAAAGAGTATGCCACCTTACAAGCAACCTACAGTTTTTCTACAGATACGCATTTCTTATTACTAAAACCAGTCAATTTATTTAAGAAGAAAAAATTTATAGAAGCAATTGGACAAATCATTTTAGAATTTTATCAGCTATTTCCAGACGAAGGGATTGTTTTAACCGAGAAAGATGAGGCAGGTATTTTGGCAGCAGGAGAAAATATTTTGGACAAAAATGGTTTTCACCTGCCTGTTGACTTAATGATAAACATAGCAGAAATACAAGAGTTAAAAGCGGTAGAAGAACACGGGTTTTTTATATAATAAAAGATGATTTTGAGGTCATTAAATACATCAAGAGTATTCCAAATGAATTGATTATTGGTGATAGTAATTTTCTCAATTTTATTTCTAACAAATCCAATTATGGCAAAGACATTATTGCAGCATTTAGCTATCTCCAAAATATTCATATACTCTATAAATATGGTAAACCTGAAGACTCTGGCCTTTTTCTAATCTTCACAAATTATGAATATAAAAATTTAATGATAGAATACGCCAACCATCCCAAGAGTCCATTTACTAATCCATTATTAAAAAAGAAAATTATAGAGAAATTAGAATTAATTTAACTATAAGTGCAAGAAATACCTATTATCAAATGAAAGATGCTTTCTCTAACGATTTGAAATTTCAAAAAAGGAAGGATTTTTATTTTTCTTGATTTTTGATTAGACTCTTGTTGCTTGAATTGTTAAAGGAAAATTATTCTAAGGTGTCGGATTGAAAATTTTAATCAATAACATTATTTTTTCTAAACACCTGTCGTAACGATTATATTAGTATCTGAATAATAATTTCATTCCAGTTAACATTATCAAAATTTATTTTATAGGGGATTTGTTTCTTTATCCAATTTTTCACTCTTTCAATATCAATTTCATCTGGACTATGCTGCCAATATGCAATATCTTTGTAAGCATCCTTTAAAGTACATATTTCCCTACGGTAAAGATGTTTATATCTT
>CAZXYA010000074.1:0-22908 GCA_964644655.1 uncultured Saprospiraceae bacterium | reverse complement strand
AATTTTAAAAATTCTGCAAAAAAAATTGACTAAATATTTTTCTTAACAGCCCTAACTCATAACTAATAATTCATAACTAATAATATAATTCATAACTAATAATAGATGGGTTTTTTAAATTCTTTAAAGCGTTTATTTTTTACGACAGAGGCCGTAGCAAAATCGGCAGCCGAAAAAGCAGCCGATGCTACAAAGGATGCAGGGAAAGATATATTTGAAAAAGGTAGTAATTTATTTGAGCAAAAAAAGGGTAGCGTAACAGATAATGTAATGGACGTTGCAAGTGATTTGGCAGGTAAAGCAAAAAATGCTACTGGACAAATTGGCGGTAAAGTAAAAGATATGGCTAATAATGTGAGTGAAAAATTGAAAGAGAGTGAAGTACTCAATAATGCTGCAGAGTTTACGGAAGGAGTTGGCAAAAAAGTGTTGGAGAGTGATGTGGTTAAAGGGGCAGGGGAATTAGCAGAGAATGTAGGCGGCAAAATTATTGAAACTACAGAAAATGTAGGTAAAACAATTTTAGAGAGTGATACTTTAAAGAAGGCAGAAAACTTAGCTGAAAATGTAGGTGGCAAAATCTTGGACAAAGGAAGTGATCTGGCAGATTCTTTTAAAAGTGCCTCTACTGCGATTGGTGGCACTATCTTGAATAAAACGGAAGGACTAACAGATAAAATGGAAGACTTATCTACCGATCTTGGTAGCACTATTTTAGATAAAGGAGGTAGCTTGGCAGATAAAGCAAAAGCGGCTATTAATAATCCCGAAGAATCTTTGGATGCTATTTTAGATAAAGCAAAAGGTTTAGCGGATGACATAGAGGCAAAAGTTAAAAATTCTGGTGGTGAATTATCCGATAAAATCGGCTATGATAATTTAGAAAAAAGCACGCTAGAAGGAAAAGATGACTTTTTTGCAAAAGCAGACCGTTATGCTAGAGGAGACTTTCAGAAAGAAGGCGAAGTGAATATTGTGGATGCAAAAGAAGTAGCTGATAAAACAGAAAAAGAACCATTTAAAGGAGATATTCATGGATTTGACGATGCAGATGGAGATGGTGATCCTTTAATTGATGATGCTATAATAGAAGAATAAATAATTATACCAAATAATTTTTGTAAGTATTGTTTTATATAGGGAAAAATTGTTTATTTGCTAATAAACAAAGTAGCGCTTTCTAACAACTTATTTTATCTAGTTACCGTAGAAGTAAAAGCTACATACAAAATAAAAATAAGCGCAATGGTAGCATTGAATACTATTGCGCTTATTTATTCTTTAAACTTAAGGGAATTAAAGAATTCAACCAAAAATGGTCGTTTGCCATTAACCTGACAAACAAATTCAATACCCCTAAAATAAACAAATCACTTGGCATTAATTAAATCAATATCTGGAATTAGAGGTACTATTGGCGGTTCGGCGGGGGATAATTTAACCCCTCAAGATATTGTAGCATCAACTGCAGGATTTGGTACGATGTTACTGAAAAAGTATAAAGCACCATCGGTAGTGATTGGTCGAGATGCTCGAATTTCGGGAGCTTTAGTTAACAACTTGGTCTGTAGCACTTTACAGATGATGGGGATTAATGTTGTTGATTTAGGATTATCTACTACTCCTACCGTTGAAGTAGCGGTGGTTAAAGAAAAAGCACATGCGGGGATAATTTTGACGGCAAGCCATAATCCTAAAGAATGGAATGCCCTGAAATTATTGAACAAAAAAGGCGAATTTATTTCTGCTAAAGATGGACAAACTATCCTTAATACAATAAAAAAAGGAGCGATTGAGTATGCTCCTGTTGAAAGATTAGGGACTTACCGAAAAGATGATACATATATCGCAAAACATATTGAATCCGTATTGGCCTTGCCTTTAGTGAATGTAGAAAATGTAAAGACAAAGGCTTTTAAAATAGTCGTGGATTGTATTAATTCTACAGGAACTATTTCGATTCCACCATTATTAGAAGCTTTAGGCTGTGAAGTTATTTTACTTAATGAGGAGATGACAGGAGATTTTGCTCATAACCCGGAACCTTTGCCCGACAATTTGAGAAGTTTATCTCAAGCAGTAACCGCAAGTAGAGCTAATCTAGGCATCTCTGTTGACCCTGATGTAGATAGACTGGCTTTTGTTTGTGAAGATGGAGAAATGTTTGGAGAAGAATATACCTTAGTCGCTGTTGCTGATTACGTTTTAAAGCATACAAAAGGAAATACGGTTTCAAATTTATCTTCTACAAGAGCATTAAGAGATGTAACCGAAAAACATGGAGGCACTTATCATGCTTCTGCTGTAGGAGAAGTGAATGTAGTTACGAAAATGAAAGAAGTAAAAGCCGTAATTGGAGGAGAAGGCAACGGTGGGATTATTTATCCTGCATCTCATTATGGTAGAGATGCTATAGTTGGTATTGCTTTGTTTTTATCTCACCTAGCAAATTTTGGTAAACCTGTTTCTTTTTTGAAATCGACTTACCCTAAATATACCATTTCTAAAAATAAAATTCAGCTGACTCCAGAGATTGATATAGATTATTTATTAGCTCGCCTTAAGGAAAAATATAAAAATTATGAACTGAACACTATTGATGGTCTGAAAATAGAATTGGATAAAGATTGGATCCATCTTCGTCGATCTAATACAGAACCAATTATTAGAATTTATTCGGAAAGTAATTCCAAAGTCGTTGCGGATAATTTAGCCCGTAAAATTCAGCAAGATGTTCATGAAATTTTGAAAGGCGTTCAGATATAATAGACTTAATTAGTTCGCATTACTTAACGCTACTTTGTCAGATTAAAATATTATTTGAATTGTTAGACTTAAGTCATAAATTAAGGAAAAAAGCAACATTCTTTTGTTAGCCAACCGTTTTTTGTTAGTTTCGCCTAGAATTATACTAAATAATTTACCCCCTTCTTGTTCTAAAAAACATTCAACTTAATCAAGTTGAACTTTAGACTTATTACATTGTCAAAAAAAAATCTTGTCATTTTGCTCGTCGCCTGTGGCGACTCGCAAATGGGATTTAAAGGAGGCAAAAAATTGAATTTTCCGTTGGAAAATTCAATTTTTTGCCTCCTTTAGAACCCCTCCCGAGCCCGCGAAGCGGGCGAGGGAAAACACTAAGAAACTTTTTTAACGATGTACTTATATTACTCTACCTTACAAACACGCCCTTAGATTTCGCTCTGCGTGGCGAAAACTGAAAAATGATTTTAGTAGACTAGACTAGAGTAGACTTGTACTTATCCTATTGGTAATTATTTACCTGACGTTCTAATTTTCTCTAACTACTTATAATTAACTTGTTAAATTTTCGATTATAATATCCCTAACGTGACCAAAATATAATTAATAAATCAAAATTAGACGGAACATTTGAACCACTATACACTATAATTGAATACTTCACCATGGGCGAGTTAAAATTTTTGATAGTAGAAGGAAATGCTGCTATCGCTACTAATCTAGAGCAACAAATTGAAGCAATTGGCTGCCAACCAGTAAAAATAGTTGATAATGCAATAGCTGCCCTTCAATATATAGAAGAAGAAGTTGTTGACGCAGTTATTGCTAACGTAATTATTAATGGAAAACTAGAAGGCATTCACCTTGCCGCTAAATTGAAAACTCGACACCTTCCTATTTTTCTAATTGCACCATCAGAAGATCCTGAAATCTATCGCCAAGCTAAGCAAGTTCAACCAATGGGCTATTTTGTGCAGCCTTTTAGCAAATATACACTTAAAAATACCATAGATATTAGCTTGAAGCGAAAGCCTTTTTCTGAAGCCAGTTTTGTGCGAGATGCTTTTTTTGTCAAACAAAATAACCTACTTAGAAAAATCCCTATAGCTGAAGTACTTTGGATTAAAACGGAAGGTAATTATAGCCTGATTCACACGACAACCAAAAAATATATCTTAAAATTATCCCTTAAAAAAGTATTGGAACAATTGCCTGTTGCTTATTTTGTCCAAATTCAACGAGCTTACATCATTTCTCTTTCAAAAATTGAAGATATTGATATGAGTACTAACGAGGTGATTATTAATAAGGAGCGGCTGCCATTGGGCAGGAATTATAAGGAGGCTTTATTTGGTCGTTTGAAGATATTGAAATAGACTGGTTGCTCGTTGCTCGTTGGCTGGTTATAACTACTAGCAACCAGCCCTCTACTTCCGCTTAGTCCGAGAAAACAAAGTAATATCTTTATTAAACAAAAAACCATAAATCACTCCCACCCAAGAATTATGCGAATGCAAATTGTCATAAAACTCTGGTGCCATCTTTTTTAATTGAGGCAATCGACTACCAGGAATTGTTGGAAAATCATGATGCTCATTATGATAGCCTACATTAAAAGTGATTTTATTTAAAGGACCATAATAAGAATAGGTTTCTTGTCCTTCCTCAAATACATAATGCTCTGATATAAAATGCCCTGCGGTTGGGTGCAAACTCCCTGCAAAAAACATAGATAACAGCAAGTATAATAAACCAGACCAACCAGCATAAGGCAAATAAATAGCCATAGCTACTAATTGGAAGACGATATTATATTTCTGCCATTTGTCTAATTCTATTTGCTTGACAAAAATTGGACGGAAAGCATACACCAAAATTTGATTGATATACCACGTTAATTTGCCAAATAAACCTCTAAAAAAAGAAGCTTCTTTCACCATCGGAATATCTACATCAATACCATCTGTGCCTTGATGCCAATGGTGTAAGCCATGATAAACTTTAAAAGACATGGCATAAGGCGCAACAATTGGCAAATTGGCAAAAATGGCAAAAATATTATTATGCTTTTTAGATTTGAAAGCTAAATTGTGCGTAGTTTCATGAATAGCCAAGAACATAGCGCCAGCAATCGTAGCACCCACTATATAAGTGACTAACAAGAATGGAATCCATGATAATTGATGAGCATATAAGCCGATACCTAATTGTACGATTACCATTAAAGTAGTCCAATACTTTAGATTTTTATCAATCCCAAATAACTCTTTTACCTCTGGGTGTGCTGCCATAATCGCCTTTCGTCGGTCAAAATGAGGCTCTCTATCCTCTGCCCAGTAAAAATCGTTTTTGGGTGCTGTTTTCTGTGAAACCATATTTTAATTAAAATGAAAATGAAAATAAAAATGGAAAACGTTGTTTGTAAGAACATTTACTTTTTACGTCAGTTCACAAATATCCGATAATTTAAGGGCTTTTGGAAATTAGGAGGTAAGAATCCGTTGCTAATCTAATCCGTTGCTAAAAAAATAGTTAGCAACGGATTAAGTTAGCAACGGATTTTTATCACATCTAACTGATCTGTTATTGATTTTTTCTCCCTGTATTTTTTTTTTGCCAAAATTTTTTACTTGTGAGTAAAAAAATCATAAATCATAGTTCTTAAATCATACATCATAAATCCACCCTTTTTATTAATTTTTCAAGTAAATAATCGACAAGTTTATCAAAAAACCAAAAGTAGTTGACACTTAAATCACCCTGTTACCCCGTGATTTTATCGACTAGCCTACCAAATAAACTTATCAAATAACCTAAATTTAATAGACCTGCCCGTTTCATTCAGGTGGATTTATGATTTCGGGAACTCTATCCCTAATTCTGAATAGCCTACCTCTAAACCCTTGCACCTTTAAACCTCCGCAGCTCTATACGCCCTTCTCAATCCATCTCAAAAGGTACATTCCGTTTGAAAGCACAACCAAAATCAATAATAGATTCCGTTTTGCGCACCCCTTTAATATGGTCTATTTTTTCGTAGAGTAGTCGCCGCATATGTTCATTACTTTTAGCAACGATTCTAATATAAAGGGTATAACTTCCTGTAATATAATAACATTCAACAACCTCAGGAATTCGCTTTAGAGCCTCAATAACTTCTTCTGATTTAGCATCTTCTTTTAAGACAATCCCTGTAAAAGCCCCCCAATCAAAGCCTAATTTCTTTTCATCTAAGATGACCGTTGTGCCTTTTAATACTTTTAATTCTTTCATTTTTAGCACTCTTTGATGGACCATCGTATTGGAAATACCTAAATCAGTAGCAATTTGGGAGAAGGGTTTTTTGCCATCTTGAGCGAGCGATTTAAGGATTCGCTTGTCGTAGGCATCTAAAGATTCTGGATGAGACATAAGTAATTTGGGTAATGTAAAAGCTAATTAATTTAAAAATGACTTAAAAGTAATTAAATAAAGTTATTTTTCACTTTATTATGCGAAATAAAGTCAAATATTTATGGCTTTTACAATTTTGATTTAATCATATAAAGCAAACAACTATTTAAAGCTACATTTGCTCTCGGATAAATGATTACTCACTAATTAACCTATTTTTTTTAATTAAAGCTTAATGCATGAAAAACTTATTACTATTTACGCTGACTCTTTTATTCACCGTGCAACTTACTGCACAACATACGGTGTCTGGTAGAGTGGCAGATGATGCTAACGAACCTTTAATCGGGGTAAATATTTTAGAACAAGGAACTTCTAACGGTACAATTACAGATTTAGATGGTAATTACAGTATCACGGTAGCAGCGCCTAATGCTGCACTAGTATTTAGTTACACTGGATTTTCTACGACTATTATTGACATCAATGGAGAAACTTCTTTAGATGTTGAACTAGCAGAAGGAGTTGCACTTGGAGCAGTCCAAGTTGTTGGTTCTCGTTCTTATAGAAGAACAGCTACAGAAACACCTGTTGCGGTAGATATTATTGATATTCAAGAAGTAGCTACTAAAAATGGTAATATTGAATTAAATCGTATTTTACAATACTTAGCGCCTTCTTTTAACGCAACCAAGCAATCTGGTTCGGATGGTGCGGAACATATTGACCCAGCTTCTTTGAGAGGTTTAGGCCCTGACCAAACTTTGGTATTAATCAATGGTAAAAGAAGACACCAATCTTCTTTAGTAAATATATTTGGAACTAGAGGTCGTGGTAATACAGGAACGGACTTTAATGCGATTCCTGCTTCTGCTATTGAAAGAATTGAAATCTTAAGAGATGGTGCTGCTGCACAATATGGCTCTGATGCTATTGCAGGGGTTATCAACGTGGTCATGAGAAAAGGAACGAATAAATTGACTGGTTCTGTTACGGCAGGTGGGTATAACCCAATCGCTCCTGGTGACTTCGAAGCAGGTACACCTAATACATCTGGTAACTTCTTAGATTTAGACCAAGATGGGACACAGACAAGAAGCGATGACCCTACTTTAGATGGGATCACTTATAAAGTGGCTGCTAACTATGGATTTGATTTAGGAGAAAAAGGTGGTTTTGCCAACTTTACTACAGAGTTTATCAATAGAGATAGAACCCTAAGACCAGGAGCTACTTTCCGTAGAGGTATGGGGGAAGCAGCCATTAGTGGTTTTTCTTTCTTTGCTAACTCTGCTGTGCCAATTAGTGATAATACAGAATTTTATTTATTTGGTGGTAGAAACTATAGAGATACAGATGCTTTTGCCTTCACTAGAAATCAAGGAGACGACAGAGCCGTGCCAAGCATCTACCCACAAGGATTTACGCCTAGAATTACTTCTATTATCGAAGATAACTCTTTATCAGCAGGTATCCGTACTACTGTTGCTAATGGTTGGGCAGTTGATTTTAATAATACAATAGGTAGTAACGATTTCCACTATTTTATTAAAGGTACTAATAATGCTACTTTAGGAGCTGCGTCTCCAACAGACTTTGATGCAGGTGGTCACAAATTGACACAAAACACGACTAGTTTAGATTTTTCTAGATACTTCGAATCTTCTGCAACTACAGGTATTAACTTTGCCTTTGGTATGGAATATAGAACAGATAATTTTGAAATATTTGCAGGAGAAGCAGGGTCTTACGCTGCTTTTGATGTGAATGGATTAGAAATTACAGGTCCAGACCAAGTTTCTACTGGTTTTGCTGCGGGTTCTCAAGGTTTCCCTGGGTATTCACCAGCTAATGAAGTGGACAGAAGTCGATCTAACTTTGCGTTATATGCAGATTCAGAATTTGATATTTCTGAGGCATTTTTAGTAAGTGCTGCATTGCGTTTTGAAAATTATACAGATTTTGGTAGTACTTTAAACTGGAAATTAGCTTCAAGAGTAAAAGCGAGTGATAAAGTTTCTTTGAGAGCTGCACTTTCTACTGGATTTAGAGCGCCTTCTTTAGCACAAATCTTTTATAATTTAAGATTTACAGGTTTCCAAGATGGTGTATTGACCGAAACTTTATTATCTGCTAATAATAGCCCAGTAACACAAGGATTTGGGATTCAGCCATTAAAAGAAGAAGAATCTTTTAACGTTAGTGCTGGATTGACTTATAAGTCAGGTAACTTCTCTGCAACCATTGATGGATATTTTATTGATATTTCTGATCGTATCGTTATCTCTGGTTTTTTCGATGCTAGTTTCTTAGGCATAGGCGTAGAAGGCGCACAGTTCTTTGCCAATGCAGCGGATACAGAGTCTACTGGTTTAGATGTGGTTTTATCTTATAAAATAGATATGGCGAACCGTAGTGATTTATCTTTCACTTTAGCTGGTAACTTGAATGACTTAGAAGTAACCGATATTAGTAATGGTACTTTAGACCGTAATACTTTCTTTGGGCCTAGAGAGCAATCTTTACTAGAAGATGCGGCACCAACTAGTAAATTTGCTTTTAATGCAGTTTATAATACGCCTAAATTTAGTGCAAGCTTAGGCTTGACTCGATTTGGTGAAGTAAGTTATTTATCTTTTGATAATGCAACTAGAGTTAATTATGAATCTAAAATCACGACTGATTTAACTTTAACTGCTAGATTGAGTGATAATATCAATTTCACTTTAGGATCAAATAACCTATTCAACGTTTACCCAACACAGCAAATTGCTAGTGATAATACAGATTCTGGTGGATTCTGGGATTCTGTTCAAATGGGTTTTGGTGGAGCTTATTACTTTGCTAGAATAGGATTTTCTTTCTAAAGTAACATAGCTTTCTGAACGGTGGAACATTAGTTTGACGAAATATACAAGGCACAACTTAGAAAGTTGTGCTACAAAAAGGGTTAGATATTTTAGAATATCTAGCCCTTTTTTCGTTCTTTGCATAGTAGAGACTAAACATAAAAAATAATAACTTAAATCAGCGCCCTTCAGCATCAAAATATTAACCATGAGCCGTCAAGAAAAAATAGGTTGGAAAACAGCAGCAGCGATTGTCATCGCTAATATGATTGGTACAGGCGTGTTTACCAGTCTTGGTTTCCAAATTGCCGATATTAAAAATACTTGGAGTATTATTTTACTTTGGTTTATTGGTGGAGCATTGGGCCTAATAGGCGCTTTCACTTATGCCGAATTAGGCACAAAATTCAAGGAATCTGGTGGAGATTATATTTTTCTATCCCGTATTTTTCATCCTTTTGCAGGGTATTTATATGCTTGGATTTCACTAACAGTTGGTTTTTCTGCACCGATTGCGATTTCTGCCTTGGCAATGACCAGTTATTTAAGCCCGATTAATCCTAGTATTTTTACTGATTGGTTTGGTATTGGTGTGATTATTTTAGTGACCGCCATTCATTCGGTAAGTGTAGGGCAAAGTGGAAAATTTCAAAGCTATTCCACTATTTTAAAACTCGCCTTTGTTTTTGTGCTTATCCTTTTAGGTTTTTACTTTATTCCAGTAGAAAACACGGCACTTAATTTTACATCTACTTGGAAAGAAGAACTCTTTTTACCAGGCTTTGCTGTCTCTTTAATCTACGTATCTTATGCTTATACAGGCTGGAATTCTGCCGCATATATTACCGATGAAATAGAAGATCCCGATAGAAATTTACCTAAGGCATTAATTCCTGCCACCGTTTTAGTTATGGTGGTTTATATATTATTACAAATCGCTTTTTTACGGCATGCTTCTGTAGAACAATTAGCGAATAATGTGGAAGTAGCGACAATTTCTTTTGCCAATGTTTTTGGAGAGACAGGCAGTTTTTGGGTAAGTATTTTTATTGGCATTCAATTAATAGCAACCATTAGCGGTTATCTTTGGGTAGGGTCCAGAATTTCTTATGCGATGGCAAAAGAGAATCCGCTTTGGAAAAGTATTGCCGTGAAAAATGAGAATGGGATTCCTGTGCGAGCTTTATGGCTACAAGGTTTAATTGCGATTGCACTTACTCTAACAGGTACTTTTGAACAGGTCATGTTGTACGCTAGTTTTGCCTTGCAACTCATGGGTACGTTAACCGTCGCTTCCTTATTATGGCTCAAACGCACAGAAGGCACTTACCATAGCCCTGGTCGTCCTTGGTTACAGTACATATATATTGCTTTTAGTTTTTGGGTATTGGGCTTTATGTTGAAAGAGCAACCTTATGAAAGTTTAATTGGAATTGGTTTTGTCGTAGTAGGAGGGATTACTTACTTTTTACAGCCGACAAAACCAAGAGTTTAGCCTAAATCTAAAGAACTTTCTGGTAAAAAATCACTTTCTTTATAGATATAAAAGAGTTTTCTTATAAAAATAGAAATAGCCCTCGATAGCTTGATTTCTTTGGGCGTCGAGCCCAAAGAAATCAAAAAGGGTATTTAGTTTACTCCGATTCATCGGAGATATGGCAATATTTGTTATACTCCGTGGCATTTTGAGGATTACAATTTTTTATAAGAAAACCCTTATAGATATAATCCAGACATGCCAAATCTCAAAGATTTGGCATATCTAAGTGCATAGAAATATGCATTATTTTTTTCCAGAGCTACATAGATGGTTAGCGTTTAGTTTGTCCAATCCGTTACTAACCTAATCCGTTGCTAGAAAAGAACTAGCAACGGATTAAACTAGCAACGCCTGCCTGCCGCAGGTAGGGATTTTTATCACTTTTTACCTGATCTTCTAAAAAATTCAGCAATTCTTAGTATTAGCGGTTAAGCTACTTAGTTTAGCACCCAAAAATGGACTATGAAGAAAGAATACCTCTTTTTATTGCTATTATTGATAATCTGTGTGCTAAAAATTGATGCCCAAAATGACATCTGTACAGGCAATTTAGGCGATAATATCTTTACTTCAGGAGATTTTAGCAGCGGACAAGCCAATATTCTACCAAGCAAACCAATGGATATTAGCACTACGTATGATTATGTTGGACAAGGGCCACCTAGAGATGGTTCTTTTACCATTACTAATAATACGGGGGCTTGGTCAGGCCTTTTTTCTGCATGGTTAGCCATAGGAGATCGAAGTGATGACCCCAACGGCTATTTTATGGTCATTAATGCAGATTTTACCCCAGGGATTATTTATGAACAAACCATTGAAGGACTTTGTGAAAATACCCTTTATGCTTTTTCTGCGGATATTATCAATCTTGTCAAAATAGGAACTCTAAATCACACCGAACCAAATGTTTCTTTTTTACTAAATGAAGAGGAACAATATACAACTGGAGATATTGGACAAACAGAACGATGGAATACTTACGGTTTTACTTTTACGACGGACCCAGGAGTAACTACTATGAAATTAAGTCTTAGAAATAATGCACCTGGCGGAAGTGGCAATGACTTAGCCATCGATAATGTGACCTTTCGACCTTGTGGACCGATTGCAGAAATTTTGCCCAAAGACATTGCCAATATCTGCGAAGATGGCGACCCGATAACAATTAATGCAACGATCAATGGAGGTCAATTTGGCGAAGGGGCATTCCAATGGCAACAAAGTTTTGATGAGGGCCTAAACTGGCAGGATATAGATATGGCGAACCAAAACACCATTGAACATACCGAAAAAAGTGCAGGTTTTTATTATTACCGATACTTATTATCTAACACAGCAGAAAATCTAAACAACGCTAAATGTAGGGTCAATTCTAATACTAAAATTGTCCAAGTAGTGCCTAAATTATTTGATATTGAACGAGCCATTTGTGAAGGTTTAAGTTTTGAAGTCGGAGCTTCAAGCTATAACCAATCAGGCGTTTATACCGATTCTTTGATTTCTTCTTTAGGTTGTGATAGCATTGTCACTTTGGATTTAACGATTGTGCCAGATGAAGGCATTGATCCGATGATTCGATTTGAGCATCCTATTTGCGCAGGAGATACAGAAGGCACTATCAGCATTTCTAATATTCAAAATATCAATCCTCCTTTCACCATCACAGTAGGGGAGCGACAGGCGACTAGTTTTGTCCAATTTGTAGAATTAACCGCTGGTATTTACGATATTCTTATAGAAGATGCAGTAGGCTGTACTTTTGGAGAAACTATTGAATTGATTGACCCCGCACCTTTTGTGATAGATTTAGGAGGTAATTTAAGGATAGATTTGGGCGAATCTGTTACCATTGCTCCATCGACAAACTTTCCTATTACTCAGTTTCAATGGTCTCCTAATCAAGCAGACTGCGTGGATAATTGTTCGGAATCTACTTTTTTGCCAACGACTTCTAGTACTTATAGTTTAACAGCTACTTCTGAGTTGGGCTGTTTGGCAATAGATTCTGTTTTTATTGCCGTCAATCCTGTAAGAAGGGCCTTTATTCCTAATGTCTTTTCTCCGAATGCAGATGGGACTAATGATTTCTTTGCTATTCATACAGGCATCCCTAATGTGCAAGAAATTCTACAAGTAGCGATTTATGACCGTTGGGGTACGCTACTTTTTGAACGACAAAATGTAACTCCAAACCAAGGTAGTACCCTCTGGGATGGCACTTATCAAGGTCAGCAAGTTGAACAAGGCGTTTATTTATACCATACTAACATTATGTATTTAGATGGCGAAAAGGAGCGTATTACTGGCACAGTAACGGTTGTTTATTAGAAAATTACTAACTTACGAATTATTTTTACTTATGTTATGTTAATCAAATGAACGAGCCCCCTAAACATAGAGGACGTATTCAAGCACAGGGAGATGGATTGGAATAAAGTGAAGCTTGGTCATCAGAAAATCCACCTACATGGAAAGAAGGTTTAAATTTATTAGAGAAACTAAAAGATAGACTATCAAAAAGAGATAAAGCATTACGGGAAAAACCTTTTAAAAAGGCAGAACGTTTTATTAGGAATGCAGGGGCTAATGCTGGTGTTGATGCACCAGTTAGCAAAACATTTTCAAATAAAGAAAAACCTTCTATTAGAGTGGATATTGAGGTAAGAAAAGGTGTTGCTTTTATTTCAATAATAATGCTTATAATGGCTATAATTTATTGGTTATGAATTATTTATATGAAGACTTTTTATATGACCAAACGACTTATCTACAGAACGAAGCGTTTTATAAAAATTTATTTACCGAAATTGTAGGTGAAGAACCTGTTGATTATTATACTACTCATTTTAATAATGGTCAAAAATTCTTTGATGGAAATCCTATTTTTAATACAAAAAAAAATAATCGTTTAATAAGAATTATTCAGGATGAACCTGAATCGGAAAA
Source organism: uncultured Saprospiraceae bacterium (assembly GCA_964644655.1). Classification (GTDB taxonomy): domain Bacteria; phylum Bacteroidota; class Bacteroidia; order Chitinophagales; family Saprospiraceae; genus JAFMDF01. The sequence goes on along the minus strand of CAZXYA010000074.1, from coordinate 9,414 downwards.
GCCTTATTTAAATGCAAGGATTGAAAAGAAGGAAGATACGTTAGAAGAACTGATAATTAATTTAGAATTGTCTGAGGAAATAAAACCTATTTTGGAAACTTACCTAAAAAAATGGTTTAAAGAAATGATTAGTATTTCTGAAATGGATAAATTACTTAAAACTTATTCAATCCAAGAAGAACTTGATTCGACCATAGTAAGCGAATCTCAAACAGTATATCATAACAGACGGACGATTGACTATAGTGGAAAGGTAAGCCGATACGACCAAAAAATTAAAATATATATCTTAGCGTTGGAGAAGCGGGAAATTAAAATTCACCTACCATTATTACATGCTATTACTAGATATTGTGGTTCTACCATTTATAATAGAAATACTGCACGAATTGCTGCCTCAAACCCACTTGAATTGAAAAATGTAAAAAATAATTTTTTAATAAAAAAATTGGGATTAAAGAATAGCCCTCAACTTGATATAGCTATAAATGAAGTTATTCAAAAATTGGGTAAAGGAAACAAACATAAATACCGAGCGATGTTTTATTATTTACTGGTGAAAAAATTTCATAAGGAATCAATTTTTCTAAAATAAAACATCGCTCAATATTTTATTTCTTCCGTGCCGAAGGCGGCACCGTAGGTCGAACCTCTACTTTACTCGGCAAAGTACGAGGATTCATTTTTAATAAATCCACCACAATTTGTCCAATATCTTCTGGTTGAATTTTCCAAGATTCTGCTTCCGAAGGAGTGCGGCCATTAAAATAAGTAGAAACAGACCCCGGCATAATGGTGGTGGTCTTAATCTCATAAGGCCGAACATCCAACATGACTGCTTGCGTAAATCCGACCAAACCAAACTTACTCGCATTATAAGCTGCGCCTCGCTGAAAAAAGTTAGTACCTGCCAAACTAGCAATGGTCATAATATAGCCCTTGGATTTTTTTAAGGCAGGAATGGAAGCTTTTACCGTATGAAAAACACCTGTTAAATTGGTATCAATTACCGCATTCCAATCCTCATTGCTCATTTCGTCAATAGAAGCAAATTTTCCAACACCAGCATTGGCGATACAAACATCTAATTGTCCCCATTTAGCTATGACTTGTTGAATGGCATATTCCTCATCTGCATAATTTTTCACATTCGATTGAAGCCCTAAAACTTCCCCCTTACCTATTTTTTTGAGTTCGACAACTGCTTCATCAATGGCTTTTTGGGTACGGGCAGTAATGGCTACTTTATAACCTTCCTGTAATAAAGCTTCCGCAATTCCTAAACCAATGCCTTTTGACCCACCTGTAATGTATGCTACTTTACTCATTAACCTTAATTTTGACTGTTAAATAATTGATTGTTGAATAAGAACCGACAAGATAATAAAATGTTTGTGGGTAAGAGGGAAATTCATTTTTTAGCACGCCATTGCAAATGAATTTTATACCCCCAAAGAAATGACGGATGAAGCGAAAGCATTATATACAGAATATAGCCAAAATGAATTATTCAAATATGCCAATCAAATGTCCTATACCACACCACAGGTATTTTGGGAAAAGGAACAATATACCAGTATTGATTTATCGGAAATATTGACCAAATTAATAGCCGATAAAATTTCTATTTATGGTATTTATGGAAAAGAAGATGGACTGTTTTCTAGCGAACATATTGAGCAAATTACAAAAATAATTGGGTCAGATAATTTCCATTATTTAGACAATTGCTCACATAATCCTTTTTTGGATAAGCAAGCACAATTTTTAACTATTTTGACGAATTGATTTGATTAGGCTGTTATAAAATTGTTATAAATAAGTAATTATTAGGTGATACATCAAGATATAAAATGCGGTAAATTTGTAGTATAAATAAAGAGTTAAACGATTTAAGTTTATAGGTTCAAACAAAAAAGTGAGTAGTGTACATAGTGAGTAGTACATAATAGGCTAAATTAAAGATGGATAAAAAGGTCTCAATTTTTAAATTAGTTACTCATTATTTTCATAGATTAAACTAGGGATAAAACATTAAGCAGATTAAATCTTTATCTTTTTGAAAGAAATTACCCTCTGTACCCCTCAGATAGACTTCTGAATAAAAATGGTAAAGATTAATTGATTAGGGAAGTTCAACGCTGATGGACTTCCCTTCTTTTTTTAGTTTTCCTTCCAAATTGCTATTCCTAGAAAAAATTCCTTATTTTGCTCGCCTAATTAACCTATTATGGACCTACCACAATTAACAATAGACCTCAACTGCGACATGGGCGAAAGCTACGGCAATTACAAAATTGGTAATGATGACCGAGTGATGCCCTATATCACTTCTTGTAATGTTGCTTGTGGTTTTCACGGTGGCGACCCTTTGCAAATTGAAAAAACCATCAAAAATGCCTTGAAGCATGGTTTGCAAATTGGCGCACATCCAGGTTTTCCAGACTTACAAGGTTTTGGTAGACGTAAAATGCGAGTGCCAGCAGATGAATTAAGAGCCATCGTAAAATATCAGATAGCTGCCATCAAAGGCATTACTGAGAGTTTAGGCGGTAAATTGACTTATGTAAAACCACATGGCGCTTTGTATAATATGGCTGCGGATGATGCAAAAATTGCCAAAAGCATTGTACAAGCCATTCAAGAAATAGGAGAAAATCTTGCTTTTATGGGCTTGGCAGGAAGCGCATCAATGAAGGAAACTGCTAAAAAAGCAGGGATTCGATTTATCGCCGAAGCCTTTGCAGATAGACGCTATACCCCTAATGGTCGCTTACAATCTCGTAGCATTGAGGGCGCTGTTATCCACGATGCAGAAAAAGCCGCAGCACAAGTATTAGCTTTGGCAAAAGATAAACAGCTTATTAGTAGCGAAAATACTATCATCAAATTGGAAGCTCAAAGCATTTGCATACATGGAGATAATCCGAAAGTGGAAGACATTTTACAAGCAATTGGAGTGCTTTTTCGAATGAATGGTATTGAGAAACAGGCTTTTTTGTAGGAACTTTGAAGGGTGTATATTTGTTCGTATATTGAATTAAAATTAATGATTATGGAAATGATAAAACAAGAGTTCAAAGAAGTCATCACCACAGAAGCCCAACTTCGAGCCATCCTAGGCACCCCAAGTGAAGTTGTTAAAAACAAATCCATTTCCATCCTAGACAAACATTGCCGAAAATTTATCGAACATTCCCCTTTCTTGACGATTGCTTCCACCAATGGCAATGGCGAAACCGATGTGTCGCCAAAAGGAGATCCTGCTGGCTTTGTTAAAGTATTGGACGAAAAAACATTAGCCATTCCTGAAAGATTAGGCAATAAAAGAGCAGATACTTTTGTGAATATTTTGCATCATCCAGGAGTCGGTTTATTATTTTTTATTCCTGGCATTAAAGAGACTTTACGAGTCAATGGAAAAGCACAAATTGTAACAGATTTAGGCATTAGAGAACAGCTGAAATTTAAAAATAAATTACCTCAATTGGCCTTAATTGTACACATAGAGGAAGCTTTTATGCATTGTTCCAAATGCATGGTTCGGTCTAAACTATGGACGGATATTGATCCTGATATTCGTGAAAAAGTACCAAGTTTAGCCGAAATAATTATTGACCATGCTAAATTAGAAGCGCCTGTGGACCAAGTTAAAATGTATTTGGAGGAGAGTGTGAAAAATCAGCTTTATTAATCCTAACTTGACATAATGAAAGAGGAAGAACTAAAAGAATTGTCTATCGAAGACTTAAAAAAGAAAATAAAAGACCGTAAAGTTTTAATTGGTATTACTACTGGACTAATTGCGGTATATGCTTTTTTATAATAGGAGATTATTTAAATGGGGTAGAAATAGATTCCTCAATGTCAATTATTATGATTTGCTGTGTAGGTGGAATTGCTTCCTTATTCCCTGAATTAAAAGCCATACAAAAAGAGTTAGCTAGTAGATAAGTTAAATTAAAGACAAATGAAAGACAAATGAAAGAAGATAAACTAAAAGCAATGCCTACCGAAGAACTCAAAAAACAGGCGAAGTTGATGGGAGGAATTCTTGGAGGATATATTGGTCTGACAATATGTTTGATAGGTGCGATTATATTTTTGTATTTAAAAGATTTAGAATTTAGTTACTTATTAATAGTATCATTCGGTGTTTTATTATTCTTTCCAACAATATTACAGCGATTGAATGCTGTGAAAGCAGAACTTAATCGAAGAAATAATTGATAAAATCCATAAAACAATACGGCGATCAAGCGATTCTTATCAATTTTGAACAAAAAATTGACCCTGCGATTAATGCAGCAGTCATTGCTTTGAAAGATGCTATAGAAGCGGCGAACATTGCTGGTATCACCTTTATGATTCCTGCTTATTGTTCCTTAACAGTTGGGTATAATCCTTCTGTAATTGACTATGAAATTTTAGTAAAAGTAATGGAACAAATTGCCGTTAATCAACTAACGAATTTAAAAAATAATCAACCTCAAAAAGCAATCCGTCAACTTCAAATTCCCGTCTGTTATGAATTGCCTTATGCCTTAGATTTAGTGGAATTAAGTGAAGCAAAAGGCATAGCGATTGAAAAAATAATTGAATTACATACCAGCCCAACTTACAAAGTATATATGCTAGGCTTCCTGCCAGGCTTTGTATTTATGGGCAAAATAGCTCCCGAATTAGCATGCAAGCGAAAGACAACACCTCGATTAAGTGTACCCGAAAGTTCAGTCGGGATTGCAGGATTTCAAACAGGCATTTACCCGACGAATTCTCCCGGTGGTTGGCAAATTTTAGGAAAAACCCCACTAAAAATTTTTAACCCACAAAAAGAAACTCCCTTTTTATTTCAAGCTGGTGATGAAGTGAATTTTTATCCAATTACCAAAAAAGAATTTCTAAAAATAGCCCAAAAAGAGAATCAATGAAATCAATTACTTTTAACCAACCACACCAATTATTTTGGGTAAGTTTGCTAATAATTTGGATTGCAGTTTTACTATTGCCTACTGAATTTACAGACATTCAAATCCACGATACCTATTTTGTATTAACCTATTGGCATACAGCAATTATATTTTCTATTTTGTTAGGTGGGATTGGTTTACTGTACTGGCTTTTTAGCCGAAAGCAACTGATTAAATGGATGACTATTTTTCATACCTTAATCACCATTCTACCAATGCTTATTTTGTTTATTTGGATTGGTTTTCCGAATTTAAAAGAGCATATACATTATATTGAAGGAGATGCCTTTGTTCGACCTATATTTTATTTCTTGCTACTCTTCCTTTTAGGGCAGATTTTATTTGTATTAAATCTATTAATCACTTTATTCAAACCTGCGGAATAAACAAAATAACAAAAACAAAAAATCCGTTGGGAATAAAAATCCGTTGGGAATAAAAAAAAGAAATAAATGACCACGTTCCATTTTCTAAAATCAGGTCTCCAAACCCTAATCCAAGACAAAGGAAGAATAGGCTATCAATCCTATGGCGTCCCAATAAGTGGAGTCATGGATAAAGAAAGTGCTGCTTTAGCAAATGAATTAGTGGGAAACTCCTTAGATACTCCAGTTTTAGAAATGGCACTTTTAGGGCCAACTATCAAAATAATAGGCGACTGCCAAATAGCCATTACAGGTGCAGATTTATCTCCAAAAGTAAACCAAATATCCATTCCACTTTATGAAACCATCAACCTAAAAGATGGAGATATACTAAAATTTGGAGGGGCAAAAAACGGCTGCCGGGCCTACTTAGCCATAAGAGGCAATTGGCAAATCAATAAATGGCTAGACAGTTATAGTGCCTTACCATATAGCGGAGCTACCGCCACACCAAAAAGTTATATCCAAAAAGATACTATACTAAGCATTCAACCCAATCCTAGAATTCCTAAAAAAATAGTACCCGTAGAAAGGAGACCTCATTTTTCAACTTCCTTAAAGGTTCGAGTTTTGCCAGGCCCTGAATTTGACGATTTTTCTAACTACACCATTGGCTATTTCTTTAGTAAAACCTATAAATTAACCAAAGAGTCCAATAGAATGGGCTATCGACTCGATACCATTTTAGCCGATTTTAACCCTAAAAAAGAAGTGATTTCTGCTGGCATAATACCGGGGACGATTCAAATTACAAGCGCAGGCCAACCTGTTATTTTAATGAGGGATGCCCAAACAGTTGGAGGATATTATCGAATTGCCAATGTTATCTCTAAAGATTTGGATAAATTAGCACAATTGAAACCAGGAGATGAAGTATCATTTTCTTTAGTTCAATTAGCCGAAGTAAAGTAAGTATTTACCTGAGCAGAAATATTCGACACTTTTTGAGGATACTAAGTTAATGAGCTTAGCATTTGATCTAAAACACTTTGTTTACCTCATTTATCTTATGAACTCATCAACTCATTACCCACTTTCTAAAGTATCGAATATTTTGCTTAACTATTAAGAAATTAGCTGTAGATTTTATTTGCTCGTCATTCATCATTTATCGTTCCTCATTCCATAATAGTAAATCTTAATCCCTAACTTTGCATTTCTTTTGATTTTATCATATAAGTTTCAAGTTCAACTAGCAACCAGTAACTTGCGACCAGTAACAGACAAACGGATATGGAAAAGCTGACGAAGCAAACCATTAATATCATTCGCACCACTCAACGTAATAATATTGACTTGACGCAATTGGCTGATAATAAAGCAAACGTCTTATTGAGTTTGAATGCGATTATGATTACTTTTTTGCTACCCATGATTTTGTCTAATTTAGAGGCAATTATTCAAGGCTATTTGTATATTCCTCTAATTATTCTAGCAATTACTTGTTTTTCCACCATTTATATTTCAGCTATTGTCTTAAAACCCTCCAATCTGGATGAATATAGAGCGAGTCCTTCTAATGATCCAGATACCCAATTTAGCCCTTTCTTTTTTGGTAATTTTTATAAAATGGAACCCGATGAATTCTTCGATTATATGAGCGAGTCGGTTTCAAAATCAGAAATGGTCAAATCTCACCTTGTGCAAGACCTATATTATATAGGGAAACGATTAGGCTATAAGATGGATAGAATTCGATTGGCTTTTAATATCTTTTTAGGCGGTTTATTTCTGACCTTGTTTTCTACAGCTATAGTTATTTATTTTGTGTAGTAATGAACTTTTTATTAATTTTAATGTTGTAACATTGATCTATTTCTTATAAAATAGAAATACATCCTAATTTAAGGGAAAAGAAAAAATAAATTAGATGCATCGGAGCAGGCTCTACACTAAAAGATAATAAACATTAGAAGGAAAATCCGATTGATCCGTTAAATCAGTTTGCAATCCTCCTAGCTCGTCTGCATAAGTTGTTTTTTACGCTTCAACTTCAATTTCCGTCGAAGGTGGTTTTAGATTTGAAATTGAAAATTATCTTTTGCTTAGACGCTTAAGCCAGTTTTAAAACCAACAAATTGTCGATACCTGCCTGCCGGTAGACAGGTTTTAAAATGTTGATAAATTTTTAAATTTCAATCTCAACCTCAACCTCAATTCCCGCCGAAGGTGGTTTAAAATTGAAAATTTGAAATTGAAAATTGAAAATTAAATTTTACTTAGATGCTAATATTATAAAATCCTGTCATCCTGTAGAAATATGAAACCTATTTTAAATATCCACCCATTAGGCTTTCCTTGGAAAACTCAAGACCCTTTTTTATTCTGTGTGTATCACAAAGATGATTACCCCAAAGGAAATGATGATTTAGGTCCTGACGCCTCTTTAGTAGGCAGAAACTTAGGACAAGATTTTGTCATTAAAGATGGTTGGCGAATGTATCATGGGCATAAAGTGCCTGGTTTTCCTTCCCATCCACACCGAGGATTTGAAACGGTGACGATTGTGAATAAAGGTTTTGCCGATCATTCAGATTCTTTGGGTGCAACCGCACGGTTTGGAGAAGGAGATGTACAATGGCTAACTTTAGGTAAAGGATTACAGCATGCTGAAATGTTTCCATTATTAAATAAAGAGGAAGAGAACCCTTTGGTCTTATTTCAATTATGGTTAAACTTACCCAAAAAAGATAAGATGGTTGACCCCCATTTTAAAATGTTGTGGTCCGAAACCATTCCTATTATTGAACATCGAGATACTTCCGATAAAGAAACAAGCATTCAATTAATCGCAGGAAAAATAGGGGAGACCCTTGCTCCTAATCCAACTCCTAATTCTTGGGCAGCCAATTCAGCGAATGAAGTAGCTATTTATAATATCACAATGGAAGCAGGTGCAGAATGGACCTTGCCATTGGCATCCGAAGGTATTAACCGCTCTTTTTATTATTATGAAGGAGATACCTTAACCTTGGCAGATTTGGAAATAGCCCCTGACCATGCAATAGAATTGAATGCTACTATTAAAACGATTGTGAAAAATGGTGCAAAAGAAAGTCGGATATTAGTATTACAAGGCAAACCTATTAACGAACCTATTGCCCAACATGGTCCTTTTGTCATGAATTCCCAAGCAGAAATTAGAGCTGCCTTCCAAGATTATCGGCGCACGCAATTTGGTGGCTGGCCTTGGGGGACAAATGCACCTGTTCATGATAGAGAGAAAGGACGGTTTGCTAGGCATATTGATGGGACGGTGGAAGTGAAGGAGGTGTGAGTAGCCTCTAATTGTTTGGTTTGCTTTATTTAAGAAAATTAGGATCATATAAGAAAAGACACCTTATATATATGTTAGCAAAAACAAGTAATGAATAGTTAATTAAAGATACTCTTTTATTGAAATTAAAGTGTTAATGCTTAGATTAAGTACCTGAGCGGAAATATTCGACACTTTTTGAGAGTACTAAGTTAAGGAGACTTATGAGTTTAGGAGAGTAGCATTTGGTCTAAAACGCTTTGTATACCTCATTTATCTTATGAACTCATCAACTCATTACCCACTTTCTAAAGTGTCGATTAACTTTGTACAAGTACCTATCTCTCCTTTTATTCTAGAATCATCTATTCCTTTACAAATTATAGACAAGGTTTCTCAACATTATTACCGTAGTAATTAATTGTTGTCAGAATAATATTCTGAAAAGTGTCGTTTATTTCTCATTTTAAAAATTAATCCTTTTTATTTTAAAAAAAAAGGAAAAAAATTGGGAAAAAGGCTTGTGAGAAGTTGCTAAAGGTTATACTTTTGCGCTCGCTTAGAAAGCTAAGGAAAATCGGCAAAAAAGCTGATTGAAGTAATTGAAAAAAAAGGTAATTTATTTTGGTTTAAAATTTGATTTTAAAGATAAATAAATATACTTTTGCAGCCGCTTAGAAAGTTAGGCATTTAAGACAAGAAAAATCAAGTTAAAAAAGTAGGAAAAAAAGTAAAATTTTTTTCTAAGAAAACTTGGAAAATT
>CAZXYA010000073.1:0-22945 GCA_964644655.1 uncultured Saprospiraceae bacterium | reverse complement strand
AAGAGAGGTCATCCCTAAAACTGTTTCTTCTGTAAACCTATAGTACAGTCTGAATCAACAGTCAAATAGGTTTACATAATATATAACTACTGGGTAGCTAATAATGCATTTTGGAGATTAGTCCAAAATAATCATCTTCTTGGTAGCTACGTTATCAGCAGATTCTAATTGATAGTAAAGTACACCAGTAGTGCTTAACTCTTTAGCATTAATGCTAATTTGGTTAGCGCCCTTAGCGAAATCACCGCTGTTTTGTAATAATACTTTACCTTGAACATCCATTACCGTCAATGTAGCAGTACCTGCTGTAGGCAAGTTGAAACCAATCAAGGTTTGACCAGTGAACGGGTTTGGAGTATTTTGAGATAACGCAAAGTTAGTACTTACAGCTTCACTTGCATTGAAGTTTAAGGCAACGTCAAGTACTTCGCCAGCAGTTGTATAAGCCTCAGCAGTAGTATATTTAGAATTAATGCTAAGTAATTCACTTAATTGACCAGTCGTAGTTGCTACGAAAGATACAGCGAATAATTCACCGTCAGTTGCTTCACCGTCGAAAGAAGTAGTTAAGATACCTCTTTCTGCCAAGTTAGTGTTGAAGTTAGCAACCTTAGCAGCACCTTCTACTAAATCAACCATTTGAAGACCGTTGAAGTCCATAGTGAACTGGTATCCAGCAGCGTTAGCCATATCTGCAGTAAATGCAACCGTTACCTTTTCACCAACTTGTACTAGTTTATCAGTAGTGTTTAAAGTTAAAGTACCAGCAGTAGTACGAGACTCTGCACCTAATAAAGAGTTAGGAGTTGCAGTACCATTCAAATCACCAACCTTAACAGCAACGAAGTCGATAGCCATATCACCACCTAAGTTATTGATGTTATAAACTTCAGAGAAGTTTTCAGTCAATGCATTGTCTGTAGTGAATTGGTAGTTTGCATCTACAAATCTCCAAGAATCATTATTCTCGAATGTAGGTACAACTTGTAAGATTACCTTACGTAATTCAACCATATCAAATGTCGTGATAGAACCAGATTTATTAACATCCGCAGCAATTAAGTTGTATGGGTTGTCGATTACCTCAGTTCCCAATACATGCTTACGTAATAATACTAAGTCAAAAGTAGAAACACCATTTAATGGGTTCATATCCTTTTCAGGAGTGATGGTGTAATCACCACCGATTCCTAATTCAAATCCAAAGTTACCAGCAGCATTAGTTGTTTCAGACATTGTGTTACCACCGTTAACAGATACTGTTACCGCTTCGATTAACTCACCGTTAGTGTTAGCAACCTTACCAGCTACCGCAGCCATTCCAGATGCAGAACCAGAACATCCACTTTGGTTATCTTGAACCATTACGAAAGTTCGGCAGAAATCTTGATTTCCAGCGTGATCCGTTACCCACATTTCAACTTGCTGAGTTCCGATGTCCGCACAAGTGAATACTCTTACGATATCGTTAACGTCAGAAGAGAAAGATATAGTAACTGCACCATTCGCACAGCCATCACAGTTATCGAAAGAACCTAAGTCTAAATCAACTGCCCAAACCTCAACTTGACCCGTAGAAGGCATGTTCTCGATTCTGATTCCGTCTCTACAGTAAGGAGTTGGTAATTTACAGTCAACAATTGTGTAAACTGCATCATCCTTAGTTACATTGTTACATCCATCATCAGCGATGAAAGTTACTGTTAAAACACCAGGATAGAATGCTGGAGTTACAAATCCTTGAGAAGCATCTGCTACTACACCAGAAGTAGAAGCACCACAGTACCAATCGTCAGCAATATAAGACCATTCAGCTCTAACTCTTACGTCAGAAGAACAATCCGTGTATTCAGGAGCACCAACTGCTACAGTTGTTTGACAATCATCTGTTCCATCAATACATACTTTTTCATCAGCTGGAGCTTCTAATTCAGGAGCTGTCTGATCCAAAATTTTGATGAATTGAGCATAAGTGAATATTGCTTCATCAGATGGGTGTAAAGGATCATAAGCACACCAGTCAATTACTGTCCAGTATCTAACAATCTTGAAACAAGCATCATCAGAAATAGTTAATGTTTGATCTTCATAACTAATAGCTACTAATTCACAATCGTCACCAATGATAATTGGTCTACCTGTTACGTCTGGATCTAAAGCATCCGTAAAGCCACTTCCGTCAGTAGCTACACATTCGTCAGCATAATCGCCTGGGAAAACAACATCTAAAGGCGTACAATCTTCAACAGTAATTACTTGATCAACTGGAGCAGATACATTTCCATGTCTATCAGTAGCAACATAAGTGAAAGTTACTGTTCCTATATAACATTCATTTCTCCAATCAGAAACTGTTCTTTCGATAGTATAACCTGGGCAGTTATCCGTTACAACTGGTGCAGGAATTAAATCTTCACCAATTACACCATTATTGTCTAATAAGTCACAGCAAATTGTCTTATCTGCAACTGTTACAACTGGTGCTTCTTTATCGTCAACGAATACTTGTACCATACAAGTATTAGAGTTACCATGACAGTCAGTTACTTGTAACTCAACTAAACAAGGTGTTCCTTCAGCAGATTTCCATACGTCTTCTTCGTTGAATACTACGTGAGGCTTAAATTCGCCACCTTCGTCCATTCTTCTTACAGCAAATGTTAATGGTCCTTTGTCACAGTTGTCATGAGAACCATCATCAAATGTTTCTGCAAAAATTTCTGCTTCACACTCTCTGTCAACCGTTACTTGTGTAATTTCATCACAAACTGGTGTTGGAGCAGTTCTATCTACAACTGTTACGTTGTATTCACAAGAAGCTTCATTACCACAATGGTCGATATATCCGTAAATTACTCTAAATCTAGAGTATTCTTGATCACAAGTTGGTCCGTCTAATTTAACAGAACCAAAATCTACTGTTACTGGGTCACCTGTTGCAGAACCAACAATTCGACCTTCTCTTTCGTGTAATACACTAAATTCTTCTTCTGCCCAAATTGGGTGAGGATTTTGAATTAGTCTATAACCAATAATCGTTACATAAGCGCTTGCTACTTCACCACAAGCTTCCCAAATCTTACCATCAGGAATATCGAAGTCTGCTTCACAAGATTTAGTATTCGTATTCGTTTCTAATGCAATATCACCTGGGCAATCAATTGCAGCCTCAGCATCTTCTACTTTGATGATTTGGTTGTAAGTAACGATATCATTTGTACACCAGTCAACTAATGTCCAAGTTCTGATAATCTTATAAGAACCTACACAAACTGGAATGATATTATCTTCAAAATCAACGTTAATCTCACAGAATCCGTAAGAATCCCATGGGAATGAATAACCGATGTTCAAACCAGTACCATCTGCATTGAATTTAGTTACAGGAATACCGTGAATCATTGGGAAACCAGTAGGCTCACCAGATCCAGCTCCTGCTCCAGGACGAGTAAGTTCACCAACTTGGTTACCTTCTCCATCTGGGCAGCTACCACCAAGTACTAACCCTGGGTCAGTATTAGGGTTACAGCCATTACCTTTCTTAGATAAGATAGCTGGTAAGTCACCGTCAAGTCCAGTATAGTTTGGAAGAGATCTAGCTAAGTTAATGTCGCTAATTCTAGCTCTTCTAAGCGTAATTGTTTGTACGCAGCTATTTTCATTACCTGAACCATCAACTGCAGTCCAAGTTCTTTTAACGATTGCACTTACACCACTTGGGTTATCAGTACATTCAACATCAATTACTTCATCTTTGTAAGTTAAAGCAATTGGTTGACAAACTAAATCATTTGCATTAGGGTAGAAAACTGGAGCTCTAAGCTCATCACAGTTATCCTGTACTTGTGGATAACCATAGCCTCTTCCTACATTACATTCAATAAATTCAGGTGTGAAAGGCTGGTTACACCATAATTCTACGTCTTGGCAGTAGATTTCAGGCTTAATCTTGTCTTCAATTGTTATGGTTCCCCAACAATTGTTACCAGTTGCCCAGTGCTTTGCTCTAACACGGAAAGTGTTGCCATCATTAGCCAACACATCTTCGCAAGTAATAAAATCTTTGTCAGTTCCAGTCTCTGCAATTACCTTACCTGTATGGTCTTCAACGGTAATAACGAATGCCTGGCGGCCATTCGGTGAACAAAGTCTAGAATTGTCTGCATCTTCTAGGATTAAATCGTAGGTAATAACTGCTCTACAATCTGTGCCTAAAGACACTTGAAGGTTGTCATTACATGCTATCGTACAATAAGCTTGTGCATCTGCACTTGTACTTGACATTAGCATGAACAACATCATGGATAGGACTGTCCATCCTCGTAAAAAACACGAAGTAGAATTCGATCTTTTCATGTGTTCAATTTTATAGGTTTACAAAAACAAAAAAATGTGAGTATATAAGCACCTGAATACCAGGCGAAAATATCAATTATTAAAAGTAATTAAAAAATTTGAGTGAATTATTCATGGGAAGTTTATCAAATAAGGAAGGTTTACAAATTCCTGTGCATTTGATACATTTTTCTTATTTCCTTACGAATCTCTGTTATGGCGATGCTACAATGTATTGATTTAAGAACTTAAGAGAAGCTCTTTAGAGTTTAATTTTAATAGTAGCGGCATTGGGATGAACGATGAAGATATATTAAATATATTGCAGATTACTATATATTTAGTGGGGGTAATATATCATATCCAAAAATAAAGTGTAACTTTTATTCCATTAAAATATTTATCGGTTAATTAATAGGGTTATTTTTCTTTAACAAAAACAAATATACAACACGGCATTCGTTCATCTTATACCCCAAAAAGGGTATTTTTGAATTTTAAATTTTAATATATCTATTAATTAATTCCATATTATAACTAAGCTTAGTTGATTCAATCATTATCGAGTCAGGAATCAACTTAAAATATTAATACTGAATTAAGTTAAAATTAATAAATTTTCTTATATCGCAGTTCTTTTAACGCAGTTTCTACCTTTTTTTGGTTATTTCAAATATTAATACCCCTCATTATTAATCGGTTCTTTCCTTGTTTTTACAAATCTTCCTAACAACAGGGTTCAAACATACAAATTTATTTATACATAACAAAAATAAGTACGGTTTCTAATAAGGAGTGCATTGCTACAAAATCCACGACCTCTTCTAAAAACAAAAATCCCTCTTCAGCAAAATAGCCAAAGAGGGAACTTGTATTAATCGTCAATAATGTTTGACTTTTTATAGATTGGTTCGTTTTCTATTTTTATAGAAGGCTTCCAACCTAACTAATTTAGTCAATCAAAATCATTTTCTTTTTCGCTGTATGTGTAGCAGTTTCTAATTGGTAGAAATAAATTCCACTTCCTTTTAATGCTGCTTTTTGTACTTGTATTTCATTGTACCCCTTTGAATAGACTGCTTCGTTAGTTTCTACTATTCGACCAGAAATATCAAAAATGGTTAATCTAGCTGTCCCTGATTCTGGTAACTCAAAACTAACTGTCGTTCTATCCTTAAATGGATTTGGCTTATTATTATGTAATACAAATTCATTCGTAGTTGCTGTTCCTCTTTCAAAGGTCAAGCCTACCTCTAATACCTCTCCCGCTGTATTATAGGCTTCGGCTGTTGTCAATTCAGAACTAATACTTAGTACTTCACTCAAATTACCTGCTGTTTTCGCTCTTAGCACTACGCTAAACATTCTTTCTTCATTTTGTACGACTGTTGATTGTTGATTCCAGCTTGTTGTCAATTGACCTCGTTGAATCATTCTCTGACCAAAGTTGGCAGTTTGGGCAATGCCCTCTTCAATTCCAACTATTTCTACTTTAGATAAGTCAACATCAAGTGTAAATTGGTAACCTTCCACCTTTTCAAGGTTTGCCAAGCTAATATCGGCATTGAATATCTTGCCTGCTTCAAAACTAATGTCTTTTGCTGTGAAGTCTAATGTTCCAGCAGTAGTTCTAGATTCACCACTCAACAAGCCTCTATTTGCTGTTGCTGTAATATTGACGTCTCCAATTTTCACGGCAATAAAGTGAGCTTCTGTATTATTTGTCAAGTTTCCAATACTTGCCACTTCTGTAAAAGATTCAGCTGCTGGATTTTCTGAATTAAATTGATAGTTAGCATCTACAAATCTCCAAGAATCATTATTGGTAAACTCCGTATGCACATTCAAAATCAATTGTCGTAATTGTACTAAATCATAAGCAGTAATTGTTCCTGAACGGTTAATATCTGCTGCAATTTGCTTGTAAGGAGAATCTAATTTATTCAATCCTAAAATATGCTTGCTAATCAGTACTAAATCAAAAGTCGATACACCGTTTAATGGCTCCATATTCTTGATGGGTGCGATGGTGTAATTACTATTATTTGGCAATTGCTCAAATTGATAGTTTCCATCTATACCCGTAGTTGTTGGAGTCATATCATATCCACCAATACTAACCGTTACATCATCTACTTTTTCTCCAATCTCATTCGCTATTGTTCCTGAAATCATTGATCCTGTTAAGCTAATATCTGGACAAATATTCATATTGTCTTGAATCGTTAATGTTACTCGTACATAATCCCAATTTCCAGAAGCATCCATCACCCAAAGGTCTCCTACCTGCTCTCCTTTAGTAGCACAATTAAAAGTCCAACTAGAAGAAGTATCTGCTGGTGGTTGGGTTAATCCAATTCCTTGTGATGGGAACCGTAAAGTTTGAACACCCGCTCCTAAGTCACAATCAGATACTTTACAGTTGAAATCAGATACCCAAACTGTCACCCAACCTCTATTATCACTACCTGCTGGCTCGTTAGCTTGTAAGGTTAAAGTTGTTACTAAGTCATCACAGAAAAGAGTAGGTCCTTCATTATCTCTTACAATAATGGTCAATGGTGTAGTCGTACTATTATTACAACCATCCGTTGCTGTATAAAGTACGTTGTATGTTCCTACTGGTACATCTAATATCGTTGTTCCTGCTATTGCATTAACTAAATTATCAAATCCTCCCTGTGAATTAGCAATGACTCCGTTAATTCTTACGGTCGGTGTAATACCACAACTGTCTACTGCGGTGAAAGCAGGGAGCGTAACTGAAGCACTACATTGGGTATGGTCTGCATTAACGATCATGGTATCCATTGTATTGACAAAAGTTGGTACAATGGTATCGACTAATCTAACTACTTGTGTGACTAATTGGTATCCAGGCATTGCTGGATCAGCCGTTGGGTTTTGACACCAATCAATGATTTCCCATGTTCTCAATACTTCTTTACATTCTCCTGTCGTATTAAATACTCTTTGGTTAAAAGAAACTGCTAATAACTGACAGCCTGAACTTTCTACTTGTAAACTGTCTTGTCCTAATGCTTCAATATCTACACCTGAACTACATTGAATATCAATTTCAGGTTGTGGCATTCTAGTAATATTAAAAGATGGATTCGGTACTAAGGTAACAGTAATCGTTTGTGAACAAGAAATGGTTGTACCAGGTACTGTCCAAGTTCTAGTTATTGTTCCGACACCACAGTTGTCAAGATTTCTAGTTTCTACAAGGCTAAGAGAGGCTATATTACATTCACCGCCTGATACAGATGCGGGGCCAAATATAGATAAGTCAGTTAAGTTGGTATCACAAGGAACGGTTAAATCTGGAGGACAAATGATAGTTGGGGTGACCTTATCCTGAACTTGTACTCTGACCATACAGCTATTGAAGTTTCCTACTGTATCCCATACGCCTAATTCAACCATTACTTCCATTCCAACATCACAACATTCGAAGTCAACTACATTTCCGAAAGGTATCACCATTGCCGTCCCACAAGAATCCATTCTTCTAACCATAATCCGATCTAATTGACAGTTATCATAACTTCCGTTATCAAAGGCTTGTGCGATAACTTGCGCCATTCCATTTTGTGTAAGTGAAACCACTAAGTTCTCTTTACAAATTACCGTTGGTGCAATATTATCTTGAATATTTATCACAATTGTATCTTGAGTAATGTTTCCGCAATCATCTGTAGCTGTATATATAATATTCTGTGAACCAAACGGGATATTGTTTAAAACACCGCCATTCGCATTAACCGTGGTATTAGCAATTTGAACTTTTACATCAATATTAGCTGTAGGAGAACATACATCACTTACTGTTACAGGTGGTACGGTAACCGTTGCCATACATGAATTTAAATCAGGAAAAGAAATTTGAATTTCTGTAATAATCGGTAAATCTGTAATAATCGGTCCAATCGTATCTGTTACTTTTATTAATTGTGGACCAGGGTCAAGCGCATTTGTAAAGATAGAATCTCTATTACACCAGTCAAAGACCGTCCAAGTTCTCAATATTTTTTGTGTTCCTATGCATGAATTCGTTGTAAATACCTGATCCGTGTGGCTCAATCCAAATAAGCAAAATTGATCTATGTTTACTGTATCTCCATTAAATCTAATCATCGGTACACCAGTATTTGTAGGCTCTGTATCTGGATTATCTCCACAATAAAGTAAAGTATCTGCTGGCCAAACAATACTATCTCTTGTTAATTTTGGCTTAATAACATGAATCAATTGCGTACAAGTACTAGTATTTCCACTAGCATCTGTTCCTTGCCAAGTTCTCATAATTCTACTAATCGTATCCGGGGTAGACCCTGTACCTGGTAAACAACTAAACGACTGGGTTACATCTGAATAAGTAAAAGTAACTCCTCCTGAACAAGCATCTACTGTTGATGGTTGTCCTCCTATTACAGATGGGTCAGTCGATGTATTACATAAAACGGAAGTATCTACACAAGTTAATTGTGGTGCGATTTTATCTTCAACAGTAATGTACCCCCAACATTTATTTTGCGGAGTGATAGAAGTGTCTATTACCTCTACTCGAATTCTTTGGTTTAAACTAGCTATCGTAACTGAATCTGTACCTGCATTCGGTCCATCTAAAATATTAACTATAAAGTTATCTAAGCTATCATCATGCACCCCCTCTAAAATAATATCCGGGGTGATTTTAGCGCC
This sequence comes from uncultured Saprospiraceae bacterium, assembly GCA_964644655.1. GTDB lineage: Bacteria > Bacteroidota > Bacteroidia > Chitinophagales > Saprospiraceae > JAFMDF01. The sequence continues at coordinate 13,903 of CAZXYA010000073.1, read as the reverse complement.
ACATCGATCATTTAAAGAAACAAAAACATGGCTATTACAAGCTACGCTGCCTGTCCCTGTTAAAATTTCTCCAGTATTTGTATTATCAAAATCTAAAAATAGTTTGTTCGCTTCAACATTCCGAGTAGTCTTTTCTGTTGCGAGATCTCTTTCCTCGCCTAGTGCTTTAGCAAAGGAGACATTTGCCAAACAGCTCATTAAGAATACCAAACTGAACAACAGCCAATTAGCATTCTTTTTTTGGAAACCAACCTTCCAATGGGAAGGATTTTTCCAACTTGAATAAAAATCAATGGGAATAAAATTTGTGTACTTCATAAGTGTGTTAATTATGGTTTAACAAAATTAAAAGTGGTTATAAAAAAATAATTAAAAAGGGTTCTTGGTCTTTTGAAAGCCTTACTCAAAGGCATTGGGAATACACCTCTTGCATATGCAAAAGTTAGGCGTTTCAGCCAACCAAAAATATTGTTATATATAATTACTTATCATTATAGGCTTAAGTCAATTCTATATTAAAAAGGTCTATAATAATGTGTATTTAGTTCCTAAGTAAAATTTAATTTTCAATTTCAAATTTTCAATTTCAAACCACCTTCGGTGGGAATTGAAGTTGATTTTGAGATTGAAATTTAAAAATTTATCGACAATTTGTTGGTGTTAAAATTCACCTAAGCGCCTAATCAGTAAACTTCTGCGCAAACGTGGTAGAAAATTATGATACTGGCTTTGCCAGCTCTTATTTGATATTTAAATTAGTAGTTGATGGTATTGGAAAGTAGGGTTTTTGTAATTTTTTAAAAGGATCAATCTTATCTATTCTGCCCTAATACCTCTTCCTATTTTTAATTACGCCCTTAGGTATAAAGTATTAATTATCAATATTTTACAATATTCATTCATTATCTATTACTCGTCAAAAGATGGGGGATTGAACGGTATCAATCCTATAAAGTACCGTTCAAAACCCATCGTCCAAAACCTTAATAATTTAACCAGTTCTTAGCATGAGCCAAAAAAATGATTCGGAGAATCATTTTTTTGGTGTACCGCCTAGCAAACGGGATGCAAAATGATTCGGAGAATCATTTTTTTGGTGTACCGCCTAGCAAACGGGATGCAAAATGATTCTCTCAATCATTTTGTTGATTAACCGCTCTAACAGATAGGAGGTATTACTCATCTTAAGAGCAGAGAAAATTGGTTATTCCTTATCACTTGTAACTAATCAATAATTAATCTTTTATTCGTGGAAAGTCTATCTTTTATATAATTGTAGGTTATCTGAAACAAGTTGTTATCTTTACTTATTTCTAGTAGTCTAAATCTCTAAAATCGTCATTAACTCTCGGTGCTTTACATGGTAATATTAACTGGTCTGCGATAAAAAAAGAGTGTTGGGATAATCAAGTCTAATTATTTTTAATCTTCCTTAAAATTGGTAAACTAGTACCCCAACACTTTCATCATGCACCCAGTTAATTTTATCTTTGTTTCCTTGGTTTTCCTAAGTTAATTTGTTGTTGTTGTCGGTTATCCGTTTCAAACGGAAATACTTAAATCTTGTGGTCATAGGTGTCCTATGACCAAGGCTACTTGAATCGGTTTTGTGAAAAGTTGTATCTATACACATAGATACATTTTCACTATGGAAATATATTTGGAAGAGAGAAAAGAGCTACGGAACGCTGAAAAAATAAATGTTCATTCATAAAATTATAACTTACTGATTTTCAGTACGTTTTTTTAATTTTAATTTACATTTTAATTCATTCCTATGTAGTGCTTAGGCTACCCCTATTTCATCTTCCTGAAAAAGGTTGTTTTATTATTTGTGTGAGATTAGTGTGGCCGATCGGGTTTAGTCGCAATAAATTAAGAGTCCGTCTTTAAAGCATTCTTTCGCTTTTGAACTTTGCGCTTGCCCATGGCTTTCTTCTGGGTGTGTTCAGCTATTTTTTAGCTGTGATTACCTTTTCTTAAAAAAGGTCGGTTGTAGGGATGGTTGATACTTTTTAGATAAACAAAAACCTGCATGTTTGTTATTTACCTCTGCAATCCAATTGATTACACATTATATATTTTCAAACATTATGCCAAAAAATAATATGACTTAAAATTTGGTTTTTTTTATTAAATGATAAAATAACTCAGGTTTTTTAGAAAACACTTATTAGGTATTTTTATCACTTATTAAAAAATCATAATATATAAGAACTATACTTCCTTACTTGTAAATATTATGCCAATTTTTAATTTGAAATAAAGTTTTTGAATAATTAATTTCCACAACAAACATAAAATACTGTTTATCAATATTTTAAATAATATAAAATATTAACTACTAAAAAATAGCTATTTGAAAATGCTGGCTAGAGGTGCAGTACACCTTAGGGCTTATTTCCAGTACCAAACCTGTCCCGACCCTTCGGGATGATACAAATGTAGGCGGTGCCATGCACCTTGCTATCTTTTTGGGGTTAAAATACAACTGTTTAACAAAGGACTTGTGGCGTGGAGCTAGGCTGTTCAGAATTACGGAAATATGATTTCTACCTCGCCACTAATTTTAAACAAAAAAACCAACCAAGACAAAAGCCCTGATTGGTTTATAACACACTTTTATTACCATTAATCTTTAGTATCGGAGCTTCTAAATGATAGCAAACACCGAGTTGAGAAAAAAAATTGAATTCTCTCTACTTATTTCTTTAGTTAAAAAATTTTGGTATTGGGTTGTTGGTTTGAAATAGGGTAAGTACTCAGACAGGATTACAAGATATTGACCGCAAAAAGATAGCAAGGTGCAGCGCACCGCCTACATTTGTATCATCCCGAAGGGTCGGGACAGGTTTGGTACTGGAAATAAGCCCTAAGGTGCAGGGCACCGACCACATTTTACACTTTTTTACAAAGGTGGTCGGTGCGATGCACCTCTATCTATCATTTTCAAATTGCTATCTTTTTGCGGTTAATATTACAAGATTTACATGATTTTGATTATCAATGAGTTAAACCCTATTAATCCTGAAATCCTGTCAAAAGAAATATAAAGATAATTTTGTCCAGCTACTTATATAAAAAATATAGCGTAATTTGAGATCCTTTTTTAGGTATTAAGCGTCGGGTCTCAGGCATCAAGGTAGACGAATTCCACCTGAAACCTGATACCCGAAACCAGTTACCTATTTTTATTGCTTTAGTAAAATCATTTTCTTGGTTTCTATTCCATTCGTTGTTGCTAATTGATAATAGAACATCCCTTGCTCGTTAAAATCTTTTCCATCAATAGCAATCTGATGATAGCCTTTTTCATAAGATTCGCTGATCACTTTCACTACTTTTCCTGACATATCAAAAATAGTCATAGTCGTAGCTGAAGCGATCGGTAAATCAAATCCGATAATCGTTTCTCCTGTAAATGGATTTGGTTTGTTCTGGTATAATTTAAATCCAGCGATGTTAGCCGTTGATTCGTGAATATCTAAGTTGACGTTAATCACTTCTTCTGTCGCAGTATAGGCTTCTGCTGCGGTAATAGCTGAGCTTATTTGTATCACTTCACTCAATCGAATGTTTTCTTTAGCTTTGAAGACGATACTAAACAGTACTTCATCAGAGGTTAAATTCATTGCTTCTGCTTGACTCCAACTGGTGGTAATCATACCTCTTTGTATCATGGATAAGTTAAAGTTCTCGAATCCTGCTTTCTCACCAATTAATAGCTGTTCAAAATCTAAGGCATTGCCATTAAAATCCAAGGTAAATTGGTAGCCTAATATAGCTTGAAAATTACTAGATTTAAAATCTACGGTTATGGTTTCTCCTGCTTCTTTCACTTGCTCAGCAACTTGGAAATTTAAAGATTGATGGGTGTTCCTGCTTTCGGCGCTCATTAATTGATTAGCAGAAGCCGAGTTATTCACATCTCCAATTTTTACTGCCACAAAATCTAAGGTCATCATATCCGTTGCCAAACTATTAATTTCGTAGACTTCTGGATAATCTTCTATAAATGGATTTTCTGGTCGTAAAAACTCATAATTTGCATCAATAAATCGCCAAGAAGTATTATTTGGAAAATCATTTTTAACCCCTAATATTACCTGTCTCAATAAAACCATATCGTAAGCTGAAATAGACCCTGAATTATTCACGTCTGCTGCAATCAACTTATAAGGCGAATCTAATGGTTTCAAGCCCAATACATGCTTACTCAATAAAACTATATCAAAAGTGGTGATACCATTGCCATAATTCATATCTTTTTCTGGCGTAATCATATAGTCTCCATCTAATGGAATTTCTTCAAACATGAAGGTACCATTTGCGCCTGTCACCTCAGGTGCCATTTCGTAGCCACCGATATTAATATTTACCGCTTCTACCAATTCTCCATTTTCATTTTGGATGTGGCCTGCAATGGTCGCATTAGCGGTTAAAGAAACACAGCCACCTTCTGGTTGAATGGGATTTCCCTTGTATGCCACGACACAAGTAGGATTTCCTATTTCTCTCACAAAAATATATTTCAAAGAAGTATCTTGGTTTACAAATGGAACACTTAATCCTTGGTAGGTAACTCCACTATCAAGACTATATTCAATATTGGCGCCATTAGTAGTTGCTACTACAATCAATTCGCCATCTCTAGTATCACAATTAGACGGTTCAACCATCATAAAAGCAGTATCAATCATTACACCTGTATTACAAGCCATTGCCCCACAAAAACCTCCCGTATCTTGGATTTGTACTTCTCGTGTTGCTGTAGAAGAAAGTCCTACATTATCCACTATTTTTAACGTTAATGTTTGTGTACCAATATCGCTACAATCAAAAGCAACTCGTTCTGCAAAATTGACCCCATCTTTAGAAATTAAAATGCTATCCAAACCAGAACAATTATCTGTACTACCTGCATCAAAAGAAGAAGCATATACCCATGTATTTCCTGAGCCGTCTACCAAATTGACGGTTAATTCTTGTGCTAAGGCCAAAGGTGCTGTATTATCCTGTAGGATAAAAGTAATGGTATCTCTAGCTTCATTTCCACAGCTATCTGAAACAATATATTCTAAAGTATGAGTATCTAAAGGTACATTAATAAAGGAATCTAATGGATTATTATAAATGGTTCCAGTTGGCCCTAAAATTCGGAAAGTTGTTCCACTACAAGCATCTTGCATACTCGTTGGTAAAGGCGGTTTTATAGTAGCCATACATTTATGTGCTTGCATACTTAGTACGACTATCTCACTTGCTCTAATACTATCAAAAGTCGGTGCAATAGTATCTACTATATCTATGACTTGAGTATCCGCAGCTACTGCATTGCCTGCCGTAATATGACACCAATCCCAAATCGTCCAGGTTCTTACAATTCTAGATTTCCCCGTGCAGCCTAAACTAAAGGTTCGCTCATCCAAATCAACGCCAAATTTACAGATAGCTTCTACTAAAATGGTATCTCCGCTGATGACAAAGAAAGGTCTTCCTGTAATAGCAGGATCGGTTTGAGCATTGCTACATTGTAGGGCATTGCTTCCTGTAAAAGAGGCTGGTATTCTCACATCTGCCATTGTTGGTCTTAAAACATAGATTCTTTGAGTATCCGTACTTGCATTTCCTGATGCATCCCGTCCTGTAAATACTCTAACAATAGTACTCATCGTATCCGGGTTACTTGGATCTACACCACAATTAGCTCCTACCTGCTCACTATCTGCATAGGTAAAAGAGACCGTACCCCCACAAGCGTCTACGGCTGTAGGAAATCCTAATAATTCAGGTCTTCTATCTTGGGTGCAATAAATAAAGGTATCTCTACTTGTCAATGTTGGAGCTAATTTATCTTCAATCGTAACGGTTCCCCAACAACTATTCACCCCACTCGGATCTGTCACCATCACCTGTACCGTTTGGCCAATATAAGTCGCATCTACTGTATCTGTTCCCGCTTTGCTGCCTTCTAAAACACGAACAACATATCCATTCGTACATCCTCCATCATCTTCTAAAATCATATCTGGATTAATTTTGGCGATACAGTTGACATTTAGTGAAATTTGCACATTACTATTACAAGCTAGTGATCCTGCATTTCCTCGATCAAAAGCAAAAGAAGTCTGCCCAAAAACATTACAGGAAGCTCCATTAGCTAGCACTTCAAAGTCTAAGGTCATGATATTGAGGCCAGTTAATAGCGTTAGTTCATTGGCTGTTGTGGTCAAATTTAATGTAGCTGCAGGACTTCCTGCCATCGTCCAGTTAGCAGAGGGTAAAAACATGGCGGTATTTACATCAAATACTGCGGTCGTAAATATATAGTCTGAAATAAGTGCGTCTCGGCACATTGCCAAAAAGGGTTCTATTATCAATCCATTTCCAGCGTTATTTACAACAGGATTAAATGTTCTAGTCGGTGTACTATTTAAAACAGTCAATAAAGATCCATTGAGATCTGAAACTAAACCTGTATTGGTAAAACCACCAGCACTCCCTTGACTCGCACCTAAAGGACCATTCATCAACATTATCGACTGGTTAGTGATTGATCCACCTCCTACATTAATTCCATCATTTGTTTCAATTATCACCGCATCCCCATCTACCGTTACATTATTCGTAAAAGTACCTGCTGTATTATTAATACTAAAAGTAGTGGCATTATCTAATACTATTTTTGTCCCTTTATCATCTGTTTGGAAAGTGGCACCATTCGCAATCCCTGCAATGCCGATAGCCCCTGTCGTTCCACCGACTCCAATTTCTATTAAAGCGCCATTATTTGCCAAGAAAACACCTTGATTATTAATACCATTCATCACCACTCCTGTTGGTATTCTAATAATAGAAGCATTACTGGTAAACATATTAGCCGCAGAACTTAATACGTTAATTCCATTTAATCCTACATGCTGTATGGTCAATTCCGCAGTATCTTCTTGCGTATAAGTCCCCGCCATAACATGGATGCCATCATCAGAAACGCCATTGATAATCACTATATTCGAATCTAAGACACTCCCACCAGAAAGCCGAATGCCATGCCCATTGACGCCTACTCCTGCCCCACTACCTGTAGTCAATCCACTAATGTTGATGATACCTGTTTTTCTATTCGTAAATGTACCACTCATTACGTCAATTCCATCCTCATGAATACCTCTAATGCCAATTTCATCGTTTACTAAATTGGCAATATTTAAAGTGCCTTCATTACAAAAGGAAGCATTCGTTTGAATACCATCCATCATAATATCATTTATCGTAATCGTTCCCGCATTTTTAAAATCACCAGCGGCATGTAGAATACCATTACTTCCTCCCGGTATATCAAAAATAGTAATCGTACCCGTGCTAGTATTTGTAAATACGGGGGCCACGCCTGTATTAAAAATACCATGCCCTAAAGAACCCGCATTATTATCCGCATTGGTGGAATCTATAGCGATATGACCATTATTAGTAAAGATATTATTATTTAAAATGCCATGTCCACCAATTGTATCAATCCTCATTTGCCCTACAGCGCTATTAATAAAAGTACCATTCTGTATATGTACACCATTCCCTGGAGTATTAACATTGTCCACATTTCTAATGGTCAATATATTATTATTGGTAACCGTATTCGTCCCATTACCAATAAAAATCCCGTGATAACCAGTAGCTGTATTGCCTGCATCTGTCCCATTAATGCTTATCATTCCACTATTGATTAAATTGGAATTGGCAGCCATCAGTTCTATTCCATTTTCTTCCGCATTGCTAACATTCAAGGTTGCTCCTGCACTAAGGGTTAAGGTAACTCCGCTTATCTCTACTCCATCTCCATTTCCTATTGCTCCCGTAATATTAAAAGTAACTCCACTAGGTAACGTAATATTCTGTAATATCGTTAACTTCGAACCACTTACCGTTGCAGGAATAGTCGTCACATCAATTGGGGTTCCCGCAGATAATACAATAGGCGTAGTATTGGATGCTGTTGGCACTAGCGTAGGCGTCCAGTTATTTGGATCTTGCCAATCTCCTGTTATTCCTAGCCAAGTTTGGGCAAATCCAGCTAAGGTAAAACAACAAAAAGCAAATGATAAGCAAGCATTTTTTAGTAATCGACTAATTGGCCTAAGCTTACTTCTCCCTCCTGAAGGACTCGAATTCAAATAATTTAAAATTCTGTGTTTCATGAAATTTTTTTAATGGTAAATAAAAAGTGTAAAAAACATTTTAGGCATTAGTCGCTAACCACAAAAACCTACAAGTCTTTGTATGCTTGATGTTAAATGCCCAAATAATTATGGCCTAAACAATCCCCAAGAAGGAGCTATAAATGCCGCATTAATTCCTTCTAAATAGAGGGCTTAACAGCGGACAGCTCCAACTTTTGTGGGATTAAATGATTGTCTTTCTAGTATTCAGTAACTGAAATTTTCTTTCTAAAAATCAGCCGCTAAAAGGTTGTTATTAACTGCTTGCTGGTTGCCCCCATGAATCGGGATAAACTTGATTGCTGGTTCGTTGACCATTTTTAGTTAAAAAGGAAGATTCGGATTGATAAGATCGCTATTGTTCCCATAGGATTGACTGCTATGCAGTATCCTGCAACAGTTCTTTTATCAATCCAGAATCACCTCTGATAAAAACCACTTTTAGTAACACACTAAATTTGTTTCTTAGCTATTTAGATTAGACATCCATCTTTCTTGAAGATGCTCCAAGGTAGGCTGTTAAATACTATCTAGCTTTATTTTTTTATAACTGGGATACGAAAAAAGTAAGATAAATTAGCTGGGAAAGATTTTCAAAATAAGTACTGCCAAATAAACTATAGGGCTAAATGTATAAATATCACCTCAGCTTGCTATAGCTGATTCTAAGCAGTACTCTATTAAAAATGTTATAAGTAAAACAGGTATGAATGCCATAATTTAAAAAACACTAATTAGCTATTCATCCTTTAAGTTGGTGTGCATGAAAGGATATAATATCCTTAATAAATGGGTATGGAAGATTAATTATGAGTTGTATTAACTGTTGCTTAGTTTAGGTCAAGTTCTGTGCCAAAATATTCATATTAAAATTTATATATATTTGAAAATTAAGCTTTTATATGATGTTTTTTTATAATATAAAACGTATTTATTTTCATATTACTAATTTTTCAAATACTTAAATAAATAACTATCAACACTAAACCAAATCAAATTATATTATTTTTTAATACATCTTAAAACAAACTTCTTTTCAAATTATTTTAAAAAATAATTTATTTTATTTTTATATATATTGTAAGCGCTTGCACAAAATTAAACGATACTTTTAGATAATCGAAAGAAAATTGATAATTATCTCGATTAAAAATACGGGACAAGTTCCGTTGGAAAGCTAATCCGTTGGGCGTGTTTTTTCCCCAACGGATTAGGTTTCCCAACGCCTGCCTGCCGCAGGCAGGGATTCTAGATATATTATTAAAATTTGATGAAAAATCCGTAGCTAATTTAATCCGTAGCTAAAAAATATGAGCTACGGATTAAGTTAGCAACGGATTTGACGAACTAGAAGATATTTTAAATATTTTCGTAACTGTTCAGCATGTTTAACAATCTAGCTTATTTTCTTACCATTTAAGGCATAAAAGTTCATTTAAGATTCCCAATAAAACAAACTATATGAACTTAAATAACTATTCCGATTAAAACTCCGATTGAAAATACGGAGCAGGTTACGGAACAAGCTATGGTAGAAAAAATACCTATTGCTGATTTTGATGGTGAATAGTTACATATTTTCTTAATATCAGTTTTTTACCTGTCCATCTATTTTAGAAAAAGGGTAATAAGGGAACAGGCAAAATATAACCTACCCATTTTACTCGTTACTTTTCCTTTATATTTCGTTGAAAATACTCGCCAGAGCAAAGGCTCTGTCTGCGTTTTTCGCCTTATCTAAAGAAAAATTAACTTCCTAAAATTTGGGTAGCTTATTTATTATCTACTCCCTAAGCTAATGAGTTCACAAGGTAAATGAGATAAACAAAGCGTTTTAAACTAAATGCTATGCTCATTAACTCATTAATCTTATAGACTCATTACGCTCAAAAAATGTCGAACATTTAACATATACACCATATCTTCTTGACTATTATTATCGTTTGAAAAGCGTAATTTTGCATTAAATTATTAAGCCAAAATCCATTCAGACATGATTATAAAAAGAAGGGTACTGCTTTTCAGTTATTTACTACTTATATGTCAAATTACTTTTGCTCAAATTACTTTCTTAGAAAAGGATTTTTATAATCAACCAGTCATTGAACAAGGACTTCTTCATCCTGTTGGTCTTGCTTTTGATGATCATGGTACAGGTTACGTTTGGTTAAAAAGAGGGCTTGTTATGGTAGTGGATACAACTGGAAATTTGGTACCTAAGCCTTTAATTGATATTTCGGAAGAAGTGGTCAGCAACAGCGATCATGGATTACTGGGTTTTGCACTAGATCCCAATTTTTTAACGAATGGCTATTTCTATTTACTTTATACTGTTGATCGCCACCATTTACTTAATTATGGTACTACGGATTATGATGTTAATAAGACGATTGAGAATGAAGCAACTATTGGCAGAATTACTAGATATAAAGCGGATCAAACAAAAGGATTTAGAGAAATTGTACCAAATAGCAGAAAAGTTTTAGTAGGGAGCAATATTGCAGATAGGAGTTTTCCAATTTTAGCGGCTTCTCATGGTGTTGGCACATTAGCATTTGGAGAAGATGGTACCTTATTGGCTTCTTGTGGAGATGCCGCTGCATTTGAACGGTCTGATGTAGGTAGTGCTATGGAAACCTATTTTGAACAAGCCTTAATGGATGGGATTATTGAGGAGAAAGAAAATATTGGTTCTTTTAAAGCACAGCAAGTTGACAATTTAGCAGGGAAGATCATACGGATAGATCCACAAACAGGAGCCGGCTTACCTAGTAATCCATTTTATGATGAAAACGAACCTAACGCAGCCCGTTCGAGAGTATGGGCTTTAGGTTTCCGAAATCCCTATAGATTTACTTTTAAACCAGAAACGGGAGACCATAATCCTACTAGTGGTCAACCCGGTACTTTTATTATTGGAGATGTTGGAGCAGGTAGTTGGGAAGAATTGAGTGTCTTAAAAAAAGGTGGGACTAACTTTGGTTGGCCTTTTTACGAAGGACACTTAGAAAAATGGCAATTTTGGTCAAATCCAACAATAAACCAAGATGCACAAAATTCTTTATCAACGGGAGCTAATCAATGTAATGAATATTTTACTTTTCAAGACTTAATTAAAGAAGAAAATGAACAACAACTATATAATTTTATCAACCCTTGTGGCACCTCGTTAATCCCTGATAATATTCCCACATTTGTGCATAAAAGACCCCTGCTTTCTTATAATAACTTTTCTTGGAATCCGCCTACTAGAGTCATGTTATCTGATTTTGATGATACTGGTAAAGCCATTGCATTGTCTGTTCAAGAACAAGATTTAGTCGACATAGATACTTTTACTGGGTATTCGGTGATACCAGGCTTTTTTTATCAAGCAGGTAACTTTCCAGAAGCCTATCACAACAAATTATTTGTCGCTGATTTTAGTGGTTGGATTAAGGTGCTTTCTTTAGATGATAATGATAATATTGTATCTGTTAACAACTTTTTGAATCGAGATAAAAGCATTGTTGGTTTAACCCAAAATAAAAAAGACGGTTGTTTATATTACATTCATTTTGATACTCATTCTATTCAAAAAATTTGCTTTGGAGGAAATCCTCCTCCTGTAGCGACGATAAAAGTAGATAAAAATTATGGGGCAAGCCCACTTGAAGTTGCATTCGATGCAACAGCATCCTTAGATCCATTTGGTGAAGCATTGACCTATTTCTGGGATTTTGGTAACGGAGATACCAGTAATTTAGCGACCCCTTCTTTTATATTTACTACTGATAATAATGACCCTGTATCTAGAGAAGTTACCCTAATTGTAACGGATGAAATAGGCAATACGGATGAATCCAAACAAACTATTTCTATTAATAATACGCCGCCAACTGTTTCCATCTCTAGTTTCTCGGATGGGGATAAATATCCTACAAACACCACTACGTTTTTACCCCTAACGGCAGCAGTAACGGATAGAGAGCATACGGAGGAAGCATTAACCTACAACTGGCAGGTTTTCTTACATCATAATGTTCATTTTCATCCTGAACCAGAGCAAAACAAAGTAGTTGGGCAAGCCCTAATCTCTCCTTTAGGATGTGGAACAGAACCTTATTGGTATCGAGTTCGATTGAATGTAAGGGATGCTGCGGGCTTAGAAAGTTTTGATGAAAAAGAAATTTTCCCCCATTGTGATCTGCCTATCGTTTCCAAATTTGACTTAATAGGTCAGTCAAAAGAAGATGGCAATCATCTAACTTGGAATTTTGATGTAGCAGCAGATAATCTTGATAAAATTGAATTGTATAGAGGTGAAAATTTACAAGAAATGAAGCTTTTATCATCGAGCCTTTCCTTGGAAAAACGAACACTGATAGATGAACATCCTATCAACGGCTTAAATCACTATCAATTAAGAGTATATGGTGGGGATGGTGTTTATGATTTTTCAAACCTTGTTTCTTTAGAATTTCCACCACCACCCTCCATACAAATTTTTCCTAATCCTATTAAAAATTCGACCTTTGAACTTCGTTTATTAGAAGCTTTTAGCGAGCGTATTAAAATGAAAATATACACAACAAATGGTCAACAAATAGCCAGTTTTGACTTTGATGCGACTACCAACCAACCATTTTTGCAAAGCGTATTTGTTCCTGATTTAGCAGGAGGCATCTATTGGTACGAAGTGGAAAATGGAGCTATTATACATCATGGTAATTTTGTTGCTAAATAAGAGCTTGTTGGGAATTTGTTTTTGAAGATAAAAAAGATGCATCGAGTCTAGGATAAACAAAATCTGTCTTTGTTTCTCTTATTTTGTAATTTAAAGTGTATTTTCTAATCATTTTTAAAAATCGCTTATATCATCTAAAATATTAGTTATTGTCATCAGAAAGAGAAATAATTATTCGTTCCATTCATATTCATAATCTTTATTATTAAAAATGCTTAATTTAAGCCAAGGAGTTGGTCTATTAATTAATTTTTCAGCTCTTTCTATAATGCCAACATGTTTAAAAAAATGGGTATCAGAAAAAATGTGATATACATTTAATGCAATTTTTTCTTTTTCCAAGAATATTGTCAAGCCTATTGTTGCCCCTCCATCATTAGAAATACTGCCCTTAAGTTCTATTCTATTTATTTTTTCTTGTTCATATCCTAATTCAATTACCTTATCAAATATTATTATTGGGAGTTTTTCTTTCGATATTTTATAAAGCGTCAGAACTTCTAAATCTATCTGTTTCTGTTTTTTATCGCTTTCTATATACTCTTCTTTTATTTCATAAGTATAATTTCCTATTTGTTCTTTAGTTTTTTTGTTATGATTAATTAAACCAAATAATATTAAATTGGGAATTCTTTCTGGAAATGCCTTACAAGTGGTATAAGTTAGTAAATGTTTACATTTTATACATTGCCTTTTAGAATTTAAAATACTCATTATTTATTCGATTTTAATAATTGGTGAAACATGATTAAATACAGTTACCCATTCAGGATGCATAATTCCCCCGCTGGCACTACAGCTACCTCAAAACCATGCTGCTGGTTAGGACTTGTAGTCCGATACCTTTATGCTGCTCGCCTCTGGCGAAAGTTAAGCCTATAGTTATAGTTTAATGTATCCAACTTCACTTAAAGGAGGGATTACTTTTACTTGCAAAATGCCTTTTTCCAAAAAATAATTA
>CAZXYA010000072.1:14612-23238 GCA_964644655.1 uncultured Saprospiraceae bacterium | reverse complement strand
GAAGACGGAGATGGGGTATGGACTGGAATAATCCCACTTGCGGCAGGAGACTATGAATATAAATTTACGCTAGACAATTGGACAGCACAAGAAGAATTTGAAGAAGGCACAAGTTGTACCATAACAACAGATGGATTTACCAATCGAATTATAACAGTAACAGAAGATGCAGAAGTTTGTTTTAATTGGAATACTTGTGATGCCTGTGGAACAGATACTGGTGGCGATGGAGGTGGAGACGCACCAATGGGGCTTGCTGGTACTTGGAAAATAGCACCTATGGCGCAAGCATTAGCGGTTGGGCCAACCATGGGAGATTTTTCTTGGTGGTCTAATAGTGCTGCAGATGTAACTACTAGAGCTTGTTTCTTTGATGATCAATTTGTTTTTAATGAAGATGGCACTTTTAATAATGTGCAAGATGGAGAAACTTGGTTAGAACCATGGCAAGGAATGGATCCTGAAGGTTGTGGCGCTTCTGTTGCTCCTCATGATGGGTCAAATGCGGCTACTTGGTCTTTCGATGAAGCGACAAGTATGATTACCCTTACTGGTGTAGGCGCACATTTAGGCTTGGCAAAAGTAGTTAATGGTGGAGAATTGGCTTCTCCTGCTGATGCACCAGCTTCTATTACTTATCCAGTTGTTATTGATGGAAATACGATGACCATTGATATTGATTTTGGCGGTGGTTTCTGGCATTTTGTTTTAGAAAGAGAAGCTACTACCAGTACTAATGATGTGGTCATTGAAGACTTATTTAGCTTCTATCCAAATCCAGCAAATTCACAGATTTTAATTCAGTCTGATGAAATAATTGATGAATTGACTATTCATGATATTACTGGTAAAGTTTTAATAAGTACAACGAAGCCATCTTCTAATGAAACAGTAGATGTTTCTGGATTAGCTAGTGGTCTTTATATCATACAAGCTCGTGTTGGACATAAAATATCTGTAGAAAAGTTATCCATTAATTAAGAGCTTGTTGGGAATATGCATTTAATAAAAAATTAGGTTAGGTTTTATAAATAGATAATTGGATGGTGCTTTTTAAGTATCCGTCCAATTATTTACCTTTAGTATTGTTTGAATCTTAGGGGAAGTTATTTTGAAAATGACTTCCTTCTATGCTTAATCTTTAAAACCAAAATGGATTCAAAAAATTAATTCACTAGGTTTTTTAAGTTGAGCATTTGATTAGTTTTTTTTTCTAAAAAATCATTCAATTGCTCAAGCTTTTTGTTCCTTAATATTACATCAACTTGACTCAAAGTGTATGGAAAATAGATTACTAACTTTTATAGTTTTTTTACTATTAGGTAGCATTAGCACCTTTGCTCAAAACCAAATTAGTGGACTAATTACAGATAATACAGGAGAGCCGCTAATTGGGGCTTCCATACTAATAAAAGGAACAAATACTGGAACCATAACGGATTATGATGGCAAGTATGAATTAGCTTTAGAAGCTAACCAAAAAATCCTCTTGGTTTCCTATACAGGCTATGAAGATCAAGAAATTACAATAGGAAACCGTTCAACCATAGATATTATCTTAGCTGAAAGTATCTCCTTAATTGAAGAAGTTGTCGTTGTAGGATATGGTACTCAAAAAAGGAGTAAAATTAGTGGGGCTGTTTCTACTGTTACTTCGGATGAAATCACAGAAGCGCCAGTACTAAGAACAGAGCAAGCCTTACAAGGAAGAATAGCAGGCGTTCAGGTAGCTCAAACCTCAGGCGCACCGGGAAGTGCCTTGACCGTAAGAGTAAGAGGCGTTGGGACAATTAATAATAGTGACCCTTTGTATATAGTGGATGGTATTCCAGTTGAAGGCATTGATTTCTTGAACCCGAATGATATTGAATCCATTAATGTCTTAAAGGATGCAGCTTCTTCGGCAATTTATGGTGCAAGAGGAGCAAATGGGGTTGTTTTAATTACCACCAAAGGTGGAAAAATAAATCAAGCAGGAAAAATAAGTTACGATGCTTATTATGGCGTACAAAGTGCTTGGAGGCGAATGAATTTATTAAACGCCAGAGAATATGCCATCCTTTCTAATGAAGCCAATATTAATTCTGGTAATATTCCCTTACCCGAATTCGCCAATCCAGATTTATTAGGCGAGGGAACAGATTGGCAAGCCGCTATTTTTCAAGATGCTCCTATTTATAGTCATCAATTAAGCTTTACAGGCGGTAGCGAACGCTCTAGTTATACTGCCTCTGGTAATTATTTTGTACAAGACGGAATCATTGGAGGCGAGAAAGCTGGATTTGAAAGATATACCGTTCGCCTTAATTCCAGAAACCAATTAAAAGACTGGCTGACGGTAGGAAATACTTTAGGCTTTACCTATTTAAGCAGAAATCTCGTCCCTGAAAATAATGAATTTGTCACGCCGTTGGTTCGGGCTTTAAATATGGACCCAGTTACTCCTGTACGAAAACCAGATGGTACTTTTGCCTATTCTTTTTATTCCGATACCGACATTACCAATCCAATTAATGCTATTGCGCAAATTAATGATACTTGGACAACCCACCGTATTGTAGGCTCTGTTTATGGAGAAATTGATCTTACTAAAAAAATCAAATTCCGTTCCGTTTATAGTGTGGATGCGACTTTTGCCACTAGAGATATATTCCGACCAGCATTTGATTTGAGCATTAATACCTTATTAAGTGATGCACCAGCAGGGGAGAAAAATTTCATTAATGGGGTAACTAGAGAAAATAATAATTGGCGGAATTGGCAATGGGAAAATGTCGCTACCTATAACGATGTTATTGCAGGTAGGCATAATGTCGCCTTTACGCTAGGTACAACAGTATTAAATAATCGCTTTGATTTTTCTGGTGGGAGTAATACCAATTTACCAAGTAATGACCCTGAGGATGCTTTTATCTCTAATACGATTGATCCAATTGCTTCTCAAAGTACTTATGCTGGGGCAACTGAATCTGCGCTATTGTCTTTCTTTGGAAAAGTGAATTATGATTTAGATAATAAATATCTTTTTTCTGCTACTTTTAGAGCGGATGGTTCTTCTCGGTTTGGTCGAAATAATAGATATGGCTATTTCCCTTCTTTTTCTTTAGGTTGGGTGCTGAATAGAGAAGATTTCTGGAATTATGATGCTATTAGTTTATTCAAAATAAGAGGAAGTTGGGGACAGAATGGGAATGATAAAATTGGCGATTATAGTTTTTCTACCATCGTTAATGCTGGACAAAATTATGCTTTTGGCCCAGATGAAATCATCACCAATGGTAATGTGCCTTTGGTTTCTGCTAATCCAGATTTAAAATGGGAAACGAGTACCCAAACCGACATTGGTCTAGATGTAGAAATGTATGAGGGCAAAATTAATTTTGTAGCCGATTATTATATCAAGAACACTTCTGATATGCTATACGCTGCTCCGATTCCTTTTGTAGCAGGTACTTTAGCGCCAGTAAGAAATATTGGAGAAATAGAAAATACAGGTTTAGAATTATCTTTGTCTTATAGAAATAGAGATAAAGCCTTCAAATATAGTGTGGGGGCAAATATTGCCTTTGTCTCAACAGATGTAGTGAGTTTAGGAGAAGGAGGCGAACCAATTACCACAGGAAACGTTTTTTCTGCTGGTGCCGTAGCCAGAACTGAAGTGGGGCGTCCAATTGCTTCCTTTTTTGGCTTTGTAACGGATGGATTATTTCAAAATCAACAAGAAGTAGAAGCGCATGCTTTTCAAAATGAAAATACCGCTCCAGGAGATATTCGCTTTGTAGATTTAAACGAAGATGGCATTATCAATAATTTTGATAGAGATTTTATTGGCAATCCAACACCAGATTTTAGTTATGGTATTAATGCTGATTTTGAATATAAAGGTTTTGATGCGAGTTTGTTTATTCAAGGGGTCGAAGGCAATGATATTTTTAATGGCATTGTACGATATGACTTCTCTTTTACCAATCGACCACAATCCGTTTTAAACCGTTGGACAGGGGAGGGAACTTCCAATTCAGAACCAAGAGTAACCGTGAATGACCCTAACTTTAATGCAAGAGTGTCAGACCGATTTGTGGAAGATGGTTCTTATATTCGATTGAAAAATTTACAAGTAGGCTACAGTCTACCAAAATCTTTGATTAGTAAATTACAAATAGAAAAATTCCGCCTTTATCTTAGTGCGCAAAACTTATTGACCATTACGGATTATTCTGGTTTAGATCCAGAAATTGGTGCAACTCAAGGTGCTTTGGATTTGGGTATTGACCGTGGTTTTTATCCACAATCTCGAACCTTTTTGGGTGGTGTGAATATTACTTTTTAAAAGAATCAACAGTAGTTTAGATGATTTGCTAAATTTTGAAAATTTAGTAAATCTTTGTCCACAAAAGAATTAGATTTACTAAATCTGGAAGATTTAGCAAATCCTAAGCCTACTTAAAAAATAGGAAATGAAAAATTTAAAATACTTAACGGTTGCTATTGTATTTCTTTTTGCTTGTCAAAAAGATTTATTAGAAAAAAGTCCAATTATCGGGGTAACCGAAGATAATTTCTATAAGACAGAAGCAGATGCGATTTCTGCGGTAAATGGAGCGTATGCAGCCTTGCAATTTGAAATGACTCCTGCGGGGCATTTCCGTTGGTTTTGGGGGGATGTGATGTCGGACGATACTGAAAAAGGTGGTTCTGGTGCAAATGACCAACCCAATTTGGCCGCCTTAGAAAATTTCCAAGGCCCCACCAATACTGATTTTTTAGAATCAGAATGGGCAGCAAATTATGAAGGGATTTATAGAGCTAATGTAGTGCTAGAAAGAGTGCCGCCAATTGAAATGGATGAGACAAAAAAAGCACAAATTTTAGGAGAAGCTAGAGCTATTAGAGCGTGGTTTCATTATCTTCAAGTGACTATTTTTGGAGATATACCTCTAGTCGATCACGTGTTAGCACCTAGCGAATATACCATAGGAAAAAATCCAGCAGCGGAAGTATGGGCATTCATCGAACAAGATTTAATTCAAGCCATTGCTGATTTACCATTAAAAAGTGAATATCCTATAGCAGATTTAGGTCGAATTACAAAAGGAACAGCACAGGGATTATTGGTAAAAACCTATTTATTCCAATCTAAATGGGCAGAAGCCAAGGCAGTTGCAGAAGATCTAATCAACTCTGGAGAGTATAGTTTGGTCGGAAATTACAATCAAATTTTTACGGAAAGTGGAGAGAATAATGCAGAATCCATTTTTGAAATTCAATATATGAATGCCTCTGGTGGAAACTGGGGCCGAAATAATGCCAATGAAGGCAGTTTTTCCAATGTTTTTCAAAGAGCAAGGGGACAGTTTGAAGGTTTTGGGTTTAATCTACCAACGCAGGATTTTGTAGACGAATTTTTTAAAGAAGGGGTAGAAGACCCTAGGTTAAAAGCTACTGTTTTTAGAGATGGAGATTTAATGGGGGATAGAGGCTTTTTCTCGAAAGAGGCTACTGGATTTCCACATGAATATTATCCTAAAAAGTTTTTTAATAACAAAAGTGAAGAAGCCCCTTTTGGCGACCCTGTTCCCAATGGAGGAACCAACGATCGGGTTATTCGATATGCGGATGTGTTATTAATGCACGCCGAAGCAGCTTTTCAGGTAGGAGATGAAACGGCGGCTAAAACCTCTTTGAATCAAGTGAGAAGAAGGGTTAATATGCGAGAAGTGGCCACTACAGGAAATGCTTTATTAGAAGCCATATATCATGAAAGAAGAGTAGAATTAGGTTTAGAAGGTCATCGCTTTTTCGATTTAGTTAGAACAAATAGAGCTGCCACAGTTTTAGGCCCTTTAGGATATAGAGATGAGGTGCACCGAGTATTGCCTATTCCTGATTCTCAGATACAAGCATCGAATGGTTCTTTGACGCAGAATCCGGGATACTAGTACAGTAGGCAGTATTACAGTTAGCAGTTGATACACATTGTTTACTTATCAAGCTCTTACTGCAACTTAAAATGTAAATTTATTTTTTTAGCATTCTTGAAAATTGAAATAAAAAAATGTCTATTCATAAAAATATATATTTTTCTTCCCTATTATTTACTGTAATCCTCCTGCTCTCAGCCTGTGACCCATCTATAGATGAGGACATTGCTATCCCCGCTTTACCCGATGCGCCCATGCTATCAATTGAGGTAGATGTGGACAATCCAAATAAAATTATTGTCAAAGATTTATCTACTAATGCTTTTGCAAGAGTTTGGGATTTACCAGGAGGCACCCCTACCAAATCAAGTTTAGCTATTGATACTATTCTTTATACCAAGGCAGGAAATTATATGATTACCCTACATGCCGCAGCGGAAGGTGGTGGCGGAACCTCTTTTGCTTCCCAAAGTATCATTATAGAAGCGGATGCGATAATCGAATGCTCTGAAGAAATAACTTTTTTAACAGGAGGTTGTGATAATCCATT
This sequence comes from uncultured Saprospiraceae bacterium, assembly GCA_964644655.1. Taxonomy (GTDB): domain Bacteria; phylum Bacteroidota; class Bacteroidia; order Chitinophagales; family Saprospiraceae; genus JAFMDF01. The sequence goes on along the minus strand of CAZXYA010000072.1, from coordinate 16,767 downwards.
AGGTAAATGTTGGACTTTCTCTCGAGCGGCTGGTGCGGTTGCAGTAGGACCAATCCCAGGCAGTTCCGAATGGTTTTCTTCTCCAGAAGGAGGATTGCAAGATGCTCAATACGATGATTCTTTTTGTTTTGCTTTTGATGGTTTTCCTTTTCAATATTTAAATAATGGGCAAACCATTGACCCCTTTAATGGTTTTGCGCCTATTGATTTTGATCCACCAACAGATTTAACTTACTTCTTAGCAGAAGGTGCTGGTGGGAATGGGGAGACTAGAATAGTCTTGCCAGAAGGTGCTTTTATTGGTGTATTGGATTCAGGACCACTATATGATATTATTCTTTTGACGGATGATGAATTAGTGCTTAGAAGTCAAATTCTAAATTCGGACGGTTGGTTTGATTTATATTTTGTGGCTCGGTAAGCCTACTTAGTGTTTCTGAGATTATCAACAAATTATTCCTTCTCGAATTAAAAAATTAGAAATGAAGTACCCTACATATTATACCACTCTTATTCTTGTCGTTTGCTTAGGCCTGACTGCCTGTGAAATAGAAAATGAACTACCCACTAATGAAATTCGGCAAACGCCTAGAATTTCCATTGCTGCAGCTAGTGTCGTAGAAGCAGATGAGAATAATACCATTGACTTTGAAGTGGCCTTATCTTGGGATTTCACGCAAGAAGTAAAAGTCGATTATACCACTATTGCCGAAACAGCACAGGATGCAGTCGATTTTGAACCTTCGAGTGGTACCATAACCTTTGCCATAGGAGAAACTTCTAAAATAATTAGTATTCCTGTTATTGGAGAAAATGTATTTGAAAATGATGAGACTTTTAAGGTCGAATTAACCAACCCTGTAAACGCTAGTATCCTTGTTGGTGGAGCTGTAGGAACGATTAAAAATGATGATGACATCAATGATTTAGTCATTCCCACAACGGGCTACATAACTCCTGAATCCTATGCGGGGATGGAGTTGGTCTGGGCAGATGAATTTTCTGGCGAAGCGCTAAATACGGATGATTGGCAGTATGAAATAGGCCGAGGAAATAATGGCTGGGGAAATAATGAATTGCAATTTTATCAAGAAGAAAACACGTCTGTTGAAAGCGGTAATTTGGTCATAGAGGCAAGAAGAGAATCTTTTGGCGGCGCAGAGTTTACCTCTTCTAGATTAATCACCCAAAATAAACAGAGTTTCCGTTTTGGTAGAGTTGATATTCGGGCGGTCTTGCCAGAGGGCAGGGGCTTATGGCCTGCTTTATGGATGTTAGGCAATAGAATTTCTGTAGTAGGTTGGCCTGCTTGTGGAGAAATTGACATAATGGAATTAATTGGTAGTCAGCCTGGTAGAGTATTAGGAACTGCACACTATGGGGCTAACTTTGCCAGTCGTCAATTTAATGGCAGCTCTGCTTCCTTACCGAATGGGAATAAATTTTCAGAAGAATATCACGTTTTTTCTTTGATCTGGCAAGAAAATAAGCTAGAATGGTATGTGGATGATGAATTGTATTTTGAATTTGATAGAAATACCGTAGGCTCACAACCTTATCCTTTTAATGAGGCTTTTTTCTTTATCTTCAATGTTGCAGTAGGGGGTGATTTTCCAGGTTCACCTGATGGAACAACTCGTTTTCCCCAACGAATGATTGTAGATTATGTACGTGTTTTTCAATAAGAATAAGGCCATTAAAAGCCAAAAGGGAGAATTTATTTGTGAGAACTTTTAACTTTATTAGTTGATTAGCATCAAGAAAAAATATTCATACATTCTATTCCTTCAAATCAATCCAATGAGCTACCCATGCAAATAAGAAATAAGCACCAATTGCCGAAAAACTCAAAATACTTTTATTTAAAAATGCAGGCATCGGTTCGACAAAACTTGGGAAGCGTGAAAAGCCAACATAAAAACAACAAATCCAATAATCCATCTTTTTTTAGCCGCAGTTTGAGGTTGAACTGCTTGCCAATAAAACCACACCCCTATCAATAACACAATAGTTTCCAATACAAAAGCTGCATTTCGAAAATTCCATAGTCCAAGACCGAGTTTTTGAGAACTATCACTCCAAAGTGGTAAATCAGGAGTATGCACAGGTAAGTCAAAAAACCAATGAGAGGCAATAGCCATTGCCATCGCCATTT
>CAZXYA010000072.1:0-14602 GCA_964644655.1 uncultured Saprospiraceae bacterium | reverse complement strand
TTTGCGCAAAGCATTTAAAAAGGGTTCTTGCAATGACTGCCCTTTCGCCATTTTTTTATGTCCTTTCCAAATCACATTGGCTACAAAGTAGCCGATTAATGCCCAAACAAAAGCAGACAACAGACTATGTGTAAAGGGCATATATTCCAACTGAAAATGATTCGTAGCTGTATAGTTTTTTATAATATTAATTCTTTCTATTCCAGTTAAGACAAAGGAAAAAAAGAAAATATCTACCAATTGGACACCAATGAATAGCCAACCCAGGGAAATATCTTTATTATATTTTTTGATGGCGAAACTAGCTGCATAATGACCAACAAACATGATTTTTTCGTTTTAATTAGACAATATATTTAATAAAGTAATCTTATGCTTTAATAATATATCGAAAGTCGTCTTATTTTTATTGAATGGTTAAATTAGATAAAGTTCAAATATAAAAACCTCTAATTGTTCTAAAAGCCTTGTTTTAGATTGTTTGATGTTTTTTGCCAACCATCTAGCCATCCAACAATTTAAACCTCAAACATATTAGCAATTATTTAAATTTAACATTTTGTAGGGGGCGCAATTGGAGTTTGTCCCCAAAATGTGCCTTTAGGTACAATATATGGTTGCTATTCGACACATTCCGTATCTAAAGGAACGGTCTTAACGTTATAAAATACCTTTTTTACCGACATAATGTCCTTAACAGGACATGGGGACAAATCCCAACTGCGCCCGTTATTAATTGATTTTTGTTCATGGGTACTAAAAGTAAAATAAAAAATTGTATGTTGTAAGTATATTAGTACTCTACCCTACTAAAATGAACATTACCGCCCTTCGCTGCTCCGCAGCTCGGGCGGAGAGAGCTTGAGGGTGAAACGGATTTTAGTCGAGTAGTATATTAGAATGTTCAATAAAAAATTGATATTAAAAACTACACTCAAGGTAAGTTCTTGGACAGAATTAATTTAAATATTCAGACTAGATTCTTATATTTAAGCATTCATCCTAAATACCAGAAAAAACAAAGAACAATTATTTTTCTATATCTTTACAAAATACTAGTAATCAAAATATTAGGTAAATAATAAGCTTTGGTATCTCTTTAGCTATAAATATTCAAATGTCATCAATTTTAAGCATATCAGAACGACTATGGAAAAGACAATCCTCAGATTAGCCATCCTTTATATTCTATTCTACTTTCTTCAAGCTTGTTCTTCAAGCAAAATTCCTCATTATAATTCTAAAAATAAAAACTGGTCAACAAGACAACTGCCTGCTAATACAGATGTAGCGCATAGCGTTTTTCTAATTGGGGAGACAGGAAGTGTGGACCAACCAACAGCTGCATTAAAGCTAATGCAAAGACAGGCAATGGAAGCAGGAACGAATAGCTCGGTCGTATATTTAGGAAACCAAGTTTATCCAGAAGGGATTCCCGATGAAGATGAAGAAGGATATGAAACGGCTAAAAGAAAGTTAATCGCTCAATTTCAATCCTTAAAAAACTATAATGGTAATCTATATGCTATTCCGGGGAATAAAGATTGGAATAATGATGCAATTGGAGGGCAAGAAAGCGTCCATCGACAAGAAGTAATACTGGAAGAATTTTTTGATGGCAAGAATGTATTTTTACCAGATAATGGATGTGGTGACCCTTTTAAAGTTAAATTAACCGATAATCTGGTCATGATAATCATAAATTCTCAATGGTGGTTGAGACAAGATGAGGAACGAGATAAAAATTTGGGCTGTGATGTAGATGATGAAGTAGAGTTTTTAGAAGAACTACATGAAATATTAAGTGATAATAGTGGGAAGAATATTTTGATAGCGATGCATCATCCCATTTATAGTAGTGGGAAATCAGGTGGTTATTATCCCTTAAAAGACCATATCTTTCCTTTCAGAAAAGGAGGTAAAAATATTTACTTTCCCCTACCCGTTTTAGGTTCGCTATATCCTATCTCCAAAAAAATAATAGGCAGTCCACAAGATTTGTCCCATCCAAGGCAAGCTGCTCTAAAAAAGTCTATTGTAGATTTATGTAATACTTATGAAGATGTGGTGTTTGTTTCTGGTCACGAACCGGGATTACAATATTTTTATAAAAAGTTTCAACACTTTATTGTAAGTGGTGGCGGCGGTAAGGAAGATTATATTAGAAAAGGTAATTCAGCGGAATTTTCCTATCAAAAAAATGGGTTTGTAAAATTATCTTATTTAGAAAACAATGAGGTATGGGTGGAAATTTGGACAACTGAAGATGGCGGAAAAGTAGTTTTTAGAAAGTTATTGCATAAGAAACCACCACCAGTATTTGAGGAAAAAGATTACAAGGAGATGAAGAAAAATAAGGAGGGTTCTATTATCACAAAGGCATCTGAAATTTATCAAGCGAAAAAATTTAAACGAATGTGGTTTGGAGACCACTTTAGAGACGAATGGTATACAGACATTTCTGCACCAGTTGTATTTTTAGATACTCTAAAAGGAGGATTAACACCTATCAAAAAAGGAGGAGGTTTTCAAACTAAATCCCTAAGATTAAAAGCAAAAGATGGGAAACAATATACTTTGAGAACGATTAATAAGGATGTACAAAAAGTAGTACCTTCTATCCTTCGTAGTACTTTTGCCCAAAGTATCATCCAAGATGGGATTTCTGCCTCGCACCCTTATGGTGCTTTTGTTATCCCCAAATTAGCGGAGGCAGTTGGCATTTATCATACGATGCCTCAATTAATGTATGTTCCACCACAAGCTGGTTTAGAGAAGTTTAATGATGATTTTGGAGGTAAATTATTTTTATTTGAAGAACGACCATCTGGTGATTGGAGTGATAATCCTAATTTTGGAAATTCCAAGAAAATTATCGGTGCGGAAGATTTAATTAAAAAATTGAAGAAAAATCATCATGCTAAAGTTGACCAAGATTTTGTACTGAAATCTAGACTCTTTGATATTTTAATTGGGGATTGGGATAGACATGATGACCAATGGCGCTGGGCTAGTTTTAAAGAAGATGGTCAAACAACTTATCGACCCATCCCAAGAGATAGAGACCAAGTATTTTACCGTTTTGATGGCATCCTACCTTTCATAGTCGGTCGCCCTTTCCTAACGCCACAATTCAGAAGTTTTGACGACAAAATAGATTACTTGCCTGGGTTAGTCTTTAATGCTAGAAGTTTTGACCGTGCCAATTTAAATGAAAAAACAAAAGTTGAATTTTTGCAGATGGCTAAAGAGTTACAAGCACAATTGACCGATGAAGTCATTCAAAAAGCATTTGCAAATTGGCATCCTGATATTTTCAAACTTAACGGAGAAGATATTAGTGCCAAACTAAAAAAACGGAGAGCTGATTTAGTGGAAATTGCAGAGGCCTATTATCTTTTCTTAGCGAAAGAACCCGATGTGGCAGGTACGAATGAACCTGAGTTATTTGAAATCACTAGAATGAGTGACCAATTGACCAAAGTCCAAATTTATGACCTCAAACATTCGGAAAGGAAATTAGTTTATGAACGTACTTTTGATAATCGAGATACTAAAGAAATTCGTATCTATGGCCGAAAAGGAGCAGATATTTTTAAGATTAATGGCAATGTAAAAAAAGGACTAAAATTAATTATCGTTGGTGGAGGTGGTGAAGATAGGATAGAGGACTTATCTACGGTCGGTGGCGGTTCGAAAATGACGGTTGTTTATGATAAACCAAAAGGCTTAACCATTGCCAATGATAGTGGAGAAATTGATAATAAGGCAGAGGTCAAAAAAGGAATTAATCGTTATGACCGATTTGGCTATAAATTTGACAAGAAAATAGGCTTTCCATTAATTGCTAGTAATCCAGATGCAGGGATTGGGATTGGTTATTTTACGATTATACAAAAACAGGGATTTAGAACAGATCCTTATCAAAGTCAGCATACCATCAATGGTGCTTTTTCTTTTTCCAGAGGGGCTGTAAGCTTGAATTATCGAGGGCATTTTCCCAAAGGGTTAGGCAAAAATGATTTTGTGTTAGATGCATCGGGTACAGGTCCAACATTTATCACGAATTATTTTGGTTTAGGAAATACGATACCAGATACAGACCAAGACCTAGAATTTCACCGAGTTAGAGGATATAATATCAAAATCAATCCATCGCTTTATAGTCGTTTTGGGCAAGGACATAGTATTCAAATTGGGCCAACTTATGAATTTTTTAATTTAGAGCTAACAGAAGACCGATTTGTCAATACTGCGGAAGCTAATTTGATGCCTAGTAATTTTGAGTCGCAGAACTATATCGGTTTGGATGCGGAATATACCTATTCCGTACTGGACAATGCTCTGATCCCATTAAGAGGGTATCAATTTCAATTTGGGGCGGATTATCGATATAATGTTAATAATTCAGATAACAATTTTACTAAACTTTATTCAAATCTAGCTTTCTATATCCCTTTTAATATCCGAAAAAATATTGTCTTAGCAACTAGAGTTGGTGCGGCCTATAATATAGGAGATTATGAATTTTTTCAAGCAAATCAATTAGGAGGCAGTACTCAATTAAGAGGATTTAATACAGGGAAATTTGCAGGTGATGGAGTATTCTTTCACAGTACTGATTTAAGGGTAGCAGTAGCCCGAAATAAATCAACTACTTTCCCCCTTACTTTTGGTGTTCATTTCTCTTTTGACCACGGACGAGCTTGGTTAGAAGGAGAGGAGGATTCTAATATTTGGCATACTAGTTCTGGTGCAGGTGTATTTGTTATGCCTTTAAATCTATTTGTTTTTAGAGTCTCTTACTTTACCTCTGACGATGATTCTATTTTTAGTATTGGGGCTAATTTTTCTTTTTAGCGCCTTACTAAGTAGCGACTAAATAAGCCTCGGTATTTTTCAAAAAAAAACGAATAAATGATTAAATAGGTATTCTAAAAACCTGTTTAATCATTTATTCATTTTTGGCTGTGCCTTCACATCTACTTCTATCAAGGAGACTTTCTTTCAATCTTAAATCCACCCATCCTCCATTTTCAAAGTATGAAGACAACTATCGGCTGTTAGGAAAAACTGGCACACCGATACAGAATATGATTTTGAACAATGATGCAAACACTTTGATTACTACTCATGGTAATAAATTGAAATACTGGGAACTAGAATACGATGATTATAATAAGTTAAAAAGTTTACAGTTATTTTTTGATAGAAAGGCTCATGATTTGAAAATTGAAAAAATTTGCCACCATCCTATCTTAGATTTGCTAATTACTTCTGGAAAAGAGCAAGTAATTAAATTTTGGAATATGAAAAACGGTCGTCTTCTCACACAGTTATATTTTTTAAAAGGTGATAGTCACTATTCAGAAACTTACTATGAGAATTACGATGGTACATTTAATTATCATTCAGAAGATTACTTCTTTTTACATAATGACGGTACATTTTCTGGGAATGAAATCGGATTAAAAAGTCTTCTGGAACTAAAAAGGGAAAAATATGTCCCAATGAATAGTAGTAATAAAAATTATGCAAGAAATTTTTCCATTATAAATTCAAAGTAAATCTAACTTCTAAATAGGTGAATCCTGAGATTTAGAAATATTAGGTTAAAAGTGGACAATTTTATCCTTTTGTGCAGCTAGACCCTTCCTTGGCTAATATCTTCCAGATATCAAGTGTTTTAGCTGTAGCAGCAGGCGTATTAGTATTGGTCATGCACTTTTCTCAACAAAAACAGCCTTTAGAAAAAGAACCTATTTTAGAATCAAATTAATTATGCCAAAAATAAAAGCTTTCAAAAAAGAAATTCCTAAAATTAGTACCCCTCAGATGATAGAGGTGGATAGATTGATGATGGAGGAATATCGTATCGAACTCATTCAAATGATGGAAAATGCGGGTCGATGTTTAGCCATTTTAGCAGTACAAAAATTTTTAAAAAAGAAAATTAAGAAAAAGAAGGTCATTGTATTAGCTGGAACTGGCGGAAATGGTGGTGGCGCAATGGTCTGTGCTAGAAGATTGCATAGTTGGGGAGCAAAAGTGACCGTTTTTATTACAGCGGATTCCGCTAAAATGACCCTTATTCCTGCCCATCAATTAGGTATTTTAAAGCGGATGGGCGTACCTGTTCTTCAAGGAGAAGCTTTAAGTACTATTGAAAAAGTGGATTTAATTATTGATGGTATTATCGGATATAGCATTAAGGGAAATCCTTATGGAATACCAAAACAAATGATTGATTGGGCAAATGCACAAATAGCTCCTATTTTAGCGCTGGATACGCCCTCTGGTTTAGGCCTTACCGTAGGAAAAATCCACGAACCAACCGTTAAGGCTACTGCCACAATGACTTTAGCACTCCCCAAACAAGGATTATATGAAGCGGAAGCCAAAGCAATAATTGGAGATTTGTACCTAGGAGATATAAGTGTGCCTCCAGGGTTGTACCAAGAACCTAGCTTAAATATAAAAGTACCCAAAACCCTTTTTGCAAAATCTGACATTTTGCTTTTGTATAAAAAGGGAGGAACCGAACCCGAATAAGAAGTTACGGAGAAAGCAGAAACGGGAGATTAAAAGAAATTCAAACCATATTTATTCACAAAATAAGAACTATGAAAAAGCAAATAAATAAAACAAGAAAGGTTTGCAGAGTCGTTTTCCAATTATTAATCATTTGAATGCTACTAAAAAAGGTTGAAAAAATATAGCAATTAATGGTTTCAATCATTTTAAGTTTCTTTTCTTTATGCTCTATTCCTATTTAAGCGGAATAACTACGATAAATTAGATGACTAGGTAATAAAGGGAGATTATGACAATATTTAAAATATCGTCTAGCTCGTCAAAAATTGATAGAAGTCAGAAGTGAGACCGTTTATTTGGAATGAATTAAAATTAAAATGACAATTAAAATTAAAACTACTACTGACAATCAATAAGTTGCAATTTTAAAATATAAAGTTATTTTTGAACCGTTCCTTTGTACATTGTCGCTTTGTAATAATTCCCTTGCCCTAAGTTCTCTGCTAAATAAAAAAGTAGAAAAGGTTATTTAAAAAGTATTAATATGTTTGAGTCTTTTGCTATTGTCACTAGTTTGGCAGCTTTGTTCAGCTATATCAATTATCGGTGGATTAAATTACCTGTGACCATAGGCTTAATGATAATGGCCTTGCTCACCTCTACTTTGATGATTTTACTCCAACCAATTTTTCCAAAGCTTTATGAATTCTTTTGTCAAATTGTCTTAGATGTCAATTTTGAACATACCTTACTAGATGTTATGCTCGGTTATTTGCTCTTTGCAGGAGCCATGCACGTCAATATTCATCAATTAAATAAAGAAAAACGCTCTGTCTTTTTATTCGCCACCCTAGGCGTATTATTATCTACCTTTCTCGTTGCTGGGCTACTATTTTTAGGAAGTCAATTAATTGGTTTAGACATTCCTTTTATTCACCTACTCTTATTTGGTGCCTTAATTTCTCCAACCGACCCAATTGCCGTCTTAGCCATTCTAAAAGATACAAATGTTAGCCCTAGTTTAAAGCTTAAAATTGAAGGTGAATCCTTGTTTAACGATGGAGTAGGCGTGGTGGTATTTACAGGATTACTGTTATTAGCAGAAGTAACACAAGGACATTCTCAAGATGTAGCAATCGAGGTTTTAATGCTGTTTGGGGAAGAGGCCATAGGCGGCATCATTTATGGGCTAATCCTCGGGTATAGTGGCATTAAATTAATCAAAACTGTTCAAGAGAATTCCCATTTAGTGATATTATTGACTTTATCCATAGCAACTGGTGGCTATGCATTGGCAGCTTCTTTACATGTCTCTGGTCCCTTAGCGATGGTCGTTGCAGGCTTACTAATTGGTAATGCTATAAATGCGCCAACTTTTTCAACCGAATGTAGAGAAAGCTTGACAGGATTATGGGAGATATTAGATGATACTTTAAATGCAGTCTTATTTGTTTTAATTGGTTTATTAATCCATCTCCTAGAATTTAAAATCGACTATGTCAAAATTGGTATAATAGCTATTATCGTGGTTTTAATTTCAAGATTTATATCTGTTTTAGTTCCTTATTCCTTATTGAGAGAAAAAGTCAAAAGTCCATTAAAAACGGTTAGTTTATTGACATGGGGAGGACTAAGAGGTGGTATTTCAGTCGCTCTAGCCTTATCCTTAGCAGATGAGCATTCCAAAGAAGTACTACTATTTTGTACCTATTTAGTCGTGCTTTTTTCTATTATCGTACAAGGGCTGACGATAGGGAAGGTAGTTCAGAGACTAAAAGTAGATTGATTAGCAATCTCAGCGGCCATTAGTTGTTTATATGCCCATTTTACTGTATTGGGCATAGTGATAAACAATGATGGAGGCTTATTATTTCTATGACCTTTAGTATTTTTATTTTGTCTATCTTGCTCCTTTTTTTACATCGTAAAGAAATTTCTCTTAAATTCAATAAATGAAAAATAGTAATCTTAAAGAAAGAGACATTAGTTGGTTGTCCTTCAATTATAGAGTCTTACAAGAAGCCCAAAATGCTCAAGTACCTCTATATGAACGATTAAAATTTTTAGCGATCTATTCTTCAAATTTGGATGAATTTTTTAAAGTTCGGGTTTCTTCTATGCGTAGTTTTAATGAACTTAAAAAGAAGACCAGAAAAAAATTTTTGGAAATTAAACCCAAAAAGATTCTCAGAAGAATCAAGACCATTGTCAATAGGCAACAAAAGGAATTTGGCCGCATATTTAAGGAAGAGATTATTCCTGGATTAACAAAGAATAACATCCATTTAATTAATGACTCCCAATATTCTCAAGCACAAAAGCAATTTTCAGAAAGTTTATTTAAGAATAAAATTAAGGATTTTATAAACCCTGTTTTTTTAGATACCAAAGAAGCCCATCTATTTCTACAGGATAAAAGTCTCTATTTAGTGGTACAATTGGATGAAACCGGAGAACGTTCTGCGGTTGTGAATGTACCGAGTGGAGAAGTAGGTCGATTTATTGTTTTACCAGAAGAAAATGGGCAATATTATGTCACCTTTATAGAGGATATAATACGGTATAATATGCCAAAAATATTGCCCAAAACGACTGTAAAAGGCATTTATTCTATAAAAATATCTAGGGATGCAGAATTGTACTTAGGAGATGAATTTTCAGGAGATTTAATTCAAAAATTAAAAGAAAATTTAGATAAGAGAAAGACTGGATTACCAACTCGTTTTTTATACGACGAAAGTATGCCACCAACGTTGTTAAAGCACCTTAAAACCTTTTTTGATTTATCGAAATATGACATGGTGCCAGGTGGACGCTATCATAATTTTAATGACTTTTTCGGTTTCCCAGACCCTAGTAACCAACCCCAATTACACGATAAACCACTTCCACCAACTTTACATGAGGAGCTAGAAAAAGAAACTTCTTTGATTGCTGCTATTCGACAAAAAGATTATATCCTTCATTTTCCCTACCAATCTTATGGTTACATTCCAAAATTAATTTGGGAGGCGGCTGACGACCCCGATGTGGTTGCTATCCAAATAACACTCTATCGAGTTGCGAATAAATCAGCGGTCGCTACTGCCTTAATGCATGCATTAGCGAAGGGTAAAAAGGTCTGTGCTTTTATTGAAGCAAAAGCCCGTTTTGATGAGGCTTCTAACTTGTTTTGGGGCGAAAAATTAAAAAATACGGGAGCTACCGTCATTTATAGCTACCCCGGCATCAAAGTACATACTAAATTGATGCTCATTCGACGTAAAGAAGAAGGCATCAAAGACTACGCTTATTTAGGAACTGGAAATTTTAATGAAAAAACGGCAAAACTATACGGAGACCATGCGCTTTTAACGGCTGATAAACGCATTACTAATGAAGTTCGACAAATTTTTGATTTATTAGAACGGCGGATTATTATGCCAAAAACCAAGCATTTGTTGGTTTCTCCTTTTACAACTCGTTCTGGTTTTGAAAAAATGATTGACAAAGAAATAAAGTTGGCAAAAGAAGGCAAGGCAGCTTATATGATTTTAAAAATGAATAGCCTTGAGGATAAAGGAATGATAGACAAGCTCTATGAAGCGAGTAATGCGGGGGTCAAAATAGAACTTATAGTGAGGGGCATTTGCTGCTTAGTGCCTGGCGTTAAAAATCAAAGTAAAAATATTAAAGTTATTAGTATTATCGACCGATTTTTGGAACATGCTAGGATTTATATTTTTGGCAATGGCGGAAAAGAAAAAATGTATTTAGCTTCTGCTGATTGGATGACCCGAAATTTGGACAGAAGGGTAGAGGTCTGCTTCCCTATTTATGATGAAGCAGTATACAAAGAACTCAGACATATTATTGATTTACAATTAGCAGATAATGTCAAAGCTAGAAAAATTGACTCCAGACGGAGAAATCAATTTGTGCGTAAAGGAAAAGAGTCGATTCGTAGCCAGATGGCTATTTATGATTTTTTGTCAAAAAAATAAACTTCTAGCGTATTAAATAAATAAATAAAATGAATGAATCAACCAACTTCGAACAATTTGAAAAGTTACATGAAGAACAACTTCCCGTCGCAAAACACAAACTCCATGATTGGACCCATTTTGCAGGATTATATGCTGCGGAACATGTTGCCGCTACTGAATTTGTCATAGGGGCAACATTTGTAGCATTGGGTGCAAAAACTATGGATATAGTTTTGGGTTTACTTATTGGTAATATATTGGCGGTACTTAGCTGGACATTGATCACTACTCCGATAGCCGTTGAGACTCGTCTAAGTCTCTATACTTATCTTAATAAGATTGCTGGTGACTCGATGTCAAAGTTGTATAACTGGGCAAATGTTATCATTTTCACCGTTATTTCTGCGGCGATGATAACCGTGTCTGCTTCAGCAGTACGTTTTGCCTTTGACATACCTGCCCAACTCAACTGGTATCCCACCAATTTTTGGTTTGTAGTCATTGTGCTGATAGTTGGTCTAGTCGCCGTATTTGTTGCGATTTATGGCTTCAATGCGGTTTCTGAATTTTCAGGCGTATGTGCGCCTTGGTTATTTGTGATGTTTGCAAGTGGTGCATTGGTCTTAATGCCTGCCTTATCTTTGGATGTTTTAGGTAAAACGCTTCCGAGTGGTTGGGCAGATTTTGTTACTATCGGCAATCAATCTATATGGACAGGCATCAATAGTGAAGGACAACCAGGCATTGGGATAGTGGAGGTCATTGGTTTTGGATGGGCTGCAAATACGATTACGCATTTTGGTTTAATAGATATGGCTTTGCTGCGCTTTGCCAAAAAGAAATCTTATGGCTTAGCAACTAGTACAGGAATGCTCTTTGGGCATTATATTGCATGGATTTCGGCTGGAATTATGGGGGCTGGTGCAGCAGTCATTTTAGGAAAAGCCATCGTAGAATTAGACCCAGGGGATGTAGCGTTTTATGCTTTGGGATGGTCTGGTTTCATTATTGTCATCGTGGCTGGTTGGACGACCGCCATTACAAACCTCTATAGAGCAGGGTTGGCTGCACAGGCGATTTTTAGTAAGCAAAGTCGTAGGAGAACGACCTTGATTGTTGGTTTGGCGATGGTTGTAGTTGGCTGTTTCCCTTTTGTGTTCACTAAGTTTTTACCACTTTTAACTTACGCTGGGTTACTAGTCGTTCCTGTCGGAGCAATTGTTTTTGCAGAACATCAAATTTTTCCAAAAATAGGTTACACCAGATATTGGTCTAAATATCAAGACTATGCGAATAGTTTGCCTGCTGTGGCCTCTTGGGGCTTAGGTTTAGTATTTGGTTTTGGTTTGAATGTATTGGATGTAATGTCTTTTTACTATTTGTTTATTCCCACTTGGTTTTTCACTATCCTAGTTTATACTCTTTTGGCAGGAAGGTATGGCGCTAAAGAAAAATTTCCTGAGGCAGTAGCTAAAGCACAAAAATTTGATAAGGAGGTCGAATTGTATCAACAAAAAATAGCCAACGAAGAACCTCAATTTGTAAAAGACAATTCCCTTTTTTCTAAAGCATTGAAAATCATAGCCTTCACTTCCCTAGCAATCACCTTGATTTTAGCTAGTAATGTCTTATTCAGAAGTGGGGATGAAAATACTTATATTTCTAATCGAGAAATTTTCTATACTTACGCCTTTATCTGTACACTACTATATTTTGCCACCGCATATTGGGCGATGAAAAGAGGTAAAACAGCGAATGAATAGTTATCAATACACACTATGAAATTTTAGCGATTTTTAGCATCCTATCCTCCTATGGGTGGGATGCTTTAAATTAACAGACTTAAAAGGAATCAATAGCAGATTGCGCTTTTTAAAAGTTAAAAAAAGGTTTATGAATATGGAATGGTATGCTCCGCTTACAATCTTGCCAGCTGTAGGATTGCTTATTCTCTCAACAAGTAATTTCTTGGTGGCATTGAATATTGAGATTTATCAACTTGAAAAGAACAAAGAACTTAATGAATGGATTATTAATCAAAAAATAAAGCAATTAAGGCGATTGGGAATAGCTAACTCATTTCTATATTCCAGCGCATTATTTTTTATGTTTTCTACATTTCCCATGGCAATTTTCAAAAAAAATACTGTTGGATTGTTTGATGATAATTGTAGTATTTTTTGTTACCATAACATTAGAATTTCTATTTAAACATTCTATTAGAGCAGTTAAAATTAGGCACAAACATTAAAAAATGGGTAACAAGAAAAGGAATGAATTAAAATTAAAATTAAAATGATACAATTAAATCAAAATAACACCAAACAAATTGCAAAACATATTCCTTGTCCAAATTATAATAGACAAGCTTTGAAAACAGGAATTGTTCATATTGGTGTAGGCGGCTTTCATCGTTCTCATCAAGCCTATTATATGCATCAATTAATAGCAGCTTATAATATGTTGGATTGGGGAATTTGTGGGGTAGGATTACGAGAAGCTGACCGAAATATGTATAAGGCGCTTAAAAAGCAAGATGGGCTTTATACCTTGATTATACAACATCCTAATGGAACCATTAAAAGTGAAGTGATTGGTGCTATCAAAGAAATGCTTTTAGCGGTAGATACACCCAATTTAGTCCTTGATAAAATGGCGCATGCGGATACTAAAATTGTTTCGCTAACCATTACAGAAGGTGGTTATAATTTTAACCCACAAACAGGCGCTTTTAATTTTGATAATGCAGATATACAACATGACCTTGCACAGCCTAATCAACCCAAAACGGTTTTTGGCTACCTGACTGCAGCACTAAGAAAACGACGAGCCAATGAATTAGCGCCTTTTAGTATTTTATCCTGTGATAATATACCTCATAATGGGGAAGTGGCACGTCAGATGGTACTGGCTTTTGCTCGCAAACAAGATGTTGAACTGGCTCAATGGATAGAAAAAACAGTTACTTTTCCAAATACGATGGTGGATAGAATTACACCTGTAACGAGTCCCGCCGATATAGCTTATTTGCAAGAAAATTATCAACTAAAAGATGAATGGCCCGTTATCTGCGAACCATTTATTCAATGGGTAGTGGAAGATACCTTTTCTAATGGAAGACCTCCACTTGAAAAATTAGGCGTCCAATTTGTACCTGATGTGATACCTTATGAGAAAATGAAAATTCGGCTTTTAAACGCTGGGCATTCCGTCTTAGGCATTCCAGGTGCAATTCATGGACATCCTTCGATTAATGATTGTATGAAAGATGCTGTTTTTGCAAAATTTATGCGTCAGTTTATGGACAAAGAGGCAACGCCTGTTTTAGATGTAATCGAGGGCATTGATATTGAAAAATACAAAGACAGTTTAGAAGAGCGATTTGCCAACTCAAATATAAAAGATAGTGTTAGTCGAATATGTTCAGAGAGTTCTGCAAAATTACCGAAGTTCTTAATCCCAACCATTCAAGACAATTTAGCCAATGGAGGTAGTATTGACTATGCAACCTTTATTTTGGCTGCTTGGTGTTACTATAGCGATAAAGAAGTGAATGAAAATAAGACCCCTTTGGAAATCATTGATGTAATGAAAGCAGCATTACATCAAGTTGCTGCTAAAACAACAAACAATCTACTTGAATTTTTAAGCTTGCAAGAAGTCTTTGGTGACCTTGCTACTAATGAACGGTTTATAAAGAAATATACTGAAATGATTCAATTAATTTACCAGTATAATAACATCAGGAAGTTAATGAGGGAAATGATTTGATTTCTTTGTTCACCCCAAACCCCACTTTTTAGCTGCCAAAGGCAGCGTTTTAAAAATGTGTACGGTAAAAAGATTTTTTAAAAAATTTGTAGGCAAAGAATGAATTATTATTTAGGCAAACAATTTCAAGAAGCCGCCAATGCCTTTGAGAAAGTTTTATCCATCAATGTTAGTGATTTGACAGCTCGATTGTTTTATGAAAAGACTCAAAACATCTTTCGGAGGGGACACCAGAAGGCTGGACAGGTGGAGAAGTAATGTCTTTTAAGTAGCTTAGTACTCTGTTAAAAAAGTTTCTTGATATTTCTCCTCGCCGCCTCCCGACTAAAGTT
>CAZXYA010000071.1:0-23263 GCA_964644655.1 uncultured Saprospiraceae bacterium | reverse complement strand
TATTAACGAAGGATTATTGTTAAGTGGTCCTATGAATTGGGGTAAGCACAGTAGAATATGCTTTGCGTACTAGCAACAAACCACTTGGTGTATCAGCATATAAATTAAGCTCCTCTTTGCCAGATGAATTTAGTAATCAGTTACCTAGTCCAGAAGAATTGATTCAACAATTAAAAAATAAATTGAAAAAATAGAAATGTCGAATCGTGGATTTTGATGAATAATTTCTATATTATTTTAACTATTAATTTACCATTTTAATCGTTGAAACCGTTCCCTTATCAGTTCTAAATATAATGCTTGTCGTTCACTATCTAAGAAGCTAATAGGAGATAGGACATCTATTCATGCTCGGTTGGTTTTACGGTAACAGCTCCTACTAAATCTTCTCCTACTGCTAATAGTTGAGAAAAATAATCTCTTTTGTCAATTTTCAATTGACGGAGTAGACCGTCCAACATAATTCCTTCTGGTAAAACCCCGTCAAAAAAAGGAGGAAAATGATTATAAGAAAATGATTTTTGCTCAACAGGCATGGTTAAAGAAACTGGCAATCTCTCATAACTAGCTAAATATTCAAAGGTATAGATATTTCTATCCGTAGACTCTGTTAGAAAACCAGCCAATTTATCCTGCATATAAATATTAGCTTTTCTCATTGGTATATTTTTTCATTAAGGGGCTTTGTAATTCAATGCGAATATTCAAAACCGTTAATAGTTTAGATAAAGTTTTAAATTGAATGGTATCTTTACCATGTTCAATATCATAAATAGCCGTTTTTCCAATTCCTGCTAATTGAGCGCATTCTACTCTGGATAAACCACTAATTTTTCGATGATATTTAACTATTTCTCCTATTTCTAATATATTCATTTTACTGCTTTGACAGTAAAAATAAGCGTTTTTTCATAAAACTAAAATTAAATAGGAGCAAATTACTGCTCTAGCAGTAATTAAATTAAAAAACAGCCTTTATCACTATAATTGGCTATACTTCTCCTGCTAAGACAGTAAAAGCCTAATGAACAATATGGTCGCCAAACGATGAATGATGAACTATAAACGATGAATTGTGATTAATTAAAATATATAATTTTATCGTAACTAGCTGTTAATACATTTTTAGATAGTCAGGTAAATAATTGATATTATGAAAATATTTAAACTATTGTCTAGCTCGTCAAATCCGTTGCTAACTTAATCCGTTGCTAAGTTTTTTTTAGCAACGGATTAAGTTAGCAACGGATTTTTTATCAATTTTTAATCTGACGCTCTATTCTATTTAACGAATTCATCGTTCATCATTTATAGTTCATCGTTTGGCGAACATATTAAATGAAATAAAGTTTTTTGAAAAAGTATAAATTAAAAAGTATATAATGAAAAAACTCCTACCCATCCATCTACCATTAACCATCCTCCTGCTAACCTTTTCCTGCAAAAACATCAAAAAAAGGGAAAAACCGACCAGAAGCACCCAACCAATTAAAATAGAAAAAAGGAAAAATCAACTAAAAATACCCAGCCAGTCAAAATTGAAAATTTCCCCTCCCTTACCCCATCAGACTATGACCCTTATTTTGTAGCAGTCGAAACGGTCAATGCTGCTAAAGGACCAAGTAGCATTACTAGAAACATGCTAGAAGATAGTCAAGGCAATATTTGGTTAGCCACTTGGGAAGGCATTATTCGCTATGATGGAAAAGACTTTACAAATTTCACCAATAACGCAGGGTTAAGGCAATCACGTGCATTTTCGCTACTAGAAGACTCAAAAGGCAATATTTGGTTTGGAACAATTGGCGCAGGTATCTACTGCTACGATGGAAAAAAATTCACTAATTTTACCACAGAAAATGGGCTAGTTCATAATAAAATCACCTGCATTTATGAAGATAAAGCAGGATTAATTTGGTTTGGAGGAGTAGGCGGTATTAGCCGATATGATGGTACAACTTTCACCAATTTTACTACCAAAGATGGTCTGTTAGATAATGATGTAAATTCTATTATTGAAGACAAAACGGGTAAATTTTGGATTGGCACTAGAGGAGCGGCTTGCACTTTTGATGGTAAAACCTTTACTAAGTTTACGAATACTAACACCTTGACTAATTTCACCGATAATAAAGGGGACTCTTTTATCAATGTTCGTTGCATTATAGCCGACCAAGTAGGCGATATATGGCTAGGGGGGAATGATGGTCTTTGGCAATATAGTAATCATACTTTAACCAATTATGACAGCAACTTTGTCGGCTATATTTATGAGGATAAAAAAGGGAATATTTGGACAAGTTCTATTGCTAATAATGATATGCACAGCTGGGCTTTAACTCGCTATGATAAAAAACCTTTGCCTTACGAAAAAAGAACCCATACGGTTATTAAAACGGAAGACAATATGTTTTTTGGTATTATGGAGGATAAAGACGGCGGTATTTGGTTGGGATCTCTGCGAGGTGTTTGTCGGTTTTTTGATGGGAAGGTTGATCGTTTTGGGAGGGAGTAATTAGGCTTTTTTCTGTTTCTTTTTACTAACCTTATAAGAAGACTTAGGTTCATTTACTGTAGCCAATACTAATTCATCAGTAGCATAAATTTTTTCCTTTCTGGCAAAATAATGGACTAAATAATTGCTTAATTCTTGCGCATAGTTTTCATAATGGTCCGCCAAATAATAGGAATCTTCTGAAGGGAAATAAGTAATTGGAATATTTATATTAGCGACTAATTGTATCTTTTTCCAATCCCCAAATTCCTCTAGAAAATACTACCTTAGCATTGAAATCCTAAGCCTTACGTAAAAGTCAACTTCAAAACAAAACAAATTATGCTAAAAAAAGGATGTCTCATTGCAATTGGAGTATTACTTATAGTCATAATAGCTAGCTACGGCTTAATCCAACGCCGCCTTACCCAACTAGCCCCTAGTCCAACCATTGCAGCATCTCCTACCACCATTATCGGCTATAATCACATTGGTTTAGTGGTAAAAGATTTGGATGAAATGCTAGATTTTTATCAGCGAGCTACCAATTTTGAATTAATTAGCAGAGAAAAAATAAATAATAAGGAGGCAGCTAATAAATTATTTGGCAAGGATAGTATCAGTTACGAGATAGCGACATTAAAATCCCCTAATTTTTTGCTGGAATTAACCCAATTCGATCATCAAACCGATACGATTATTGAAAAAATGCCGCCTTATGGTCCCGGCATGACACATACTTGTTTCCAAACAGCCGAGAAGCATTCTGGCTATAGGAAATTTATGAAGGCAGGTGTAGATATATTAAGTCGTGGGGATGAACCCATTGATTTAGGCGGTTATGGCGTTACTTATGCCTATGGTTATGACCCAGAAGGAAATATGATGGAATTAGAGCAAATGTCCAACTTTGTTATTTGGTTAAAGATTGGAAAAGAATTTTCAGAAAAACATAAGATGTGGATGACTCAGGTAGCTATTACAACACCGAACATTGAAAGATTAGCAGCCTTTTACCAAGATATTTATGAAATTGAGCCTTATAGATGGTCTGAATATCCACCACTTGAAGTCATGGCAAAAGTGATTGATTTGGATAGTGTATCTATGAAAGGAGCTTGGTTTATGCTAGACGGTAAAGAGAAAAAAATGGAATTATTTCAATACGGCGGGGCACATCCTACGCCTAATACCATTTACAAAAGAAGCCCCACAGAATTGGGCTACTCTTTTTCTTTGGAAGTATTAGACATTCAAAAAGAATATCAGCGATTAAAAGCAAAAGGTGTCGAGTTTTTGAGTGAGCCACAACAATTGGGAAAATTCTGGATGGTCTATGCCAATGATGTGGATGGGAATGTTTTTTCTCTTCGACAGGCAATTGACCAAGCGTTTTCTGCACCGAATATTTAATTTCTTAGTTATCAGGAGCGAGGTGTCAGGTGTCAGAAAGTCCTGATACCTGATACCTCACTCCTGACGCCTAAAATATAAAAAATGAAAAAGATATTACTCACCACAGGAATAAGCCTCCTTCTATTATTAATAGCAGCATTTGGATGGTTCTATTGGCAAATTACCCATCAAACAGGAGAAACGATAGTGGCGGATTTAGACACTAAAACCCTTTTTGATACTCGTTGTGGCATTTGTCATAATAAAGGTAGCACCGGCGCACCTTTAGTTGCCGCTTTAAAGTTAATGCCAGAGGAACGCATTTTATCAGCTATGACTTCGGGCGTTATGAGAAATCAAGCCATGATGTTATCGGAGGAACAACAGCAAGCTTTAGCCGCTTACATTTCTGAAGTAGATGCCGCTAATGCCGCCAATGAAGTAATTAAAGGCTTATGTGCAGACGAAGAGATGGGCACCGAAACAGCCGCTACGCCGCATATTGATGGCTGGGGAATGGGGCATAAAAATCAACGATTTTATAACCAAGACGATTTAAAAATTAATGCCGCCAATGTAGGAGATTTGGAATTAAGCTGGGTGTTTGCCTTTCCGAATGCCTCTAGGGCAAGAGTCCAACCGACCATCGCTGGTAATACGCTTTTTACCGCTAGTCCATTAGGGACGATTTATGCTTTAAATCGAGAAACTGGTTGTACTCGCTGGACTTTTCAAGCGGGTGCAGAAGTTAGAAGTGCCCTAGTGATAGAACGAGATAGTAGCAATCAACCAAGCCGATTGTACTTTAGTGATTTTAATGCTTTTGTTTATGCCCTTGATTTAACAACTAAAAAATTATTGTGGAAAGTAAAAATAGAGGACCATCCAAATGCGACTGTTACGGGAACTTTAAGTCAATTTGAAGACCGTTTATACGTGCCTGTTTCTTCTACAGAAATATTGGAGTCTATTGATGAAAAATACCCTTGTTGCAGTTTTAGAGGGTCGATGGTGGCTTTAAATAAAGCGGATGGGTCGATGGTTTGGAAAACATATACCATTGCAGATGAACCTAGTCAACAAGGAAAAAATGAAGAAGGAACACCCGTGATGGGGCCATCTGGTGCGCCTATTTGGACAGGCGTGACGATAGATACACTTAGACGAGTATTATATGTTGGTACAGGCGAAAATTATACCCATCCTGTCACTTTAACGAGTGATGCCATTATGGCTTTTTCTTTGGATAAGGGGGAAATTAAGTGGGTGCAGCAAACGATGTCAGGAGATGCTTGGAATGGTGCTTGTGTCACCTTATTTAGTCGAGCCAATTGCCCCGAAGATAACGGTCCCGATGCGGATTATGGCGCTCCACCGATTTTAGTGAATTCTAATGGAAAAGATCTCCTTCTAGCAGGGCAAAAATCGGGTAAGGTAACTGCTATGGATCCCGATAATAATGGGGAAATCGTTTGGCAAGAGCAAGTTGGTCGAGGTGGCACAATGGGCGGCGTTCATTGGGGTATGGCAACAGATGAAAAAACCTTATTTGTCCCTATTAATGACCGAGGTTTATATAGCATTAATGAAGAGCTATCAAAAGCCCCAGGGATGCACGCACTCAATGTAGCGGATGGTAAACGATTATGGGCGACTATCGAAGAAGACCGTTGCCCAGGCTTTACGCTTAGAGGTTGTGGACCAGGTATTTCGGCAGCCATTACTTTGACCCCAGAAGTAGTTTATGGCCCTGCTTTAGATGGGATTATCAAAGCTTATGCAACGGATGACGGGCGAGAATTATGGGCTTTTGATGCTAAAAGAGATTATGAAGCCGTCAACGGCGTCAAAGCTTTTGGTGGGGCATTTGATTCGGATGGGCCAGTTGTAGTAGGCGATCAATTATTTGTTACTTCTGGTTATGCCAAATATGCAGAAAAGGAAGGGAATGTTTTATTGGCATTTTCTGTCAAAGAACGATAAAATTAATAAAAATGGAATTTTTCAATTTAAAAGGTAAAGTAGCTTTAGTAACAGGTAAATATAGTTTTAGATGGTGGATATACGATTCATCCGATGTAGATTTTTAGAATAGAGTGTAGCGTCCAATTCGTTGAGAGAATAGAGATGACCAAGAAGAAAATATCAATGGCATGGTCGCCATACTATTTACTGTTTAAAATTTATTCAAATGAATTGGAAATATATAAAAATTGGTTTACTGACTTTGTTGGCATTATTAATTCTAGTACCTAGCTTAATATATATTAACGCTATAGACTGGTCAAAAAAACACAGCAAAAGAATAGCGGCATTACCGCTTTTTGATGCCACTATAGATAAAGGCGAGTACCGCTTAAAAGCCAATGATTTAGAATTTTACATTCGAGTGGCAGGGATGCAAAATAAAGGCCCCGCAGCAATTTTATTACATGGTTTTCCTGAATCTTCTCTGATGTGGCAACCACTTTTGGACAAAGCCGCAGCGGAAGGCTATCGAGTATTGGCTTTTGATCAAAGAGGTTATAGTCCTAAGGCACGACCGACTAAGGTGGAAGCTTATCAAATAAACCATTTAGTGCAAGATGTTTTGGCAGTAGCCGACCAAGTAGGATTTGATACCTTTCATTTGGTTGGGCATGATTGGGGGGCGAGTGTTGGTTGGAAAACAGTAATGGATTTTCCAGAACGGATTCATACTTGGACGGCGATGGCTATTCCACATACTGCTGTTTTTTATGACGCCCTTTTAAATCATCCCGAACAACAAAAACGAAGTGCTTATATCAAAAGATTTCAAATGCCTTTTCTACCACAATTCCTTTTTCATTTAAATCAACAAAAAGTGGCGGATGGGCTAAGTGGTAGATGGACAAACTCACAAATAGCCGAATGTATGGCGATTCAAAGAGAATATGGTGCAACTACTGCTGCCTTTAATTGGTATCGAGTGGCAGACATAGGAAAAAATGCGTCGATTAAATCCTATGAAAAAAATATATTCCGACCGACTTTATTTATTTGGGGAACAGAAGACCGAGTTATTGCACCTGACATTATTCCTTTACAACAAGCTTATATCAAAGCGGCTTATCAAGAATTAAGTGTAGTATCGGGGCATTCATTGATACAGGCAAAGACGGATTCGGTTGTTAATGCCATATTGAATAATTTTGGAAAAGATTAAGAGCTTGTTGGGAGTTTGTTTCTAGTCATTGCTTTTTTACGGTTAATATTCAAGAATGAGCATTTATTTTTTCAATATTCCTACGTTATAATACACTAAAAACATGAAGATAGACCGAATAACCCTACAACCAGATTACTCCATTTCCCGAATCATCAAAGGAGGCTGGCATTTAGCAGGCGGACATGGCAACATCAACGAAACACAAGCCATTGAAGATATGAAAGCTTTTGTAGCAGCAGGAGTCACTACATTTGATTGTGCAGATATATATACAGGCGTAGAAGAATTGATTGGCAAATTTCGCAAAAAATACAAAGCTGCTTTTGCGGCAGGCGACCTTCCATCTATTCAAGTGCATACTAAATATGTGCCTGATTATGCGGCTTTAGCGACTTTAACAAAGGAAGATACAACTAAAATAATTGACCGCTCGCTACAACGATTAGGGGTTGAACGATTGGATTTAGTACAATTTGCTTGGTGGGATTATCAGTTTCCACGTTACGTAGAAACTGCTGTGCATTTAGCAGACTTACAAAAACAAGGCAAGATTCGATATATTGGGGTCACTAATTTTGATGCGGCACATTTACAAGAAATTCTAGCTGCTGGTGTAAAAGTAGCCTCGAATCAAGTGCAATATTCAATACTAGACCAAAGAGTACAAAAAGGGTCTAATGAATTAATGAAAAAACATGGGATTCAATACCTTTGCTATGGGGTAGTAGCTGGTGGTTTTTTAAGCGACCGATACTTAAATGCGCCCGACCCACCACAACCTTTAGAAAATCGTTCTTTAACAAAATATCGCTTGATTATTGATGAATTTGGGGGTTATGAATTATTTCAAGCCGCTTTGCAAACATTAAGAAAAATTGCCGATAAATATGCCGTGGGTATAGCCGAAATCGCTACTAAATATATTTTGCAAAAAGACTTGGTGGCAAGTGCTATTATTGGTGCAAGAAATCGAAATCATTTACAAAAACTACAGCAACTTAGTCGATTTACTTTAGCGGTTGAAGATTTAAAAAACATTCAAAATATTATCGACAGAGCAAGTGGTCCGAATGGTCCTTTTTATGAACTGGAACGAGATAAGAGAGGGAAACATGGGCGAATTATGAAGTATAATTTGAATGAAGAATAACATTGGTAATTTTCAATTTTCAAAACACTAATTGAAGCATTTGAAACTTAATTTATGGAAATAACAGACAAAACGAAAAATGAAACTATCCTAAATTTTTACGGTGGAGCAGTAGGCGCTATTTTTCCCTTTTTAGTCTTTGTTGCAGGCGTTATTTTCATAGCCCTTTCTGGTGCGCCAGATGAACGTGGTTTTTGGCCTGTTTTATTTTTGGCTTTAGGGATTAGCTTATTACTCGCAAAAGACAAAAATCAATTTAGTCAAACGGTCATTAATGGCATGTCTGAACCAATTGTGATGATAATGATTACGGCATGGATACTGGCATCAACTATTGGTGTTTTGATGACGATTACAGGATTTGTAGAAGCATTAACTTGGCTGGCTAGTCAATTGAATTTAGAGGGTGTTGGATTTGTGATGAGTACCTTTATTATTTGTTGCATTGTTTCCTTGTCTACCGGTTCTAGTTTTGCGACTATTCTCATTTGTAGCCCCATTTTATATCCATCGGGGGGTTTAGTAGGCGCTCATTTACCTACTTTGGCAGGGGCAATTATTGGCGGTGCTACTTTTGGCGATTTTTTTGCACCGATTTCAGATACAACCATTGCCAGCGCATTGAGCCAAAAAACGAAAATTGGACCAACGGTGCGTAGTCGATTGAAGTATATTATTCCCGCTGTCCTACTCGCTTTAGTTGGTTATTTTTTAAGTGCGACTTTTTCGACTAATGTAGCGACTACAGCCAGTAATCAATTAGTAGGAGACCCAAAAGGTCTGCCGATGTTATTAGTGCCTGCTTTAATTATTTTCCTCTTTTTGAAAGGTAAACATTTATTACATGGGCTTTTATTGGGCTTGATGTTTGGCGTTGTTTTAGGCTTAGTTTTAGGCTTATTACCTTTAGATAAATTAATTGCTTTGGACTTGGATAATATGGTTGCCAAAAGCTTTATTATTGATGGCGTTAATCGGGCAGTTGGCATTAGTTTTTTTACTATTTTATTAATGGGATTAGTGGCTACTTTAAAGGCTAGTGGCTTAGTGAATCAACTCGTTGAATTTGCCGAAAAACGTAGCCAAACCCAAAAACATGCAGAAAGTTGGATAGCAGGAACAGTCGGAGCTGCAGTTTTGTTAACCACCCATAGTGTCGTCGCTATTTTGATGGTCTCTCAATTTGCGAATAAGACAGGAGAAAGGATGCATATTTTACCACAACGACGAGCCAATATTTTAAGTCTAGTGGTTTGTGTCTTTCCTTTTTTATTACCTTATTTTATACCTGTTATTTTAATGGCGAATACCACTTCCGCTGGAGCAGAATTTGGTGTTCCTGCGGTTGCGCCTTTAGAAGCAGGCTTGTATAATTTTGTGGCTTGGGGATTATTGCTAATGACTTTATTGACTTTATTATTTGGGTATGGGCGAACCAGCAACCAGCAACCAATATCAAATAAATCATGAATAAAAAACAATTAAGAGCAGACCAATTTGAATTATACGATTTAAAAATAGCGGTAGAAAGTATTGATGGGCATTGTACTTGTGAAATGGCAGTTGGCGATGCTTTTTATTTAAAAGGTGGTAAAATATCCATGCCTGATGGAAAAAATTTTTGCCTATATGCTATGCAATCGACCATTCCATTATTACCTGCCAAACAACGAATTTGTCATCCTGCCGATTGGATGGAAACGGATTCCAGAGTCATTTGCCCAGACCCTGCTTGTGGATTAATTATGCGAATTGACCGATTAGAAAAGCGAGTTTTAAATCACGATGATGTGAGTCCGAATGCTTGGGAGGATATTGATAAAGAAAAGTGATTTTTCCTATCTTTGGTATTACACCGCTAATAACTTAACTACTCACATAATAAGTATCCATTTATGAAAAGTAGACTAAATTTTGGCTACTTAATATTGCTACTCTGTAGTTTATTTGCTTGTCAAGAAGAAATGACAACCAAGAAAATCACGAGTTCGCTATTAGGTATGAATTTCAAGCAGCCATTGGCTTTGCGTTATTTTGGGGAATGGGCAGCGCTATTGTTGCTGCAACCACGGGTTATTTATTATCCTTAGATGGTGGCTATGAAGCTGGGTTATTGAGTTGGCATCAATGGTTGGGTTTTGGTGTGGTAGGCCTATCCATTCTCCTATATTTATTACATCGGCAAACTCAGAAAAAGGGTAACAAATTCTACTTTCCTTTATTTGGATTCACCGCTTTATTGTTAACTATAACAGGGCATTATGGTGGTTCGCTAACCCATGGTGTTGATTTTTTATCACCCTCTGCGCCTTCTAAAAACGCTAAAAAAATAATTGCAGATATAGATAATGCAGGTGTTTATGAAGACTTGATTCAACCGATTTTAAAAGAAAAATGTGTGCGTTGTCATAGTACTTTTGCAACCACCCTAAAATTTACATCATCCATCTATCAAAAACATTTGTTTGTCAAATAATTGCAAAAACTATGGAAACTTTTAAACCTTTTTAAGTTTCCTAAGTTTCAATACCGTAGTTTTGCATAGAAATATAAAGTTGATAATGGATGTAAAAACGCAAGTATTAGAAAAGGCAGAAGACCTCTTTTTACGCTACGGCCTCAAGAGTGTCACGATGGATGATATTGCCCGCAAGTTGGGGATGTCTAAGAAGACGCTATATCAATATGTAGAAAACAAAACAGATTTGGTGTCCAAAATCATGTTGGCACATATTGAAACAGAGAAAGCGATGATGGAAGAAGTGAAAGCCAATTCTGGCGATGCGATTGAAGAAATGTTAAAGGTAGGAAGACATGCAGTTCAACAATTGCGAAAATTATCTCCAACCTTAGTCTATGATTTGCAAAAATATTATCAAAACATCTGGTTCTCGCTACAAAAATTGCATCAAGGACATGGACAACAAATGATTCAAGAAAATATAGAAAGAGGAAAAATGCAAGGCATATATCGAGCAGATGTCAATGCAGAAATCCTAGCCAAAATGTATGTTAGAAGTACTTTTTCGCTAGTAGATGAGGAAATCTTTCCACTAAAGGATTTTAATAAAGAAAAATTATTTATCGAATTTATCAAATATCATATTCACGGAATTGCTTCTGAAAAAGGATTGGCTTTGTATAAAAAACATATTCAAGGGAACGATGTGGAAGCGAGAAAAGTTGGGTAGTATCAGTTGTCGGTTGTCTGTTATCTATTTTAGCAGGGACAACCGACAACTGCCAACCGACAACTGATAACCGACAAATCTTATATCAATGAACCTAACTGTAAAAAAATCACTTACGACTGTTATTTTATGTTGTTTATGGATATTGAGTTACGCTCAACATTCAACGACTATGACAATGGCGGATGCAGTTAAATATGCGGCAGAGAATAGCCCAGATGTTCGGCTCGCTCAATTAAATATTCAGGATGCCGAACAGCAAATTATAGAAACTCGTGCAACTGGGTTACCCCAAATTTCGGGAGCGGCAAGTTTTAATCATTTCTTTCAATTACCAACTTCTGTCCTGCCTTCTGCTTTTGAGGAACTCATCAGATTAGGTAACGGTGGGGAGTTGCCTCCTGATTTTTCGAATCAAATTGTTTTTACCTTACAAAATCAGTTTCAAGCAGGGCTTGATTTTAGAACGATGGTTTTTGATGGTAGTTTTTTCACAGGTTTGAAAGCCGCTCAACTCTACCGAAGCTTAGTACAAGATGAACTAGCCGCCACTCAGCAATCCTTAAAAAGTCGAGTAATTAGAGCTTACCTTCCTGCTATTCTTTTTAGTGAAAACTTAAAAATTATAGATAAAAATATCAGCAATATCTCTAAATTTTTAAAAGAAACAGAAGCTTTATACAAAGAGGGGTTTGTAGAACAATTAGATGTAGACCGCTTGGTATTGTCGGTCGCTAATTTGAATACAGAAAGAGAAAATTTAGCAAGAGAATACGAGATAGCTGTCAATGGGCTAAAAAGTACCATCAATTATCCCATAGACAAAGAATTAGTGATTGCTGATTTGGATAGATGGAAAACGGTGCCTATCCCAATACCTGAAGAATTTTTAACAGGGGAAATAGATTATTATTATCGCCAAGAGTATAAAGCAGCAGAAACAGGTATTGAATTGAATGATTTGAATATTGATTATGTCAAAAACCAATATTTGCCCAAAGTGCATTTAAATGCTTCTTATAGTCAAGCTTTTCAAGGCGATAGATTATTTAATGACCCGAATAGTTTTTGGGCACCGACAGGTGTCGTTGGCTTGTCTCTAAATGTACCTATTTGGGATGGTTTTGGCAAACGAGCAAAAATTGAAAAAGCTAGATTAGTTTCAGAAATTTCTCGTACCCGACAGGCACAATTGACAAGAATGATTGATGTAGAGGTTGCCAATGCCCGATTAAAATACAAAAGTGCTACGAATAAATTAGAAGGTCAAAAAAAGAACTTAGCCTTGGCAGAAAGAATTTATGAAACAACCAAGATTAAGTATAAGGAAGGAGTGGGGTCTAGTTTAGAGATTACCCAAGCGGAACAAAGTTTATTTGATTCGCAACGGAATCATACAACGGCACTTTTTGATGTATTGACAGCAAAATTAAGTTTGTATCAAGCTCTAGGAAGATAATTGGTAGCACAGACTTTAGTCTGTTCGGTTACAAGGTTTAGACCTTGATACAAACTAAAATATAAGAATAAAAGACCGCGCCGACCTAAAGGTCGCTGAACAGGACAAGCTAAAGCTTGTGCTACCAGTCAAACAAACGATAAACCCAAACATATAATATGCAAATTAACCAGCTACTTTTAGCCCTATTCTTTTGGGTATTGCTAGTGACTAATCCATTGCCTGCACAGGCTTGGGAACTAGAAAAAGACAAAGAAGGCATTCAAGTTTTTACCAGAAAAATAGAAGGTTATGCGATTAAAGAATACAAAGCCATTATTCAATTAAAAACGACCATTGAAAAATTGACTAATTTATTAAAAGACCATGAAAATTTGAAAACTTGGTTTGTAAAGTGCCCTGTTAGTAAAAGACTGAAAAAAGTATCTGAGGAGGAATATTATGTCTATTTTTTGAATGATGCGCCTTGGCCTGTTTCGGACAGAGATAATATTACTAAAATGACCTTTGAATTATTGGATAATGGAACGCAATTGATACATCTAAAAGGAGTACCTGATTATTTGCCTGAAAAATCTGGTATTGTTCGATTGCCTAGAATGCAAGCTAAATGGATGTTTGAACCAGAAGCTAATGGTACGGTTAAAATTACTCAACAAGTTTTAGCAGATTTAGGAGGCAATATACCAGGTTGGTTGGTCAACTTTGCAATTGTAGAAGCCCCTTTTGAAACCTTGGATAATTTAAGGAAGCAATTAGTCGAATAAATGACTAGTGCGTCAGATAAATGTGATAAAAATCCGTTGCTAACTTAATCCGTTGCTAATTGCGTTTTTTTAGCAACGGATTAAGTTAGCAACGGATTTGACGAGCTAGGCAATACATTAAATATTTTTTTAATAACAACTTTTCACTAGGCTATCTATTACCAAATCCAATAAGCATTTTTATATATGATAATCAGGCCATTTTTATACCTCCTTTTTTTAGTAGTTGCCTTCCAATTTCAGGCTATTGCTCAAGAATGGGAATTGGAAAAGGATAAAGCAGGCATTCAAGTTTTCACTAAAAAGGTGGAAGGGTCACCTTTCAAAGCTTATCGAGCCGTCATGACGATGCAGACCACCGTTGCTGCACTAGATACCTTGATGAGAGACCAACAAGCTATGACCACTTGGTTTGATAGATGTCTCAAATGTGAGCAATTAAAACAAGTTTCCGATAATGAATTCTATATCTATTTTGTCAATGATGGCCCTTGGCCCGTGCAAGATAGAGATAATATTTCCCACGCTATTTTTGAGTATAGAGAAGATGGAGGGCTTTTAATATCGTTAACGGGCGTAGCTGATTATTTACCAAAAAAGAAAAATTTGGTGCGGCTTCCTGTAATAACGGCTCATTGGGAATTTCAACCACTAGCAGACGGAAAGGTTAAGATTGTCCAACAAGCACATATTGATTTAGGTGGCAGCGTCCCCGGCTGGGTCGCTAATCTAGCCGTTGTAGATTCTCCTTATAATACAATGGTTAACCTGAGAAATACATTGATAGAACGAGCAAAATAATGCAGTAGGCAGTAAACTGTAAATAGTTCGCTTTATTACTTTTTTACCTGACGTTCTATAGAGGGATAAATAAATTTAAAATTATCAATTGATTTGTTCTTGAAGCAATAGTGTTATGTTTCTAAAGTTTTTGATAGAAGTTTCGATACTTAAAGGTGCACTAGCACCGACCATGTTGAACATAATCGGTGCTGATGCACCTAAAAAACAATAGTATAATGTAACAAAAATTATATGTAATCTTAACGTGTCCCCTTAAAATATAAATAATTTTTTGTTACACAGTGATAGCTACTTTTTTTAAAATAAAAAACTCAACTACGACTATAATAATGAAATATTTAACAGCATTAGTTTTATTATTTTTTATGACCATTGCTTGTCAACAAGAACAGCAGGTTGACCCCAATGCTATTCCTACGGATTTGAATGGCAAGAAGGAATTTTTAAAAAATAAAAAAGCGGAATTACGTCAGTTAACACAATTGATTGAAAAAACAGAGGAAGAAATTGAAGCCTTAATTCCCGATGACCAAAAAGCTCGAACTTTGGTGACTACGGCAAAAGTAGCCCTCAAAGACTTTGAGCGATTTGTGGAAATTCAAGCAGCCGTCGAAGCTGATGATATGGTAGCGGCTAGTAGTGAAACGGGTGGTCGAATTTTACAAATGGCTTTTAAAGAAGGTAATTCGATTCGGAAGGGTCAATTGATTGCCAAAATAGACTTGGAGCAAATTGATAAGCAAATTGCAGAAATTGAAACCTCTATGACTTTAGCGAAAGATGTTTATGAAAGACAATCGCGCTTGTGGAAGCAAAATATTGGTTCTGAACTACAATATTTGGAAGCCAAAAATAGAGTGGAAGGATTGGAAAAACGCCTAGAAACCATTCGTTTTCAGCAAACTAAAGCCAATGTCTACGCACCCATTTCTGGGATAATAGAAATGATTAATTTAAAGCAAGGTGAATTAGCTGCCCCCGGTATGCCCATTCTACAGATTTTAAATACCAATAAAGTAAAAGTCGTAGCAGATATACCAGAAACCTATTTGGGCAAAGTAAAAAGAGGGGAAATGGTAACGATTAAATTTCCTGCTTTAGATAAAGAAATTCGAGCAAAAATCAGTCAATTAGGTCGAACGATTGACCCTGCCAACAGAACTTTTGAAGCAGAAATCAACCTGAATAATAGCAAAGGTATTTACAAACCAAATTTATTGGCCGCCATGTTAATCAATGATTTCGAAGCCAAAAATGTCCCTGTTATTCCTGTCGAAATAGTGCAACAAGAAGTAAGTGGTAAAGATTATGTGTACATCAAAGCGCTTGGTGAAAAAGGTGAAATAGCCAAAAAAATATACGTCGAAACAGGCGAAAATTATAACGGCGAAGTGATTATTAAATCTGGCTTAACTGGTGGCGAAGAGATGATTATGGAAGGGGCAAGAGGTTTAGCTGAAAATCAATTGGTGAAGGTGGAGGGGTAAGGAGATTTATAAGTTGATGAGGTAATGAGTTTAATGAGGGGTATTACTCCAACCTTATTACCTCATCAACTCATTACCTCATTTTTCTTAAAAAATCCTGTTAATCCTTTAAAAATCTTGTCATCCTGTCTAATTATGGAAAAAATAGATAAAAAAAGCCTAAAAACCTTCAGCTTAACTTCCTTGGCTGTTGATAATGCCACTAGTATTTTTATACTGACGGTGATGATATTATTCTTTGGCTACTCTTCTTATCGGAATATGCCGAAAGAACAGTATCCCGAAGCGAATATTCCTGTTGTATTTATAAGCACGCCTTATTTTGGTAATTCGGCGGCAGATATAGAGAATTTGATTACTCGACCGATTGAAAAGGAAGTCGTGTCTTTGAAAGGGATTAAAGATGTAAAATCAAATTCTATGCAGGATTTTTCTGTCGTTGTTTGTGAATTTAATTCTGACGAACAAGCGGAAGATTGTGTGCGACGAGTGAAAGATGCTTTGGATAAAGCGAAAAAAGAATTGCCGACCGATTTAGACCAAGACCCACAGGCAGAGGAAATCAACTTTGCCGAATTTCCTGTGATGACCGTCAATATTTCGGGCGATTTTGAAATGGATGTTTTACGGTCTTACGCCGAACATGTGCAAGATGAATTGGAAAGTTTGCGGCAAGTAATGCGAGTAGATTTAAAAGGGGCGCAAGAGCGAGAAGTAAAAATAGATGTAGATCTACCCAAAATGGAGTCCCTTAAAGTAAGTTTTGGAGATATTGAAAATGCGGTAAAATCAGAGAATATTACCATGTCGGGAGGGGAAATAAGCCGTAATAATTTTAAGCGAGCGATTCGGGTAGTCGGGGAATTTGAGCAGGTATCAGAGTTGGAGAACATGATTGTCAAAAGTGAGAATCAACGCCCTATTTATCTGAAAGATATTGCCAAAGTCACTTATGGTTTTGAGGAAAGAAAGAGTTATGCTAGAGCGGACGGAAAGCCTGTTATTTCCTTAGATGTGATTAAACGGTCTGGACAAAATGTATTATTGACGGCAGATAACATCAATTTAGTCGTTGAGAAAATGCAAAAAGAACTGCCCGAAGAATTGACTATTTCTACCTTCAATGATGCTTCTGTATATACGCGAGATGAATTAGCTAATTTGGAGAATAGTATTATTATGGGGGTTTTATTGGTCGTCTTGATTTTGCTTTTTTTCCTAGGCTTAAGAAATGCACTTTTTGTTGGTTTGGCGATTCCTATCTCGATGCTAACAGGTATTTTATGGCTGAATATTACAGGGCAATCTATGAATATCATGGTGCTATTTGCTTTAATTCTAGCCTTGGGCTTATTAGTAGATAATGCCATTGTAGTGGTAGAGAATATTTATCGCTATATGACAGAAGGTTATAGTGGTCAAGAAGCAGCCAAGTACGGAACAGGAGAAGTAGCTTTGCCAATTATTGCTTCTACGGCGACCACTTTAGCGGCTTTTATTCCCTTATTAATTTGGCCTGGCATCATGGGGGAATTTTTAAAATATTTTCCTATTACCTTGATTATCGTCCTTTCTTCTTCGCTTTTTGTTGCCTTAGTCATTAATCCAGTTTTCACTTCTCGTTTGATGAAAGTAGACGAACGAGCAGAAACGAAAGAAGGCCGAATCGCTAAAAGAAATAATGTATTAATAGGCACCGCTATAATGCTTGCAGTAGCTATTTTTGGTCATTTTAGTGGAACGATGTGGTTGCGGAATTTATTAGGCATGGTCATTATCATCCAATTGCTTTACTTTTTTATCATGCGACCGTTGGCCTTTGTTTTTCAAAATAGAGGATTACCTGTTTTAGAAAGTATTTATAATAAATTCATTGGTGGCGCTTTACGAATTCCGGGGGTAATTTTTGCAGGAACGATTGGTCTATTATTT
Source organism: uncultured Saprospiraceae bacterium (assembly GCA_964644655.1). Taxonomy (GTDB): domain Bacteria; phylum Bacteroidota; class Bacteroidia; order Chitinophagales; family Saprospiraceae; genus JAFMDF01. The sequence goes on along the minus strand of CAZXYA010000071.1, from coordinate 5,394 downwards.
GGTTCTTTATTTATACTACAAATCTTTATGCCAAAAATTGTTTATTTTCCTTCTGGCAATCCGCAATTTGTAAACGTTTTTGTAGAAATGCCAATGGGCAAAAGTATTGAAGCAACGAATGACTTGATGCTACAATTAGAAAAAGAGGTAGAAGCTACCATTGAACCTTATAGGCATATTGTAACCGCAGTTTTAGCCCAAGTTGGGGAGAATACAGGAGACCCTAATAGTATGCCAGAACCAGGCGTAACCCCTAATAAAGCCAGATTATCTATTGCCTTTGTGCCAACCGAAGAACGAGGAGGTATTTCTACTTTTGAGGTGATGGAAAAAATTAGGGATGCGGTACAAGGAAAAGTTCCAGGCGCACAAGTAACGGTTGTAAAAAATGAAGATGGTCCTTCTACAGGATACCCGATTAATATAGAGTTGAGAGGAGAAAATATTGATGAATTAGCGGTGTTGTCCGAAGAAGTTATCGCTTATATCAATGCCCAAAGTATTACAGGTATCGAAGAATTACAACCCGATGTTCGCCTCGGAAAACCTGAATTAACCGTAAAGATTGATAGAGAAGCAGCAAGGCGTTATGGGGTGTCTACCTTTGCTATTGCAGATGCAATTCGGACTTCCGTTTTTGGTAAGGAAGTGTCTAAATTTAAAGAAGGCGAAGACGAATATCCTATTTTTATTCGATTGGATGAAAAGTATCGAAATAATATTACGGATCTTTTAAATCAACGCATTACTTTCCGTAGCCCAGCAAGTGGCAAAATTAGCCAAGTCCCCATTTCGGCAGTAGCAGATGTGAAATTTAATTCAACCTATAGCTCTATCAAAAGAAAAGACGAGGAACGAATGATTACCCTTTTCTCTAATGTTTTAGAAGATTATAATGCAATTGAAGTAGTGGATGAATTGCGAGATTTAATGGCAGACTATCCCCTGCCCGCAGGCGTTACCTATGGTTTTACAGGGGAACAAGAACAACAATCAGAAGATAGTTCTTTCTTAGGGACTTCTTTTTTGATTGCCATTTTTGCGATTTTTATTATTATCGTTGCCCAATTTAATTCTATTTATTCGCCCTTTATTATCATACTCTCTATTGTTTTTAGTACGATTGGCGTTTTCCTAGGGTATGCTATTTCAGGGATGGATTTGAATATTATTTTTACTGGAATTGGGATTATTTCGCTGGCAGGCATTGTGGTCAATAATGCCATTGTTTTGATTGATTATATTAATTTAGTCGTCCAAAGAAAACGGGAATCCCTAGGCTTAGCTGATATGATGGACATGACCAAAGCCGATGTCAAAGCCTGTATTATTGAAGGCGGTGCGACTCGTTTACGTCCTGTATTATTGACGGCTATCACGACTATTTTAAGTTTGATTCCCTTGGCAATCGGACTGAATTTTAGTTTTGCTACCTTAATTACAGAACTCGACCCACATATATTCTTTGGAGGTGATTCTAATGCCCTTTGGGGGCCATTAGCTTGGACGGTGATTTATGGTTTAGTCTTTTCTACCTTTTTGACCTTGGTAGTTATTCCTGCTATGTATTGGTTGGCTTATCGGTTGAAGGGGGGAATAGGTTGGATATCTGGTAGGCAAAAGAAGAAGGTGGAATTGACAGCGGAAGTGATGTGAAATAATTGTTGAGAATCAACAAAATGACTCAGATTTTGACATTGAACAGTAAAATTGATTTGAGTATGTGACAAAATTAAGAGTAATAATAATGTATTGCTTTGATTTTAGAAAATTGAGCAATTTAAGAAAATAATATAAGACATTGAATTACCATTAATTAAAGATTATTTTTAAACCTAGCTTTGTTAAAATGAGTAGGTTGTTGTAATTTCAGTTTTTATAAGTTGTGGATTACGATAAATTTTCTCTATAACATTTTTACTAATTGAATTGGGATTTTTCTTAATGTATTCTTCTTTATAAAATATAGCTTCATCCACGTTATCTAATTGTTTTAAACAAGCCATTAGTAATTTATCCATTTGTCCATATCTATTATATAGTTCCCTCATCTTGAGATCTGTTAAAATTTTTTTAATTAACTCTAGTGCTTGTTGATATTTATTTTTGAGTATAAGAATTTGGATAAGAGTAATCAATGATCTTTTGTCATCTTCGAACTTAAATAAGTATTGATCTATATATTCTTCGGCTATTAATAAATTTTCAGATTCTAATTCGATTTGGGCTTCTAAATACACATTTGGCTCATTTAATTTTTGATATAGTAATTCATTCCAAAAACTATTTAAATTCTGATAAAATCTATTTAGACCAATTTTTATTGAGTTTGATTCAAAAGAAACATTTATCAATCTAATTATACTCAACAATATAAACAGAGATAATACTGATGCAACTAGTTCTATAAAAAAGTTCATGCTAAAAGGGTATTTGTTACATAAATAATCAAACCTAAACCACTTATACCAGAAATTACCATACCTCTTGTATTTACAATATCTTGTCCTCTTCTTTTATTTTCAATCCCAAACATTCTAACAAGAATAGTTGAAAAAAAGCAAATTACTCCAGCCCAGAATAGGCATTCGAAGCATTTACCAATTGAATTCTCTAGTATATTTACTCTATTTATTAAAAACATAGATAAATTGCAATCATTTAAAGAAGAATCGCAATTTAATTTTGTATTATGTTCAATTAGATTGATTTTTTCAGAAACATTATTTTCGTAAAAAAATAATAATGTAACTATCGCTCCTAACATTAATTGTGGACCTATAAACAAATCACTTTTATCGAATTTATTCTTCATAAGGTATTTAAGAAAAATTGTAGTTATTGCAGCAGAAACTGGTATTACAATTGAAGGGTAAGGAATATTCATTTTACTTTTAATTGTTTAAATAATTTATCTAAAGTTTCACTATCATCTTTATTCGCTTTTGATAAATATATTATGTTTTGTTCTTTACACAATTTTTGAATTAATAAATCTTCTTTAGCTGAGAAGACAATAAACTTACTTGGATCAAATTTTTTCTCTAATAAGAATTCAATTATTTTTTTTCCAGGAGGTACATATTTTGTAATATTAAAATTATGTCCTCTTCCAAATGGAATCATTAAGTCAATTAATATTAAATCTAAATTATTAAGCCCCGTTTCCAAATAATTTACTGCTCTTTTAATATTTGTAAGTTGAAGTGAATCGACTCCATATGATTTTAGTCTTTCTCTAATGGCAGACATGAAAAATGATTCATCATCAATTATTAACACAATTTTTCTCTTATCCATTTAATTCAATTTTAAAGGTCGAAATATATTTATTTGAATGTCTGACAAAATAAATTTTCCCACCCATTAATTCCAAAAATTTTTTCACTATATATAATCCTAAACCATTCCCAACAACACTATAGTCATTAGAAAATTTACCTCTATATTTACGTTCAAATATTTTAATTTCTTCCTCTTGAGCAATAGGTGCACCTAAATTTTTTAATATTATTATTACATTAGAATTAGTTCGATTTATTGTTAAATAAATATTTGCAATATCTAGCTTTTCAATAGGTTTTTCGGTAAATCCTAATTCTTTTCTATCCTCTATATCGAATGAATATTTCAAGGCATTGTCTAGCAAATTAGATAATACATGACTAAATAAAGTCTGGTCAATATTGCAAGGAATTGTGTTGTTAGAATTGTCATAATCTAAATGAATTTTTATTCCTCTATCAGCTTTTGCTTTAGGTTGAAAATCTATAACTTTTTTTAGTATTTCAATTCTCATATCATGGATTCGAACAATCTTCGGATTTAATTTTCCGTGCTCAAAATTAATTAGATGTTGAAATCCTTTGGCTTTATCTGAACATTCAAAAGAAAGGTTTCTTATATATAATAACCTGTCATGCAATTGAAATTCTTTGCGAGTATGATTTGCTATTACATTTTTACAATGCTCCACCAAAGCTCCAAGAGGTGAAACTACCTGATGCATAAGGTTATCTATTACCCCATTTCTAGAATTCATTTCATTTTGCAAAATGAAATGATCTTTCATAATATGATAAATTGTCCTTTGAATACTTTTGGTTAAAAGAAAATTCATTAAACTGAAAGAAAAGAACGAAATATTGGTTTCTTCAAATTGAAATAACTTAATTAGTCCTATTGGGTCTGAATTTCTACCTTTAATTACTATAGAAACCCAACGATTTAATTTTTTGTAATTACCTTTGCTAAATTGAGTCTCAATATTTTTTATTAATCTAGAGTCAGCTAATTCCATTATCCTATCATTAGAAATTAATTTAATATCTGATAATTGTAGAAAGGATTTTACAGCAAGAGATTTGGACTCTGAATGGATTTTATATGAAACATTAGTAATTCCCTTTGAATTTAAGTAGCAAAGTTTATTCTTTTGATTGGGATAGCATATCATAAAATCACATAAGTCATAACTTAGCTCATTTTCAATTATTTCTGCAATTTTTTTTAATTCACTTTCAATTTTAGATTGATATAATTTTTCTCCAAAAGAAAGACTAACTGAATCAATTTTGTCTGCCAACTTTTTTTGAAAAGCTGAAATAATTCTACTTGTGTTTACATCGATTAGTTCAGAAAGAAGTTGACATGTATTAAGCAGAACTTCTTCTGTATTATCTCTTAATGGTTCAAATCCAACTAAATTATAAAGAATTCTATTGCTATCTCCATATGAAACATATATAGGGAAAAGATACTTTGAAGAACCTAATTTTAAAATTGAAGAATCAAGGAAAGATATACGTTCTTTCTTATTTATTAATGCAATTTTCGAGGGAATTCTTTTATTTAATTCTATATTTGGTGCAATTTCAAATTCATTAATTGTATAAATATTACAATTGTAAAGCTTTTCACCTTCAATTATTTCTAACTCAATATTATATAATTTCAAATTTTTAAATAAATTGAAACTCCTAAATAATGATAGTGATTCTCTAGTGAATTGTTCTATTGCCTCAGTAAAGGTGATATTGGAAGTTAGTATATTAGAAATATTGTATTGAAAATTTACAATATTGTTTATTTCGATTTTCATTTTGAGAGAGAGTATTAAAATGGGTTAAATATTCAGTAGTAATTAAAAGGTTATTAAGTTACTAACTCTATTATGTTTAAAATCTATTCAATAATAAAGTAAATATAAGGCATAATTGTAAATTATTTAAAATAAAGGATTAAAATCAAGAAAAAAATTTAAGAAAGGCTTTATTGAAATTCACTATAAAAAGAAAATGTATGAAAGTAGCAATTGATGATATAGAATTTTTAGTGGGTGGAGTTAGTCATAAAAAAGGACACTAAGATAAGTTAAAACAATTATCATTACAC
>CAZXYA010000070.1:0-23715 GCA_964644655.1 uncultured Saprospiraceae bacterium | reverse complement strand
CCGTTTTAGCCATTTTATTCTGTGGGTAATGGATAGAACTTGAAGTTCTGGAAGCTCTAATTTTAAGAAAAAAGGATTAATTAATCTGCCGCTCTTTTCCTTCCCAATAAGGCTTCCGAACATCTCGTTTCAATAATTTTCCAGCACCCGATAATGGGAATGGTTCCGTTCGGAATGTAATACTTCTAGGGCATTTATAATTGGCAATATATTCCTTCGTTTTTGCGATAATGTCTGCTTCGGTAGCGGTTTGCCCTTCTTTTAGAATTACCTCTGCATGCACTTGTTCGCCCCATTCTTCTGATGGAATTCCAATCACGACTACTTGTTCAACCGCAGGGTGATTATTAACGGCATTTTCTACTTCCGCAGAATAAACATTCTCCCCACCCGAAACTATCATATCTTTTACACGGTCTACCAAAAAGACAAAACCTTCCTCATCCATATAGCCAGCATCGCCTGTATGTACCCAACCATCTCGTAAAGACACCGCTGTTTCTTCTGGTTTGTTCCAATAACCTTTCATTGCATTTGGACCTCGAACGGCAATTTCTCCAATATCTCCTAGTGGTAAAGAATTCCCTTCTTTATCTGCTATTTTTATTTCTACACAAGGAATGGCTTGACCAGCAGATTTTAATTTCCCTGCAAAAGGCCCTTCCGTCGTATGATATTTAGGGGCTAACATAGTTGCTAAAGGAGCCAATTCTGTTTGCCCATATCCTTGTGCAAAAGCTGCTTTTGATAGGGTATTCATCGCTTGAATTAAGACGGCTTCTGCTATTGGAGATGCCCCATATAACACAAATTCCAAAGATGACAAATCTGCAGTTTTTACACTTGGGTCATTGATTACCATCTGAATCATTACAGGAACTAATAGTGCATGGGTCGCTTTCTTTTCATCAATTGCCTGTATAGTAGCTGCTGGCGTAAACATCGGGATAAAAATATGGGTTGACCCAGCTAACATACCACCTTGTGTCATCGCTCCATCGGCTAAATGGAACATCGGCGCTGCATGTAAAACTCTATGTTCCTCACTCAATCCAATACAACTCACCAATGCAATGGCACTTGACCATACATTTGCATGGGTCAACATGACTCCTTTTGGAAATCCTGTTGTCCCTCCAGTATAAAAAATACCTGCTAAATCATCATCTTTTCGATAAGCATCTGGTGTCGGTTGATGTACTTGGATTAATTTTTCATAGTCCAACATCCCTTCTGGTAACGCTCCTTCGCCAATAAAAATCACTCTTTTTAAATTGACACCTTTTGCTTTTAAAGCAGGCACCATTTTAGCAAAAGCATCATCTACTACTAATACTTCTACCCCAGCATCATTCAAAGAATAAGCATTTTCAGCAGCGGACCAACGAACATTCAAAGGCACTACACAAGCACCTGACCAAGGGATGCTTAAATAATATTCAAAATATCTATCAGAATTCAAGGCTAAAATAGCTACTCTATCTCCTTCTTGCACGCCCATGCTTTTTAACGCTCCTGCAAAACGAGCGACTCTATCTTTTAATTCCGCCCAAGTTCTTTGGCGGTCGCCATTTATTGTCGCAATTTTATTGCCTCTTGTTTGTGCATTACGATGCAAACTTTGTGTTAAGTAAAACATATTTATTTAGGTTTTAAGTTTTGATTTGAACAAATCCACTTTATGCATTAATAAAAACCAAATCTATAAAAATTAGTGCTTACATCAAAACAAAAAGCCGTATTCCCTTAGAAGGAAATACGGCTTTGTTACATTGGCAACAACAAAATTAATTTATAATCTCATGAAAATAGATTTTTAGTTTTATTTGGTACTTAGCGGTTAAATCTCCAACACTTCCAAAAATGCTGGAGATTTTAAAGTCAAAATGGGTGATGTTAGTAGGAGTTGATTTGGAGATAGCATTTGGGATGCTATCTCCAAACTCCTGAGATTAATTCCTGACCAAAGTTTACCCCGATAAAATCGGTGGTAGGTTAAATCTCGGTTGTAATATCGGTTTTGAGAATAATCGGTCTTTGAGAAATAACTTTGAAACTGGTCGGTTTTTGAAAACATAAGCCGTTGCTTATGTTGTTTGTTCGGTAGTTATAAGTTTAGCACCTATCCCACCTAATCGGTTTTGAGATATACTTAAAATCGGTTTGCTAATTTTTTAAATAAGTAGGTTGTACTTTATTAAATTAGCTCGGTTTTTGAGTTGGCTTCTCTTCTGAAGCTTTTCTCATTTTGAGACTAAATCGGTATTGAGATTTACAGTTTTTCAACTGTGTTTTTGTTTGGCAGCTAAATCTGCTACCTACTAATCGGTTTTGGAATAAACTACTAAATTTTCTTGTTGTTCTGCTTAGAACTATATGATGTACCTTTTTTCTTTTAAAGTTGGTGTCGGAGTCACCTGTTTCGTTACTTAATATCGGTGTTTGATGTCTTTTGCTATTCTATCGCGTGACTCCGGCACTTTAACCAAATTTTTTAACCAAAATATATTAACCAAAATTTTTTCAAGTTTTTGACTCCGATGCTTTTTCGGAGTAGGTTCGCTTCTCTTTTCATTTGTCTCTTTTTCCTTGCGAACTAATTACACTACAAAGATGCAGGCATATTAAAGTTTTTACAAAGACAAAAAAAGGAATTTGTTGACCATTATTTTGCAAGTAAATATCTACTTAAAAACATAAGTATTTGATTATTAATATTTTACGAGATTATAATATCTCTGAAAACTATTAATTTGTTGATAAAAATTATTTTTTAATAGTTTTTTTTATGGATTTTTTTTAAAAAAAATGTCGGAATTAGACAAAAAATGCTAGAAATTTTGTAAAAAGGGGCGAAAAACTGCGAGTTATTTATTACTATTTGGCTGCTTACACCCATTCATAACTCATCATTTATAACTCATCACTTAAAAAAACATGTTCCAAACCGAAATCAACCATTTTTTTCAATCCTTTGCCTCAGATGGGCTAACTGTTTTTATGAAGTTCATTACCACTTTGGGATATATGGAATTTTTTATGCTATTTTTAATCATCTTATTATTAGCGATTGATTTCAAAAAGGCTTTTTTGATGTTTATGGTTTTAATCTGGACAGGGGCCATTACCTTCTTTTTTAAAGAGTACTTCAATTTGCCTCGCCCTTTTCATGTAGACAATACGATTCAATTATTGGATGGGCAATTGCCTGATGAAACAACTTTTAATTTTTCAAAACGGGGCGCTACTAGTTTTTGGGCAGGTTTACCTTCTGATGTCTTAGCCGAAATTAGACAAGTAGAAGGAGTACAACATGGATTTCCTTCTGGACATTCTAGTATTGCGATTGCTTTTTGGGGCGCTTTGGCATTTTTGTTTAGAAAAAAATGGGTGATAGGGCTTTCTATTGCTTTAATGTTACTGATACCACTATCTAGAATTTATTTAGGCGTACATTTCTTAGCCGATGTTTTGGGGGGAATTACTTTGGGTGCTATTATCTTAGCGGCTTTTTATTGGCTTGTTTTAAAACCACAAAAATTAATTCCTTTCTTAGACAAGCATCATTATGCTATTGGTTTAAATAGTATAACTGCTATTTTGTTACTTCCTCCTTTTTTATTTATGCCTATTTTAGATGCCGAGATCTATGTTTTATTGGCTTTCATGCTAGGACTAGGTTTGGGTTTCCTATTATTGGCACAAAAAGGTTTGCCTAGTAATGCAGGAACAGCCACACAAATAATTGGTCGATTAATACTAGGCATTATTATTTTTGGTGGACTTCGTGCTTTATTAGGACTAGTAGGCGAACAGATTGGATTGGCAGAAAATACCTGGTTTGACTTTTTTAGGAATACAGTTGCAGGTTTGGCTTTGATTTGGATTGGGACGGAGTTGAGTATTAAATTGGGATGGTTTACACGAGAAAATGTTGTTTGAGGGATTAACACGGATGGTTTTATAACACGGATATTGGCAGAATGGATTCCAAAAGTAAAAGATGATAAAAACACTAGAAAATGACCATTTAAAAATAGCGGTCAAACATCATGGAGCAGAATTATCAAGCTTGATTAAAAAATCAACGGATATAGAATATATCTGGCAAGCAGATCCGGCTTATTGGGGAAGGCATGCGCCTATATTATTTCCCATTGTAGGTAGATTGCAAAATGATGAGTTTTTGGTAGGGTCAGAAAAGTACTCCATGAAACAACATGGTTTGGCTAGAAATATGGATTTTGAATTGATTAAAAGAGATAAGGTTAGTCTAACTTTTGAATTGAGGAGTTCGGAAAAAACCTTAAAAAATTATCCTTATCCATTTCGATTGCGCTTACAATATCGTTTAGATAAATACACTTTATTAGTCGGATATGAAGTGTTTAATCCTTCGGAAGAAGCCATTTATTTTTCTATTGGTGGACATCCTGCTTTTAAATGCCCTTTAAAAGAAGGCGAAAAACGGGAGGATTACCAATTAGTCTTTCAAAAAAAGGAAACGGCAATGACTCAACGCTTGGATAATGGTATTCGAAATGGCAAACAAGAATTGATTTTAGCTAATGAACGTAAATTACCTATTACAGATACCCTTTTTGATGAGGATGCACTAGTCTTTACTAAGTTAGCTTCTGAAAGTATGTCTTTACAAAAAGCAGCCGAATCTATGCTTACATTTAATTTTAAAGGTCTTCCTTATTTGGGTATCTGGTCAAAAAATCGAACCTCCCCTTTTGTTTGTATTGAACCTTGGTTTGGAATTGCCGACCATCAATCCCACAATCAACAATTTACACAAAAGGAAGGGGTCCTTAAATTAGAAGGAAACGCTACTTTTAAAAGTACTTATACTGTAGAGGTTCATTAAAAACCTTCTGGTATCTTCACCAAAGACTTATCTTCTGCAAAATCATACAAAGTCAAAGTACGCAGTTCATAGTAAGCCAACCAAAAATTTTGGAGTGCACTCACATAATTTCGTCGAGCTTGTTCCTTCTCCGTAATAGCAATATTAAGTTCGGTAATTCCAATTTTGGCAATTAAGTAGCGTTTTCTAGTAATATCTTCTCTCTTGATACTGGCTTCGTAAGCCCTTTTTGCCAGTTTTACTTGATTTCTCACCAAATCAAATTGTTGAACACGTATCAAAATATCTCTTTCAAAATTGACTCTTTCTTGTTCAATGGAGACTTTAGTGAGTTCAAGATTAGATGCAGCTATTTCTTTGTTAGCTTGAGTTTTGCCCCAATCGGCTATGGGCATATTAATCCCTAATCTAACCACTTCTTGATCTAATAAATCTTTAAAGGCATCACCAAAATTATTAGCCGTCTGCGTCAACCCAAATCGACCGAATAAACTAATATTGAATCGTTCCTTATCTGCTTGTTCCACTACCCCTTCTGCTTCTAATAATCGGCGCTCAAAATTGACAGAATTACTGCGATTCATTCGAGCAAATTTTAAAGCTTTTTCCGAATCGACTAAAAAAGTGGGAATATCACTAGGAGTTGCTAATTCAAAAATAACAGCTTCTTTAATCCCTAGATGATTCCGTAGGCGTTCGGTATTAGTGGTTACATTCAAGCCTGCTTGTGCGACATTTGCATCAGCATTCAGCGACTGTAATTCAATTTGTAATAATTCTGTTTCAGCTATTTTACCTACCCGAAAACGACCTTTAGAAATCGAAAAAAGGGTATCCGCATTAATCTTATCTTGTTCTGCTGCGACTAAGTTTAACTGGGCGATCAAGACATCAAAAAATAAATTTGCTGCTACAAAGGCAACACTTTCCATTTCCTCGGCATATTCTTTTGATCGCTCAGAATAGCGCAAAGGTTCTATTTTTTTATTCCATTTTAACTGATTATAAGCAAATAGAGGCTGGTTAAAACCAATTGAAATGGGAGCAGACAAATAAGATTGCGTACTTGGATTATTATCCGTTCTAAAAATATCAATTCGTTCTAGATTGGTAGAAGCGAATATCGTTCCTCCTGTAGCTGTAATCTGTTGACTTAATTGTAATCCCAAACTAGAAGACATTAGTGAACGATTGATAAAAGCATCTGTACCGTCGGGTAAAGTAATAGTAGAAATAGACCGATTCAAATTAGGCAATTGTGCATCTAAATTAATCTGTGGTTTATAATCAGCTAAAAAGGATTTATAGCGCCAATAACTATTATTCAATCTCGTATTAGCAATCAACACATCAGGTGCATCACTTTGTGCCAAAGCCACTACCTCTGACAAAGAGAGTTGCAATATTTTTGTTTGGGCGTTTAGAAAAGTAAAATTTAATAAAACAACAGTTATATATAAAAATCGGGTGTACATATTTTATGGGTATAGAGGTGTAAAGGTTTAGAGGTACAAGGGTATAGAGGTAATAAGATTTATGAGTGAATGAAGTGATAAGATGATGAGGGCAATCTTGTAAATCCTGCAAAATCTTGTCATCTTGTAATTAATCTGAACGCAAAGCCTTAATCGGATCTTGTGCGGCTGCTTTTTGGGCAGGAAATAAACCAAAAACCAAACCAACACTAGCTGCCACTCCAAAAGACAAGATAATTGACCAATTAGAAACTATGGTTGGAATATCGGCATAAGAAGCAATAGATTTTGCAGCCACTACCCCTAAAATAATACCTAGAATACCTCCAATTAAACTGATAAAAATAGCTTCAAAAAGGAATTGTAAAACAATGTCTTTTTGATTCGCTCCTAAAGAACGACGGACGCCAATTTCTTTAATTCTTTCTAAAACAGAGGCCAGCATAATATTCATAATGCCAATGCCGCCTACTAGGAGAGAAATACCAGCAATTACTGCTAAGACAAAATTGAAGGTTTCTTGGGTTTTCTGTTGTTGTTGGAGTAATAATTCAGGCACTTCTATTTCAAAATCAATCGCACCGCCATGCTTTCTTTTTAATAACCTAGCCATAATATCAGCGGTAGCTTGTAGTTTTTTAGAATCTTTGACCCGCACTACAACTCTATCCAATTGGTGATAATTTTGAGCGGCATCACTTGCATCGTCCCAGTCGTCTTCTTTAAGGTCACTTTGGCTAACCAATGCACGATTTTTTAAGCGCAATAAAGTAGTAGCGACCGGTACATAAATATCTGCATTATAATCTCTGATACCCAGGTTAGCTAAGCTCTCTTTAGTGGCAATTCTTTTTTCTAAAATACCAATAACTGTCAACCAAACATTCCCACATTTGATTTTCCTACCAATGGCATTCCCATCACTAAAAAACTTTTTTTCTATAGTTTTACCAATGATACAAACGGGTTTCCCCTCTTCTTCGTGCAGAAAGTGAAAAGGTCTGCCTTTAGCTATTTGTAAATTATTTAATTCAAAAAAAGTATTGGTCACCCCTATACAGCGTCCTTTTTGATGTTTGCCATCTCGGACTATATTTAGTGGTAAGATAATTTCAGGGCTGATTTCTTCTATGGTTGGTAATGCTTTGGTAATCGCATTAACATCTTTAATGGTTAAGCCTGGCGACCAAGGTTTTTTCTCTTTTTTGCCTTGAGCTTGATTATTTCCCTGCCCATCTTCATCAGAAGAGAGGACACTTTTAATCACTATATTATTGGTTCCAATTAGCTTCATTTGATCTAAAATGGACTGCTTGGCACCGGTGCCTATTGCCAACATTGCAATAACAGCTCCGACACCAAAAATAATTCCCAAGGCGGTTAAAATGGCTCTTAATTGGTTGGCCATTACCCCTTCTAAGGCGAGATAAAAATTGAAAAGTACTCTTTGCATTCGGTTAAAGATAAAGGATGAAGAAATACAGGTGTGAGTTTCGGTGGTCAGTTATCGGTTATCAGTTGTCAGTTATAAACCTGATTTAACTGACAACCGACAACGGATAACTGTTAACCGAAATCAATTAAAGAAAATCATATTGCCACCTCCTCCAGAGGATTTGGGAAGGTCGGTATCTTTAATCAATTTTCGCTTTTCTTCCATTCTTGCAAGACGAGCTTTTTCCCTAGCTTCTTGTTCTAATCGGATTTTCTTTTTAATGGCTGGATCTAATGGCTGAAATTCCATGTCCTTTGAGTTATCAGGCATGGACAGATAAATATTATCGTCTTCTTGTAAACCAAAATCAATGATGACTTCGTCGTTATTAGAGGATCCTGTAATGACTTCTTGTTTCAAAACTCGACCTCCTTGTTCTTTAAAAACATAGGGTAAAGAATCACTATATAAGGCTTCCAGAGGAATGGCAATTACCTCTTTAAGAATATCTGTTACAATTTCGTTGCTGGTAGTCATCGCAGGTCGAAGGATAGAATCTACGCCCAACATTTCTATATTTACTTCAAAAACTTTGGCGTCATATTCTCTTAATTCTTCTCCAATATTGGCTACACTAATCACTCTCCCTGTATAAGTCTCATCTGGAAAAGCATCAATTTTAATCGTTACATCTTGTCCTTTTTCTACATTACTTACGTCTACCTCATTCACATAAGTTTTAGACATCATTTCTGATAAATCAGGTAATTCTGCTACTACAGGATTCCAAGAAGAAACCTGTGAACCTGCGGACACTTTTCCTTGCCACGTTTTAGCGTAGATAATCATTCCATCTTTAGGAGCGCTAATGGTAAACTCCCCTGCCAATTTGACCAATCTTTCTAGCTTGGTTTTATTTTGCTTTAGATCTGCATTAATTTCAGCAATCTTAGCAATCGCTTTATCTTTTTCTAGTTGGTATTTTGCTAATGCCTGTTTATAATCTCTTTCATTTTTCTGTAAGTCTATTTGTTTTTGCTGAATGACTGCCTGTGGTTCATATTTATTTTGCTCTAACTCCAATAATTTTTCATCCTTAGCGAATCCTAAATTAATCAATTCATCTCGTAATCCTCTTAGGGTAATCGCTGTATCTATTTTTCCTTGAGCTAATTGAGTTAAAATTTTGTCTATTTCTGTTTGTGCATCCCCCATTTTATTAGATACTTCTGTACGGTCAAGTGTTGCCACATAATCACCCACTCGTACAACGGTTCCTTCTGCCACCATATCTTGAATGGTCGTTTGATGGATGCGCTCTGCTCGCATACTAGAAGGGGCTTTAATCTGAACGGAACGTTTGGCTTTTAATTCACCTGTAGCATCCACTTTTAAAACAAATTCCCCTTTTTTGATGGTCGTTTTGACATCAGTTTGCTGTTCTGGTGTACTTTGATCGGAATAAAAATAGTAGCCTCCGAAAGCAACGGCAAGTAATAATAGTGGCAGGATAATTTTTTGTACAGACATAACGGGTGTTGGTTTAAAGGTTATTAGTTCATTTTTAATAAATTCTTGACAAAATAATATTATCAAAAACACTAATTTAACGGAAATAATGGTTCTTTCTATCTTTTGATTGACATTTTAACAATCATTAACATCTTTAACGGAAGATGCGAAAAAAGTAACATCTTGGTGTATAATTAAAATATTGGCGTAATTTTTGCTATTATATAAGGGTAAGTTTCAGTTATTGTTTCCATCGTTTTTAATAACCTATCTCTACCATATTTATGGTAAAAAACGCTTAATTTAAAGCTATAATATCTTTTGGTATTAAATTTGCTTTGATTTAAGTAATCAATTCCCCTCCAATTTCCATCGTTTTTTTACATTTCCATCGTAATTCATAAAAATAATAATATAGTTACTTTTAGGTATGATTTTACTTAGTAGACCAATTACTATCATTATTTATTATCTATCTGTATTATAACCTACCTTATTTTGTACCTACTAGAAGCCCAAAAATCATTGCGCTTTTAGGAGTCAATAAATCCCACACTTTTAGGAGAATCCATTTACCCCTGACAATGGATCGTTCGTTTAAAAGTAGTTGCTAGCAACTACTTGGTTTAATTTTCGGGGTTACTCACAAATTGTAGGACTCAATTGGACGTTCCAGGGTAAGAATTGGAATGACTGCGATCAATAGCGACTATAATTAAGTTGAGTAGCCCCATTTTTTAGATTACCAAATCAAATAAAATCATCTTATTATGTAACTATTCACCATCAAAATCAGAAATAGGCATTTTTTCTACCATAGCTTGTTCCGTAACCTGCTCCGTATTTTCAATCGGAGTTTTAATCGGAATAGTTATTTAAGTTCATATAGTTTGTTTTATTGGGAATCTTAAATGAACTTTTATGCCTTAAATGGTAAGAAAATAAGCTAGATCGTTAAACATGCTGAACAGTTACCTTATTATTATATAATTAAGTAAGGGTATTACTCAAAACGGCACGCTCCTATTGGAAACGTGCCGTTTTTTTGGTAGGCTATGATTTGCTAAATCTAGCAGATTTAGTAAATCTTTAAGGTATTTATTGTTAGTAAGTATTCGGACATAATTGTTGAATTGTTTTAGTAAGTTCTCAAAACACGGTCGCCAGGAGACAACCAGATAGCGATTTCAAGTCTGGAGCCGTTAGGCTAAGAAAAAATATGGTCGGTGCGCTGCACCTTAGAGTGGCATAATAGCGGGTTTTATACAAATGTGGTCGCCCCTGCTGGGGCTTTTAAATAAGAGGTGCAGCGCACCGACTACATTTGTATAGATTTTGAGCTTTATCCTCTTTTTAGGTGCAGCGCACCGACTACATTTCTCCTTTTCTACTTGAAACTTCTCTTAGCCTAACGGCTATGGTTTGCATCTTCAAACGAATATTTTAAAAGTTTTTAACTTTTATTACTCAATTCCCTATTCAAAAAAATATGCCCTTCGTAATTAAAATTTCGCAAAAATAAGGTTTATTGCCATTTCCAGCCTGAATTCCGCCTAAAATGTTCCACAAGCAGCCGATTGAAAAACATTTTAATAAAAAAAGGATGCCAAATCAAATTATTCTTAGAAATTCGTTGCTTTTAAGCAGTAATCTTAAACCTAATATATTAACTTCCGTTTTGCTTAAAAAATTCAAAATAGCACCTTTATGCAAAAGATAACCAAACACTACTGCCAAGAACTCGATAAAAAAGACGAATTAGCGCATCTCAGAAAAGCTTTTTATCTGCCCAAAGGCAAAATCAATATGGATGGCAATTCGCTAGGTTCGTTACCAAGAAGCACTAAAAAACGCTTGATGGAAACCATGCAAAAAGAGTGGGGCGAAGGTATGATTGGTTCGTGGTCACAGGCAGGCTGGTTTGAATCGCCGATTAGGGTGGGCAATAAAATAGCACCCTTGATTGGGGCAGACGAAGGAGAAGTATTGGTTGCAGATACCACTTCCATTAACATCTATAAAGCCTTATGTGCAGCAATTAGTTTAAACAAAGGCAGAACGGTCATGCTCTCAGAAAAAGGCAATTTTCCAACCGATTTATACATGATGCAGGGCATTAGTGCTTTTTCTAATGGGCAACTAACAAGCAAAATAGTGGAATCGGAAGCCATTTTAGACAACCTCAATGAAGAAGTCGCTGTCTTATTACTCACTCAAGTCCATTATAAAACCGCCGCTATTAAAGATATGAAAGCCATTACCCAAAAAGCCCATGAAAAAGGCATTTTAGTAGTGTGGGATTTAAGTCATAGTGTCGGCTCAATTGAAGTGACATTAAATGATTGTGAAGTAGATTTTGCAGTAGGTTGTGGCTATAAATTTTTAAATGGTGGTCCTGGTGCACCTGCCTTTATCTACGTTGCCAAGCGACATCAAAAAAATGCCTTGTCTATCCTTTCTGGTTGGATGGGCCATCAAGACCCTTTTGCTTTTACGGATAAGTATACGCCTTCGCCCGATATTGCTCGTTTCCGTTGTGGTACGCCCGGTATTTTAGGAATGGCAGCTTTAGAAAATGGGGTTGATTTATTTGGGCAAACGAGTATTAAAGCATTAAGAGCAAAAGCCATTGGGTTGAGCCAATTATTTATGGAATTAATGGCGCAAGAATGTGGAGCATTTGGGTTTACTTTAGCGAGCCCAACTGACGCTTCCCATCGTGCTGGGCATGTTGCCTATAGTCATGAAGAAGGGCATGGTATTTATCAAGCTATTAAAAAAGAAGGGGTCATTTCTGATTTTAGAACGCCTGACATTTTACGGTTTGGGATTACGCCTATGTATTTGCGATTTCGGGATATTTATTCCGTGGTGCGGATTATTAAGGGGGTGATGGAGACTAGGGCTTGGGACAGACCTGAGTATAAGATTCGGGCTGCTATTACTTAATCGAGAATATTTGTACAAGATTAGTCCCCTCTTTTTCAAGAGAGGGGTTAGGGGAGAGTTAGTTTTAAGCTATTTTTTCTTAGCCTGACAGCCTATGATCCAAACTTGAAACATCGGTGATAGAATAACAATTTTTTACTACCTTTGATACAAACTCCAAATTTATGAATATAGTTAAAACTTTCACCTCTATAATTTGCTTGTTTTTCACACTTAATCTAGTAGCACAGCAAGCAAGCCCTACCCCACTAACACTTACCATCGTTTTGGATAGTATTGAAAAAATCATGGATAAACAACATATCCCTGGTTTATTACTAACGATGGCAACCAAAGATTCTATTTTATATGATGGAGGGTTAGGAATGGCAGATTTAGAAGCCGAACGAGCAGTAAATCCAACCCAATTATTCCGAATGGGTTCTATTACAAAAACTTTTGCGGCTTTGGCAATGCTAAAATTGGAAGCCGCAGGAAAGTTTTCCTTAACGGATGACCTCAAAAAAGTCGCTCCTGAAATACCTTTTAAAAATAAATGGACAGCCACGCATCCAGTAAAAGTCATCCATTTATTAGAACATACTTCGGG
Source organism: uncultured Saprospiraceae bacterium (assembly GCA_964644655.1). Lineage (GTDB taxonomy): Bacteria > Bacteroidota > Bacteroidia > Chitinophagales > Saprospiraceae > JAFMDF01. The sequence goes on along the minus strand of CAZXYA010000070.1, from coordinate 10,882 downwards.
ATTTGATGATATGCACTTCAAGGCCATTTATAATAAAGGAGATCAGGAATTGCCTACTTTAGAAATGGTCAAACTCCATAAAGAATCCTTAAATGCCCGTTGGCAACCTGGAACCCGAATGTCTTATACCAATCCTGGGTTTGTGGTATTGGGTTATCTAATCGAAAAATTTAGTGGCCAAACCTATCATGAATATATCAAAGAAAATTTCTTCACCCCGATAGGCATGGTGCATAGCGATATGACATCTTTTCCAGCAGTAAAAGAAAACTATGCCGTTGGGTATAAATACGAAGGAAGGCAATTTACGCCTCTACCTTTCTATCCGATTCATGGGGGCATTGCTGGTACGTTAAATTCTTGTGGAGCAGACATGGCAAAATACATCCAGTTTTATCTAAATGATGGCTTGGTGGATAGTAATGCGGTTATTCCTTCTAATTGGATCAAAAGAATGGAAACGGCTAGTACTTCTTTAGCAGTTGAAAAAGGACGAACCACCAGCAATTACGGGTTAGCCAATACGCAATCTTATGTAAGAGAACGATTTCCCTTTCAAGGACATAATGGAGGAATAGATGGTTTTTCTTCTATCTTTAATTATAACAGAGACTTAGGAGTCGGTTTTTCTTTGTCTAATAATGCCAATCGACCTAATCAAAAAATTGCCCATTTAATTATTGAGTTTTTGACACAGGATTTTACGCCACCTACGCCCAAAAGCACAGATCTAAATCTAGAATTAGTAAAGCCATTTTTAGGCTACTATCAACCAAAAAGTCCAAGGAATCAGATTGCTTATCCACTTGGAGAATGTTTTGACGGGTTTGAATTGAAATTAATCGACGATACCTTATATACGGTTGATATGGGAGGAGGAAAAGATAAATTAATCCCAGTTGGAGGGTCTCTTTTTCGGTCAGAAAAAGCAAGCGTTCCAACTAGTATTCTAACAACAGACGAAGCAGGAAAAAAAGTATTTATAGGTAGAGGGTATTATGAGCAAGGAAGCTTATTAGGCATCTGGGTACAACGAATACTATATTGGGCAGGCTTACTGTTTGGTAGCACCTTTAGTTTTTTTGGGCTGTTTTGGTTAGGCATCCACTTTTATAGAAAAGAAGCCTCTACCGCTGTTAGTTCTGTCGCTGGTTTATTTGTGGGTGGCTTAGGTCTTCTCTTAAGTTTTATCGCCTTTATATTGGTAGCAGAAAATATTACAGACGCAGGAGTCATGAATGGGAAAACTATCTTTTATTTTATTAGCTCGATTCTATGGGCAGTAGGATCTATAGTAGGAACTTACCTTTTATGGAAAAACTTTTCTTCCATTCGCAGCAAAGGATTAAAATATTATTTAGCCATCGCTGCTTTGAGTTTGGTGGGATTGGCTATTTATTTTGGGTGGCATGGGTTTATTGGGTTGCGGTTTTGGAGTTATTAGTGGTTATTTGTATTTCGATAAAAAAATCCAATCATATCATTTGAATTTATTTACCCTAAGGAAACCTGAAATAATAAATTTACCATTTGCTCGGCGGCTAACCCACCCGTTTCACGGTTCTCTTCACAAAATAGTCCTCTAGGACTTTTTTGTTCGTTCATGCCGCCTCGCTTGAGGGGTTGTTTAGGGAGCAGAAAATTTATTTATTCTAAGTTCCTAAAATTAACAATCAATCAAATATATTCGATGCCCACACTTTTAGATTTTGAATTTTACATTTTTAATTTAAAACAACAAAATTGTCAACTACTTGGATAAACTTGTCAAAATTAGCAATCATATTTTATGAAAATCTATTTTTTTTCATACTTCACCTCCCCCCCAACAATAGTATAAACCACCTCCGTCCCAGGAATCTCTTCCTCAGAAACAGTCATAATATCCCGAGAAAAAACCGTAATATCCGCCAATTTTCCAACCTCCAAAGTGCCTTTTAAGTCCTCTTCAAAAGCGGCATAAGCATTATCAATCGTATAAGATTTAAGGGCTTGTGCTCTAGTCATCCGTTGTTCAGGTTGAAAGATTTCACCATTTCCTAGCACTCTACTAACCGAACAATGAAAACTAGCAATCGGGTCAATATCCTCAACTGGCGGGTCCGTACCATTCATCACCCGAATACCTTCATCAATCAAAGTCCGCCATAAATAACCTCTTTCTTGGGTGCGTTCCTCTCCTAATCGACTAGCGACCCAAGAGCCATCTGAGCAAGCAAAAACACCTTGAATCCCTGCAATAACATCCAAATCTTTAAATCGTTTTAAGTCGTCTGGATGAATCACTTGGGCATGTTCGATGCGCCAACGCCAATCGGATTGATTGGGATTTTCGTTGAAAGTTTGTTCATAAATATCCAAAAGTACTCGTGTTGCTTTGTCGCCAATCCCTTGTATCGCTAATTGATAATCATGTTTAACGGCTAATTTGGCAGATTTTTCAATTTCTTCTACTGGTGTTACATTAAATCCAGAAGAATGGGGCAAATCAACATAAGGTTCGAGTAACCAACCACCATGTGTGCCTAAAGCCCCATCCAATACTTTTTCGCCAATACATCGGTTGGTTAAATAATTATTGCCATAGCCCACCATTCTAAATTCGGCTAATTTTTCCGCCATAATTTCTGTTGGGTCATGGATTGCCATATATAGTCTAACGGGCAAATTGCCTTCTGCTGCCATTGTTTTAAGCAACGCCACTTCTTCAAAAGAAGACCCCATATCTTGAAAACTGGTAATCCCATTTTCCAAAGCTTCTTGTGCCGCAAGAGCTACTTGTAGGCGATGTTCTTTTTCTAATTCGGCAGCAGGACGGCTTTTTTCGTAGGCATTATATACATCGTCTATCAATTGGGCAGCGGCTTCTCTTAACATCCCAATGGCATTGCCTTGAGCATCTCTGACAATTTCCCCACCTAGCGGATTGGCTGTTTCTTTCGTAATTCCAGCCATTTTCATTGCTTTGGCATTAATGTATTCGCCATGTCCACTAGTATGCGACAACATCACAGGATTATCTGGACTAATGGCACTTAAAGCATGATGAATTGGCAAACCTTCGTGCGATTCAAAAGGGACTTTTTCCCATTTATCTTGATGCCAACCCCAACCCAATATCCAATCTCCAGGTTTAGCTTCCTTGACAGCTTCAGCAACCATTTCGACAATTTCATCCCACGATTTGGCATACCTTAAATCCAATTGCATTAAAGTATGTCCTAGTCTCATATAATGCCCATGCCCTTCAATTAAGCCAGGAATAGCTAATTGCCCTTTTAAGTCAATGATTTTGGTTGTTGCTCCTTTATATTGATTGATTGCAGCATCCGTTCCCAAGGCTAGAATTTTATCTCCCTTTGTAGCAATAGCCGCTACTTGTGGATTAGTGGCATCGACCGTTAGTATCTTTCCATTGAGTAAGATAAGGTCAGCAGTTTCTTTTTGAGTACAGCTTAGGAATAATAAGGCACAGCATAAGAGGAGTTGGAGGCTTTTCATTTTTTAGTGTTGTATTTTGTACAAGAGAAGCACAAAGTACTAAATTTTTTTTGTCCTTCTTTAGTTTACCTTTTTCTGGTCATAATAATAAGCCATTAATAAGCCTAAACCAACACCCCATAATATCCATGCTGCACCTAGCAATGCTACTTCAAAAGAAGGACTGTACAAATTACGAAACCAAGTTAAGGCAATGGCATCTAAAAAAGTAGCGGTAAAAACCATGATTACTGCTGGTCTTAATAAATCGACCAATTCATACTTAGAAACCCATTTGGTAATGTACATAAATACAAAAGTCAGCGGAATGGCTAGTACATAAAAAAGGAATAATATAGGATTGTTTTCAGAAAAAACGGCATCCCCAGAAAAACGAATAATTAAGGCAGCACTCAACCAAAAGACAACGCCTAGTACAACAAATAAAATAAAATCAGATTTTTTCATAATGTGTCAATTTTAATTTTTTGTAAAATTGACGCAAAATGCTCTTAAAGAACATATCGCTCAAAAATATCAGCCAACATCTGTGCGGGATCATCACATAATCCAGAATGAGTAGCCGAACTTTGAATAATAGAACTTCGATTGGCGGTCAACCAACGAAATCGGACAGGTAATTCCAAACCACCAATTGCCCCACCTGCTTTACCACCTTGACAAACCAATTCCCAAGCTTTTAAATAGTCTTTAATTAAATCAATATCTATGGTATCTCCAAAAGCAGCTAAGCGTTTTTCATCAACATGATATTGCATCCCTAAATATCGTTTTTGTTTGGCATAAAGGATGACCCCAATATTGATAAACTCTTCCCGTTCCACCTTAGGGACGATTCGGATAATGGCATATTCGTAAGCGGTATTATCTGGCATCGGCAGCTTCTTTTGCTAGGGAATCAATATTGGCTAATTTTGCCATCAAAAAGGTAACGTAAGCTGCTCTCCGTTCCCTAGGCGTTAACTCACTAGATTTATCCGTTAACCAATCTTCTGGAATAGCCGCAATAATGTTTTGGATAACAGTTTCGTTTAATAAGGATTTAATTGCTGCCGCAGCGGCTGTTAAATTAGTGGCTCGTTCTAATAATACATGATTCTTAATCATCGGAAAAGTACGAGGTAACGATTTTTCCCAATTCGCCCAATTATGATGAAAATATAAACTAGCCCCATGGTCTATCAACCATAATTCCTCGTTCCAATTGAGTAAATTGGTATTTTTAGCTGTTCGATCAATATTGGTAATCATACTGTCTAACAACACTACTTTAGAAGACATTTCGCTATCCGCAATGGATACTAAAGGGTCAAAAGTAATCGCTCCTGACAAAAAACTCATGCCCAAATTTAAGCCAACACTAAATTTTAATAAATCTTGAATTTCTTCATCGGGTTCTAATCGACTAAAAGAATCATCCAAATTCATTAAAACCAATTCGGGCATATTTAAACCAATAGCTCGTGCTAATTCTCCACCAATCAATTCTGCTATTAAAGCCTTTTTGCCCTGCCCAGACCCTCGAAACTTGAGGACATATAAATTATTATCGTCTGCTTGGACAATGGCTGGCAGCGAACCACCTTCTCTTAAGGGTTGCCTGTATTGGACGACGTTTAGGATTCTAAGATTGATTTTATGCATAAGGTTGCAAGATACTATATCTTCTCCAACTCCACCGTAAAATGCCGCAAAATAGCCGCCTGTTTAGTAATCTTAAAGCCAGTCGTAATATCTTGACTTCTAGCAGCTACATTTGCTAAAGTTGCCGCAATATAATCCATATGATTGCGAGAATAAACCCGACGAGGAATCGCTAAGCGCAATAGCTCCATTTCTGGCAATCTATCTTTCCCAGTAACAGGGTCTCTGTCCGCTAATAAAGTACCTATTTCTACCCCTCGAACACCTCCTTCTATATACATTTCTACGCCTAATAATTGTGCTGGATATTGGGTTTGGGAAATATGTGGCAGCATCTTTTTAGCATCAATATAAATCGCATGCCCGCCAACAGGTTCTTGAATAGGGATACCATATCCTTTTAATTTTTCGGCTAAATATTGTACTTGCTTCACTCGATCATTTAAGTAATCAAACTCAATTCCTTCCTTTAAACCAACTGCCAATGCGCCCATTGCTCGACCACTCATCCCACCATAGGTCAAAAAACCTTCATAGATAATCGTGAATTGCCCCAGTTTTTCATATAACTCCGCATCATTTAGCGCAATAAAACCACCAATATTAACCAAACCATCCTTTTTACTACTCATCCAAACGACACTTACTTCCTTGAACATTTCTTTGACAATTTCGGCAATGGACCAATCTTTATAAGCCGCTTCTCTGACTTTTATAAAATAGGCATTTTCTGCATAGCGAGCGATGTCCATATATACAGGAATGCCATATTTTTGGGCTAATTGGCAAGTAGCTTTAATATTCGCTAAGGAAACAGGTTGCCCACCAACGGTGTTACAAGTGACGGTGATATTAATGAATGGAATGCGTTCTTTTCCATATTTTTTGATAACGGATGCTAATTTAGTTAAATCAATATTACCCTTAAAGGGATGGTATTTCCCCGTATCAAAAGCTTCTTTAATTGTACAATCAATAGCCTCCGCTTTTCGGAATTCGATATGCCCTTTAGTCGTATCAAAATGGGCATTCCCTGGCACGACATCGGCATCTTTGACAACGGCTGAAAACAAAATATTTTCTGCGGCTCGACCCTGATGCGTTGGGGCTAAATATTCAAACCCCATAATGTCTTTAATGGACTTTTTTAGTTTAAAATAAGATTCAGAACCTGCATAACTTTCATCGCCCAACATAATTTCTGCCCATTGTTGTTCACTCATAGCGCCTGTCCCAGAATCAGTCATTAAATCAATAATCACCCAATCACTATGGAGATTAAACAAATTATAATGGACTTCTTTAATCTTCTTTGCCCGTTCTGCTTTGGTTCTAAAATAAACAGGTTCTACTACTTTCGTTTTGTAAGGAGGAATATGTGGTAATTGCATAAAAAATGGTTAATGGTACACGGTGTACAGTACAGGTTGACCGAAAACTCCCGATTTGCTAAATCTAGCAGATTTAGTAAATCTTTTTTTATGGAAATCAAGGTTTTAGATTTACTAAATTTTGAAAATTCAGCAAATCCATCTATTCTCGGTCGGCCTGAGTACACAAAGGTTATTCAGCAAATTTGATTAAGAGATAAACGATTAACTGCAATGCCTTAGACCGCACGTCGTAAAAGAATACCAATTGAAAAAATAGAAAAATTACGCATACAGAATGGTATGTAAAAAGGAAAGATTAGGCGTTAAAAGAATCGCGCTTTTTAGTATTTTTAAAAATCAAAATTTTCATGGAACGAAGTTATAAAGAATCTAGTTGAAAACCAAAATTTGAATTTTATAAAAATTATACCTCAATAAGCTAGACAATTAATAACTTTACCCGTTCTACTATCTTTATGCAGAAAGTTTTTGGGAAAGTCTCTCATAAACTGTACACCTCCGACAGAAATCGGAGCAAGCTATAAACCGTAAACCGTCTATAAAATGTCAGAAGTTGTAACCTTAAATATAAAAGAGACCCTTAACGAATTATTTACAGGAGCAAAATTAAATAAAAAACGTGCCAAGACCATTTTAACTGCGGTAGGCAAAGGGCAAGTGAATCCACACCAAACGACCGCCTTATTAACTTGTTTTCAGATGCGGCCAATTACGGGCGAAGAATTGGCAGGTTTTCGAGAAGCAATGATAGAATTGGCTTTGTATATTGATATTTCTGATTTAGATGCCATTGATATGTGCGGAACGGGCGGAGATGGAAAAGATACATTTAATATTTCTACGACTGCTTCTTTTGTAGTGGCTGGAGCAGGCTATAAAGTTGCCAAACATGGAAATGTTGGCGTATCTTCTAACTGTGGCTCGTCCAATGTTTTGGAGCATTTGGGTTATAAAATGACCAATGATTATGATACGTTAAGAGGATGTTTAGATAAAGCCAATTTCTGTTACATGCATGCGCCTTTATTCCATCCTGCGATGCGTCATGTTGGTGCGATTAGACGAGGCTTGCAAGTGAAGACCTTCTTTAATATGCTAGGCCCATTATTAAATCCCGCTCGACCCAATCATCAATTAACAGGGGTTTTTTCTACGCATTTACTCCCTTTATACAAAGCAGTTTTTGAAGATATGGGCATCAATTATGCAACGGTACATTCTTTGGATGTCTATGATGAAATTTCTTTGACTAGTCCTTTTGAAGTACGGTCGAATAATTTTGATGGGGTGGTTAGCCCAGCAGATTTGGGCATGTCCACTTTAAATCCTGATGAATTAAAAGGTGGGGAAACGATAGCAGATTCCGCTAAAATTTTAACCAATATTTTAAGTGGTAATGGAACAGATGCTCAAACTGCAGCGGTCTGTGCCAATGCAGGATTTGCTATCCAGCGTTTTAAACCAACTGTGGATATTAAGGATTGTATTGCAGAAGCAAAAGAGGCAATTGATAATGGGAATGCGATAAAAATGCTGAAGAATTTGGTGGATTAAAGTATAGAGGCTATCTCAAAAGACGGAAAACATAGATTTCTTATTACAAAAGAGAGAAATTAATATTCGTTTAATTTTTAAAATCATATTATTACGAATTTTAATTTTTAAATTTGATAGTCTCGAATCTATGTTCGAAGACTTTTGAGACAGCCCCGAAAATCAACAATATGAAAACAAGAATAATGTTCATCGAATATAAAGGAAACGGATTAACAGGCGAAGCAAGAATAGGAAAAGTCCGCTTTTCAAAAACAATGAAATCTATCTATTATAATGGTAAAACATTCCAAACATTAAAAGGAAAAGGATACAAAGCGAATTATTTTGATATAAACACAGGAGAAAAATATTGGATTTCTGGTTGTAAAAAAGATGGAACAGATAGATTATACAATGAACGACAACCTATTTTTATTGACGAAGATGTGCAAGAAGAATACTGGACTCAAATAAGAAATTTGCCAGATAAAATTGGAATAATAATCATAAATGGAAAAAAATAAAGCCCAAGCCCAACTCCTCCTCCCAACGAACAACCTGACCGAAGAAATGAATTTCTTCCAAAAATTAGGCTTTAGATTAGACCAGATTTTTCCAGCAGACGACCCGCAAGTAGCCATCCTATCTGGACATGGATTGGAACTTAGAATAGACCGAAATGCCCAAGTTCCAGCCAGTCATATTCGGCTACTAACCGATGAACCTGACCAATTTTCAATCACCCAAAATATTTTAATTGCGCCAAATGGCACCCAAATAGAATTACATCCAAAAACCTACCAATTAGCACACCCTAAAACCCAGCATAAATTTGAGACAAAACGCTTAACAGGTGGCGAACCTTGGGTCGTTGGTCGAGCGGGCATGATGTATCGAGATTTGATTCCAGACCGTTTGGGTGGTAGCATTATTGCTTCCCATATTCACATTCCGAATGGAGGGCCAGTCCCTGACATGGTACATTATCATACCATTGGTTTTCAATTGATTTATTGTTATAGAGGTTGGGTAAAATTGGTGTATGAAGACCAAGGGCCACCGTTTATTTTAAAAGCAGGAGATTGTGTGACGCAACCACCAGAAATTCGACATCAAGTTTTAGAGGCCTCTGATAATCTACAAGTAATAGAAATTGGTGTACCTGCGGAACACATGACAACAATTGACCATCAGTTAACATTGCCGACCAAAACCATTAATCAAAATAGAGTTTTTAATGGGCAAACATTTTGCCATCACCAATTAAAAAATGCCACTTGGGAAGCTTGGCGAATAACTAATTTTGAAGCCAGGTCAACAGGTATTAATGAAGCGACGAATGGTTTGGCAGATGTAAAAATAGTCCGACCGAAAACGGCAAATATGGCAACCAATTGGACGAGTCATACGACCGATATTTTGTTTACTTTTATTTTGGAAGGAAGCCTAGAATTGGAAGTAGTAAAAGAAGGAAAACATGCTTTGAAAGCAGGCGATGCTTTTGTGATGCCACCTGATAGAAAAAGTCGAATCATTGATTTTTCGGATGATTTAGAATTTTTGGAAATTTCTTTGCCTGGGATATTTAAAACGATTGCTTAATTCAAACTCAATAAATGCAAAAACAGTTTTTAACCCTTTTCAAAAAAATCAAAGAACAACATCAAAATCTAATCTTTAGTCCATTAGGATTAGAAATCTTATTAAAAAATTATTATAAGATAGTCGAGTAAGCTACTTTTGAGTTAAAATAATTCAAAATGCAAAAGCCGTTTCTATTATTATTCCTTGTTTTAACTATTCTCTTTAGTTGTCAAACAAATACCTCTGAAACAAAAGCAAGCACCGAAAAAGTAGAAAACAGAGGCGCTAATAAAGAAAATTGGTGGGATAAACTCCCTCGGCCCGAATGGAAAAAATTCCAACAAATACAAACGAGTAGTCAATGGTTTGAAGCCTATCAAATTACCCCTACTATTCAAGCAATTTATGAACCTGGTCAATTTGAAGAAGTGATTTCTTACCTCATTATTGGCAAAGATAAAGCCCTACTATGGGATACTGGAACAGGAATTGGCGACATGAAAAAGATAGTTGAAGAATTAACAGATTTAGAGATAATTGTCTTAAATTCTCATACGCATTATGACCATGTTGGAGGCAATTATCAATTTGAAACTATCTATGGATTAAATACAGAATTTACGGATAAAAATGCACATGGAAAAACGCATGAAGTCGCTAAAGAATTTATTAGCGGTGATTGGGTTTGGAAGGAAACGCCTACTTCTTTTTCAAAGGAAAAATACGAATCCAAGCCTTTCAAAATCACCAAATATGTCAAGCATCAAGATCAAATTGATTTAGGCGGCATTACGCTAGAAATTTTGCAAACGCCCGGACATACACCTGATGCTATTTGCCTTTGGGATAAAGCCAACCGCATCTTGTTTACAGGAGATACTTTTTATCCAGCCCCTTTATATGCGCATTTTGGAGAATCTAATGTGAATACTTATTTGGAAACAGCGAATTATTTAGCGACTTTTCAAGATAAGGTGGATTATATTATACCAAGTCATAATCATCCTTGGATGCCTAGTATTTATCTACAAAAAATGGCAGACGCTTTTCAAGCCATAAAGGATGGAAAAATGGAGTATACTGAAACAGATGGCGCTAAAGAATATCAATTTGAAGGCTTTTCTATCCTAACGAAATAACGATTGCCGATTTGCTAAATCTCCAAGATTTAGAGCTTGTTGGGAGTTTGTTCTTTGAGTCGAAAATAGTTCATTTTTTGCTTA
>CAZXYA010000069.1:0-23845 GCA_964644655.1 uncultured Saprospiraceae bacterium | reverse complement strand
TATTTTCTAATACCTAATTTTTCAATTAAAGAACGATATTTTGTAATATCTTTCTTTGAAAGGTATTGTAATAATCTTCTTCTTTTCCCCACTAAAGACAATAATGTTCTTCTACATGCATGGTCTTTGTGGTTTGTTTGTAGGTGCTCAGATAAATTTTTGATTCGATAAGTGAACAAGGCAACTTGCCCTTCTACTGAACCTGTGTTATTTGCTGCGCCACCGTACTCAGCAAAGATTTCTTCTTTTTTTTCTTTCGGTAAATAAACCGCCATTTTTAAGAATTTATTTTGTTACCAATGTAATTAATCATTAGCGATCAATTTTTAGCGGTGCAAAGGTAGGTATTTCTATTGTCATGTGAAAGGGGGGCAAAAATATTCATGGTTATATTGTTTTATGGTTATATTGTTGACTTAAATACGGTTTTGGTTAAGCTAGAATGATAGCAATAAAACCATATAGCAATAAAGCCATTATCTATTTTTTAACAGAAAACTGAATTAATTATAGATGTCTAAATCCACCAATCCAATTCTAAAATCTTGGGCAGTCAATGCCAAAAAATGGATTAAAACCATTGAAAATAACGAAATAGAAAGCCGTCGATTAGTGACTAATACTGCTATTCTTCAAACTATTTTGGTGCATCAACCAAATGCAGTGTTAGATATAGGTTGTGGAGAAGGTTGGTTGGTAAATACCTTAGTACGACATAAAATAACGGCAGTTGGTATCGATGCTACCGCTGATTTAATCAAAGCAGCCAAATCAAAAGGAAAAGGAAAGTTTAAAGTGAAAGATTATGAGGCTATCCTAAAAGGTGTTCGCTTCAAAGCTGCCCCTTTTGATTTAATTAGTATCAACTTTGCTTTGTTTGAAAATAGAAAAACCGCACAATTAATTAAAAAGCTACCCGATTATTTAGCATCAAATGGCAAAATCGTGATTCAAACCCTGCATCCATTTTCAATAGCAATAGATGAACCCTATAAAAGTGCTTGGCGCAAAGATAGTTGGGAGGGATTAAAACGGAACTTCACCCAACCTTATAAATGGTATTTTAGAACCATAGCAGATTGGGTGAAATTATTTACGAAAGCTGGTTTGGTTTTGGAAGAAATTAAAGAACCTATTCATCCGAAGACAGGGCGACCTGCTTCTATTGTTTTTGTACTATGTAATAGTAAAATATAAATAGATTTAGGGTAGAGTAGGCTACATTATTTATTGCAATACTTCCAAAAATTGACTACCAAAAAGCTGGTTTATAGAGGAATCTAAAATCAATTGGTCGAACTCTTCAAACTTACCTACATATATTTTTAAATAATACAATAGTCCTTCCCAGTATCTATCTCCTTGTCCTTTTCCCAATAGAATTTTATCAAGAACCATTTTGGGCTTGCCTATTGTATGACTAACAATTTCGGATACTCCTAAATAATAAGTTTGTCTCCATGAAGAGGAAGAGATTTTAGAGTAATGAATAGTGATATAAAGCTCTTTATTGTCATTAGGTAAATAGGTATATTTAGTACCTGTTGAATCTGTAGCAGCAAAACAAAATTGGTCTTTATAATCGTAGATTTCTAAAGGACCAACTAATCCTAAAGTTGAAGGCGTTGTATTTGTATGAGTCGTTTCTTTTTCTGTAACAAGGCTTTTTACTCTAAAATAAAAACAAATATCTTTGTGTAAATCAAAAAATTTTGTTAATTGATTAGATTGATGTCCGATATGGTAATTTTTACCATTATAAATATTGGTTTTACTTACTGTTGCCATCATATTAGATTTTTTTGTAGTCTTTATCAAATTATAGTATTTTATGGAGTAGTGTTTATTTATTCTGTGGAGAATCAATATAACTTTAAATTTGGAAGTTCTAAATATTTTTAATATGCATTATTTACTTCCAAAATTATTTACATTTCTATTGTTTAATAACCAATGTTTTATAAGTACCGATTCTAACTTCAAAATAATTCTAGATGAAATTAGAATATTGTTTGGTTAAACTTTAATTTCGATTAAAAACAGGACTTATTTCTCATTTATTATTTACTTGATTATCTTAAATAATAGCATTATGATAAATCAAATATTGATCGAAATTAGTACCAATAGTACTTTATAAGTAGCTTAACAAACATACGAATGTTCGCTTATCCCCAGAGTGGAAGTTATCATAACTCAAGCTTCCAACTTAAAAAATTCCTTTTAGAGAGGGACTATCTCAAGTTAAAAAGTCGTGTTATGTTCATTCTAAATTAGGTATGAGTGTGAATGTTTGTTTTTAGAACGGACTTATTGTTAGTTGTGATGGAGTAGATTTAATGTATATAACTCAGAATGGATAATTATTGCAATAATAATATATTATCAATAAATATTTTCTTAAAATACCCATTTTAACTAAAGAATATTTTTTAGCGTACTTCTAAAATTCTTTTAAGTCAAGAAATTACAGAAAATAATAGCATCAACTTTTCATTGCTCGAATAATTTCTACCTCCTTAACAGTCTTAGGAATAGGCGTTCCTAAAACACGTTGTTTTTTCTTTGTAATCAATACATTATCCTCTATCCGAATGCCCCCAAAATCACGGTAGGCTTTTAATTTTTTGTAATTGATAAATTGAGTGAATTTTTGTTCACTTTGCCAGCGGTCAATCAATTCAGGGATAAAATAAAGACCTGGTTCTACCGTAATGACATTCCCTGTTTTCAATGCCTTGCCCAATCGTAAAGACCGTAAACCAAACTGACTACTTCGTTTTATCGTCTCATCATAGCCGACTAAATCTTCTCCTAAATCTTCCATATCATGTACGTCTAATCCAATCATATGACCTAAGCCATGTGGAAAAAATAGCGCATGTGCCCCTGCTTTAACTGCTTCGGCTGTATCGCCCTTCATAATGCCTAAAGCTTTTAAGCCTTCCGTTTTAATTTTAGCTGCCAATAAATGCACGTCTCGATAAGGAACCCCTGGTTTAGAAGCCTTGATACATTGCATATTGGCGTCTAGAACAAGCTGATAGATCTCCTTTTGTTGAGCCGTGAATTTTTTAGCAACTGGAAAAGTTCGGGTAATATCGCCTGCGTAATGCATCGCTGTTTCTGCCCCAAAATCACCTAAGACTAACTGTCCTTTTTTTAATATGTTTCCATGATAATGATTGTGCAACGTTTGCCCATTTACTGTTAAAATAATAGGGTAAGACAAATTACCACCACCACTTACAGCTATACCATGTACGATGCCTGTTACCTCCGCTTCTGTCATACCAGCTTGTGCATATTTCATGGCTGCAATGTGCATCGCTCGACTGATATTGACTGCTTTTTCCATCTCTGCTATTTCCGCTGGACCTTTGATTGCTGCCAAGTCGATGACCGCTTTTATTAAAGGAATAGAGACCAAACTACATAAGCCATTTATTTTAATCCCTAACCACTCACTTAATTTTATTTTATTTTCTGGACGGTAAGGCGGCAAAAAGTGAACTTCTTGCCCTTTTTTACGTGCTTTTTTTAGGTAACTAGCGATGGTGTTTTTAGGTTGTACTTTCGAGACACCTACTTGTGCTGCTAAATCTGTTAGTGCAGGTTGTGGACCCGTCCAGACAATATCATCTATGGTCAACTCATTACCGAATAATATTGTTTGGTTATTATCAATGTCAATAATACCAGCTAGACCAGCTTGGTCTAAACCTAAAAAATAAAGAAAATTGCTATCTTGACGGAAATGATAGTGATTGTCTGTATAATTCATGCTACTTTCTTCGTTTCCGAGGAGTAGAATTAACCCTGATTTTATTTTTTGTTGTAACTGTTGCCGGCGTTTTACATATATTTTAGTAGGGAACATAAGTGTTTAATTTGATTCTAAATCGAAAATTGAATGCTAAAAATATTAATTTACGTTTAAATTAGTCCATTTGTTAATAAAATCTTTGAGAACTATTAAGTAGAATAGGGAATAGAGACCATTTTATTGAGAGAGTAGAGATAGGGTTCAAAAATATATGGGCAACATTTGATATTTCATTAAGCATTCTAGTCTCTATTCTCTAATCTAAGCTCTCTATTCTAAATTATAAAATCTATGCTGAAATCTACCAAAGATATTATAGTCTTATACTGTCAAATGATTACAGTATGGAATATCGCCATTTTAATATTTTTCTTTCTAAGAACTTTTGGATTACCTGAACACATGCACAATTTGGGCTTGGAGAATCATTTACCAACGCATTTTTCTGTCGCTTTAAATTTGGTACTCGGAACAGTAGCTGGTATTTTATTTGCCAGTTCAGAACTCTTTTTCAACCGACCTAAGTTTAAACGCTGGTCGTTTAGAAATATCTTAATTTTCAAGGCAATTGTCTATTTTTTGGGGGCTAAATTAATGATGTTAATGGGCATCGTTTTATCCTCCCATGCTGCTGATCAGTTTCTAAGTTTTGAAGTGATTAAAGAATTATTGAACGAATTGGTGCTACAAAGCCCATTTAAAAGTATTGATATAGGAGAGGTTCAATTAAAAGGGAAAATGCAGACTGTTGCACTTTATGGTATTCAGCATTAATAGGTAATTCCTAACTATTCAGTAAAACCAATAACCTGCGCTATTTTTTAAGCATTATTAGGTAATCAGATAAAAAATTAATAATTATCCGTTGGGAAATTAATCCGTTGGGAATATTTTCTACCCAACGGATTAGTTTCCCAACGGATTTTAGATGTATTATTAAAATAGATAATATTAGTTTTCAATCTGACGCTCTAATAGGCATTAAAGTACCTCCTAATGAAAACTATGTGTTCTGAAATGACTATATAGTAGAAAAAAAGTGTTTATGTTTGCTAGTTTTTTAGCCCTTTGCTCTACGCCCCAGCGCTATGCTGAATAATTAACTACTCGCCTCCCCAATAATCTTCAACCCATTCATCGTCAATTCCACATCAATGTCCTCAAACTGGTCTTTTAATGGATGCAAGATGGAAGAAAGACCTCCTGTAGCGACCGCTATATAATGACCCCCAACTTCTTTCCGAATTTCTGCCAACATATGTTTAACCAAACCGACATAGCCCACTAAAATACCACTTTGAATGGCATGTATGGTATTTTTACCAACAGGTGTTTCGGGAAGATTTAAAGGTACTTCTGGTAATTGTGCAGTCTTAGAGAATAAAGCAGCAATTGCGGTTTTTAAACCGGGGGCAATCGCAACACCTAATACTTCTCCTTTCTTAGAAACGGTTGTAAAGGTCAAAGCTGTTCCAAAATCTACAACAATACAATCCTTTTTATAAATGGTGTTGGCAGCAACTGCATTGGCGACTAAATCTGACCCAATTTCATTTGGATTATCGATTTCAAGCGAAATGTAAGGGTAAATAGTAGGGCCAACCACAACTATTGGCACAGGAAAGATTTCTGGTAAAATTTCTTTAAAGACTGGTGTTAGCGAAGGGACGACACTACTTAATACAACCTTCTCTACTTGCTCCACATCAATATCATACTCCAATAAATCATTCCTGATTTTCATCCGATAGAAAAAAGGGGATTCGTCTCGAATGGTGGGGTATCGCCAAAAATGTATCCAGTCATTATTTTGATTAATGGCTAAAGAGACGTTGGAGTTTCCGATATCGATGGCTACTAGCATTGTTCTATAAATGATGAATGATAAATGATGAACGATGAATTGGATACATCCTCCATTTTATAAAACCAAAATTAAGCATTTCCAGACTTTTATGACAAAAAACAAACTAAAAGGTTTGAAACTCCTAAGTCCCTTTAATTGTTATTATCTTTGTGAATCGTTCTTTCTCGATAAATATCGAACATTCATTCTATTCAACATTTCTTATTAAAAATATAGCGACTAAAATTGATAGACAATAATAAAATAGTAGAAGCCCTCAGAAGAGTCATAGACCCAATTTCAGGAAAAGATATTATTCAGGCACGGATGGTGCAAGATTTAAAGATTACGGATGATAATGTCGGTTTTACTCTGGTTTTGCCCACTTTAAATAGTCCACATAAAGGGGACTTAAATTTTACTTGCCAACGAGTGATTCAAGATGTGTACCCTAATGTGAATGTAGATGTTCATATGAAGGCAAATACGCCACAATCACAAGAAAGTACCAGTCCAATTTCGCAAGTCAAAAATATTATTGCCGTTGCTTCGGGGAAAGGGGGCGTTGGGAAATCCACAGTCTCGGTTAATTTAGCCTTAGGCTTAAAAAAGCTAGGGGCTAAAGTTGGCTTGATTGATGCAGATTTATATGGACCTTCTATTCCAACCATGTTGGGCTTGCAAGGTCAGAAACCAAAGGTGAAAGATGTTCAGGGTAAACCAAAAATCACCCCTTTGGATGCTTACGGTATGCCTGTCATGTCTATCGGTTTTATTATTGAACCAGAGCAAGCAGTAGTTTTAAGAGGACCAAGATTAGGTGGTATCATCAAACAATTTTTTAATGATACTTTATGGCCTGCTTTAGATTTTTTAATTGTTGATTTACCGCCTGGTACAGGAGATATTCAATTGACCTTGGTGCAAACCGTACCTGTGACAGGTTCTGTTATTGTAACTACTCCACAAGAAGTAGCGGTGGCTGATGCCATCAAAGCGATGAGCATGTTCCAATTGCCTTCTGTAAATGTGCCAATTTTGGGAGTTGTAGAAAATATGTCTTGGTTTACGCCAAAAGAACTTCCTAATAATAAATATCATATCTTTGGAGAAGGCGGTGGTAAAAAACTAGCAAAAATGAGTAAATCTGTTTTGTTAGGGCAAGTCCCACTCGTTCAAGGGATTCGAGAGTCAGGAGATAAAGGAAAACCTGCTTTATTACAAGAAGATGTTTTATTGAGTGATCCTTTTCTAAACGTGGCAAAAAATACGCTTCGACAAGTAGGTATTAGAAATGAAACCTTAGGGCCAACGAAGATTATACAAGTGAAGCAGTAGGCAGTTTGCAGTAGGCAGTATTACAGTAATATAGCTCTCTGAGTTGTGCCACTTAATAAGAGAAAAGTTCCGTATTTTCACCTGTCAATAGACAGGCATTATTCACAGTCAAAATTAAACCCAATGTCAGCGGTAGAAAAAGAAACCTTAATCAAAAGAGTCGATAAAGCGCTGGATGATATTCGGCCGCATTTAGCGGTAGATGGTGGCAATATCGAAATCGTAGATATTACAGCCGAAATGGTGCTACAAATTAATTGGTTAGGCAATTGTTCTAGTTGTTCCATGTCTGCGATGACGATGCGAGCGGGAATTGAACAGACTTTGCAGGGAAAAGTACCTGAAATTACGGGAGTAGAGGCCTTGAATGGTATTGGAATCTAGTTTTTAATTTTTATTTCAATTTTAATTTTCATTAAAGAAATTGTCAACTAACAAACATACCAATCCTGCCTACATTAGCCATGTTCACCTCAAAGGCTATAAATCTATTATTGATACGGAAGTCGAATTGCATCCTGGGCTGAATATTATTATTGGACCTAATGGGAGTGGGAAGACTAATTTTTTGGAGTTTTTGTGGAAGGTTAGTAATATTAAATTTGAAGAACTTCCTAACCAAATTTCAGGAAATTTAAATTTCTATTTTCAAAATGATAAAGACAAACAGATATATCACTTTAAAAAAAATCTTAAATATAATGAAGAGTCCCAAAAAGTAGAATCCGATTTAGAAGAAACATTAAAATATGGGGCAGTTAATATTGATAGTAAAAAACATAAGATGGGTAAAAGTGGAGTTTTCTTTTTATATCCACTACTTAATAAATTTCCTAAATGGTATCAAATAAGCCCCATAATAATTAGTTATGGACTACCCAAAATAATTCAAAATTTAGCTCAATCTTTAAGTTTTATACTTAAACGGACAAAAATAAAAGGGAAGCCTAATTTTTATTACGATGAGTATAATTATAATCCACAAGTAACAGAGGGAATAAAAAAAATCTTAGAAGCCTCATCCTCAAAGTATTTGCTTGAAGAAAATAGTAAGGAAATTGATGGGTTATCGAATAAACTTAACCAAAATTTAAATAAATTTTCATCAATTGAACAATTTAGAATCAAACCAGAATTAAAGTTAAATAAAGATAAAACTTACTATAGAGCAGATTATATAAATTTTGAATTTTTAATTGGAGATAATTGGTTGAAATGGAATCAACTATCAGACGGAACTAAAAGATTGTTCTATATTATTTCAGAAGTTACCTTAAATGAAGGACTCTGTTTAATAGAAGAACCAGAAATAGGCGTCCACCCCAACCAATACCGAAAAATACTAACCTTCCTAAAAGAACAAGCAAAAAATAAACAAATAATCATAACTACCCATGCACCTAAAACTCTAGATGTTCTAGAAGACGATGAACTAGACCGAATCATTTTGACTCGTTATGAAAAAGATTTAGGAACAAAAATGCGACATTTATCGAACGAAGAACAACAGCATGCCGTTAAGTTTATGAAAGAAGAGAATTTCTTTTTGAGTGACTTCTGGACATTGACCAGTTTTTTTGACGAAGAAGCCGAAGTAATATGAAAAGAGTAGGCATTATTGGAGAAAAATATGAAAACGATTCAAAACCGTTACGGAATTTATTAAGTCGAGTGTTTGATAAACAAAAGGCGGTATTTATACCAATTCTTCCAAAAATTGAAGGTAATCAGTTAGAAAGAATCCGAAAATTATTAACTGCTTTAAAATCTGAAATAATTCAGAAAAGGCTTGATTGTGTGATTTTAATGCGTGACTTAGATGGATTACCAAGTGAAAAGAAAAAAATAGAATTAAGAAATAATTGGTTTAAAAAAGTAGACAGAGGAACATCTAAAAAATGTATTCCTTTCCTAATCATCTACGAATTAGAAACATTAATCTTAGCAGATATAACTACCTTCAATAAAATATATAAGACAAAATATCAACCAAAAGGGAAACCAAAATTTCAAAAAGACCCTAAAGGTTTGCTTAAAAAATTAACAGCCCATCCTAAAAAAACTTACCACGAATCTCACGCTGAGGAGATTTTTCAAAAAATTAATCACCAAACATACAGGCAAAGAATATAGTTACGAATCCTTTATTGATACACTAAAAAAGATACTTTAAATTAATATGACAAGAGCCAAACTCTATCAACAAATCCAGCTAAAAAATTCTTTCCTATGCGTTGGTTTGGATGCCGACATTAAGCGAATTCCGAAACATCTTTTGAGCAAAAAAGACCCCATCTTTGAATTCAACAAACAAATCATTGATGCCACAAAAGATCTTTGTGTAGCTTATAAACCGAACATTGCTTTTTATGAGGCATTAGGGGCAAAAGGCTGGGAATCCTTAGCTAAAACCTTGGACTATATTCCAAAAGAACATTTTACCATTGCGGATGCCAAACGAGGAGATATAGGCAATACCTCTAGTTTATATGCCAGAGCTTTTTTTGAAACGATGGATTTTGATGCGGTGACTGTTGCTCCTTATATGGGCGAAGATTCGGTCAAACCATTTCTAGAATTCAAGGATAAATGGGTGATCCTATTGGCTTTAACTTCTAATAAAGGCAGCAATGATTTTCAGTTTACCATGCAAGAAAACGGAGAACCCTTATACGAAAAAGTAATGCGCAAGGCAATGACTTGGGGGAATCCAGAAAATCTAATGTTTGTAGTCGGGGCAACGCATCCAGAAAAATTCACAGAAATTCGAGCAATCGCTCCAGATAATTTTTTGTTAGTCCCTGGCGTAGGCGCACAAGGAGGTGATTTACAAGGAGTGATGAACTATGGTGCAAATAATAGAGGTGGTTTATTAATAAATTCTTCCAGAGGTATTATATTCGCAGGGGATGGCGAAGATTTTGCCGAAAAATCTAGAGCAGCAGCTTTAAAAATGCAGCGTGGAATGGCTGTGAAATTCACATAGGTCAGTTGACGGTTATCAGTTGTCTGTTTGCCCAACCGAAAACAGATAACTGATAACCGACAACCGTAAAAAGCATTATTATGCCACAAGAGTACGAACCAATCACCGAATACCAAGACAAAGACTTTCCTGATTTATTTAGAGAATTGCCTACGTTAGGCTCGCAATTGGAATGCCCAAATTGTGCCTCAGAAATCTTTTCGGATGATATTAATATCGACCGAGCAATTGCTAAATGCCATAATTGCCATCATGTTTTCCCTTTTGAAGAAAAGATAAAGGATAAACGAAAAGCTAGACGACGAAAAGAAATTTTTCAGCCCGAAGGCATCGAGATGTTTCGACTACGAAGTGAATTGAACATTGATTATAAATGGCGAAATACACAATCTTCTAATTACTTTATGTTATTCTTTACTTTGGTTTGGAATGCGATGATTTTGCCCTTTGCCTTTTCTGCTGTGATGAGTGGAGAAATTGGTGCTTTATTAGGGATGAGTGTACATATCGGCGTCGGTATCTGGCTTTTATTGAGTCAATTCAGCAAGTTTATCAATTCCACCTTTATTACGGTAGACGAACATTATTTAACGATTGAGCATCGCCCGATTAGTAGCCCTTGGTTTCCTAATAGAAAAATTCCTGTTAAAGATATAGCTCAAGTTTTTGTCAAAAAGAAAAGTACTGGTTCTACTAATGGCGTCCCAACCTTTGGGTATTCTGTGATTGCCATCGAAAAGAAAAGAAATCAGCAAATTCCTTTGATTGAAGGGATGAAAAATTCAGATAAAGCTTTGTTTATTGAGCAGGAAATCGAATACTTTTTAGGTATTGAGGATAGGAAAGTAGTAGGGGAAATACGGAGGTAAAGGATCTATGAAAAATAGAGGCTATCTACAATAATTCTACTATAAATAACCTCTAAATTTATCTCAAGATTTTGTAAGATAATAATTTATCTATCATAAATTGCTAAAACTGATTCCTGTTCCATTAGTAACGTCATTAAATGTATTCCGACAAATCGAACATATTTTCAAGTGCCTATATGCATTTTTTTCACAGCCTTCTGAAGTCCACTGATTAATCAAATGTGCTTTAGCACGCTTCACCCTACTACTTCTTCTAGCACTCCAGTCCATTTCATCAGAATAATTATTGATATTACTTTTAATTTTATCATAAGCATAATTACCTATTATACCTCCTAGTGCAGAGCGAATAAGCCACCATAATGCAGAGGCTAATGGATTATAACTTTCAGTAGTACTATCATTTAGCAAATGACAAAAATTAGTAGAAATGGAATTTCTGCATTTTAGAGCTATTCCATTGTCTGCAAAAGCTAATTGATAACATCTATTTGTGTTCGGTGGGAATGTAATATTTTCAATCTTACTGCTAGTATTTGCTTTAAGAGAAAAACAAAAGAAAAGGATTGCTGTGGCCAGAGAAACTGGCCGAAAAAAAAGATTTTTCATAAAAAATTAAATTATTTAACCCAAGTTGCGGACAATGAAAAGAAATAAGGAGCATTTTAGGAGTACTCTTTGATTTGGAACTAAGATTCAACGCATTTTCTTTAAGAATTGTCCATAATTTGAATTATTTAAAGAATAAGGGAGACAAGCCCCCCCCAATAGGCATAATTTTATCTAACTTCTATTAGTGTATGAGATTTGTTATTATCATAATTACTTTCATCAAAACTATTTTCATTTCCATTTACCTCTATTTCAACCATATAGAATCCAGACTTTCTTTGGACATAATCCCATACATTGAATTCATCTACTTGTGCTTGACTAAAAGGAATAGATTCAATTAGAATATCCCCTACGTATATCATTTTATAACCATCGTGGCTAGCACAAATATCTGGAGCATAGCCTATTCTCATTTCACCTGTAGTAGCAGGGCTTTTTCCTTCTTCTCCTAAACAGGTTTTTAATGTTTCACCAGTCTGGGCAATTACACATCTAATTTTGAATGGACCTTGTAGTGTAATAACTTCACCAAAAGCACTTCCAACCTCGACAAATAAATCTATTAGGGAGTCTCCACATTCCTTAGTACAGCTCTGAATTGTTACCATCGAAGAAGTACTTAATAAGAAGATTAATGTAAAAAAATTCTTTTTCATTTTTTTGAAATTTAATTGTTATACAAAGGCATACCTTATCTGTTCCCAAGCATGGTAACTCATGATAGGTTGCTGATTTCAAACCTTTTCATTTTAATGTCAGGTAAGGTTAGTAATAAGACCCCGCTGTTATAGGTGAACTACATTTTACAGCTTTTCTTAATTCATAGGCAATAGTGTTACTATAAGGTAATTTATGTGCTTAATTACCTGTTCAATTAAAAATAAGGCTCTTACAAAGGATTAGGTGGACAAAATATTTTATGACAAAAGCCTTTAAATAATGCTAACTAGGTGATTATTTTAGCCAAATTTAAATAGAAATTGTGATAAGATATTGATTTGAGTATGCCACAGTTTAGTGGAAAAAATATATGAATCCTTTTATTCTTAATGAAAGAAACCATTTACATTAAAGGGCTAATATTCATTATTCCCCTAAGAAACGAATCGAACATATTTAAAACCTACTAATTTGTAGCACACTCTATTGATTTTTATTAACCAGAATTATTACCCACCAAATTGTTTGTAAAGACCAAAAATAAATTGGCTTAGATTCTGCATCTAACACATTATATTTTCAGCTGCTCTTGAACCAAAATAGTAAATTCTTTAATAATTGAAATGCTTCAATTATTATTTATAATTCCGTATATATGCAAGTGTAAGTTTTGTTTCTCGTCAGATTAAAGAACATAAGTTGTTAGAAGAATTCATGGGATGTGAGATTTAGATTGAAATTAATAATGAAGAATAGCTTATCATAAGCTATAGTTAATTTTTAATTTCTTTTAGTACTTAATAATTGCATCTTGTATATATGTATGTTTGGTAGGTTTTTCATTTTACTCAAATATATTAGCTTTACAAAGAAAAAAAATGTCACCAATAAAGTAATTTATTATGTTGGTGATACAATATTTTTATTTTACCGTATTCTTTAGAATATGTATCATATTAATAAATATTTATTATAGGCAAGACTAAAAAGGTTTTCTATCAAATACTAAGATAAGCTTTCTTCATTGAATTGATTAAGCGATTGTCCAAAAAAGTAGAGTACTAATAATTAACTACATTTTGAGGTTTCCCAGCTAAAAAAGCTCGAATATTATCTGCTACAATATTGATCAATCGACCTCTAGATTCCTTAGTCGCCCAAGCATGATGTGGCGTAATCAAACAGTTTGATATACCTAATAATAAGTGGTCAATGGGTGGTGGTTCTTGCGATAATACATCTAAACCTGCACCTGCAATTTGCCCTTCCATTAAAGCCATTTTTAAATCTAGTTCATTAACCAAGCCACCTCGCCCTGTATTAATCAAGTAGGCTCTTTTTTTCATTAAGGCTAAATTAGATTGATTGATAATGCCTTCATTTTCTACACTTAATGGTGCATGCAAACTCAATACATCGCTTTTCTGAAATAATGTTTTTAAGGGAACCAATTTTACATTTGGATTAGTAGGTTTTTTATTACTTCTTCGAACTGCTATTACATTCATGCCAAAGGCCAAAGCAATATTGGCTACTTGTTTGCCAATTTTTCCATAGCCATAAATTCCCATTATTTTACCAGCCAATTCCATCATGGGACTTTTCCAATAACACCAATCTATCGAGTTTGCCCAGCCATTTTGCTGAACGGTCTCGTTGTGTAAACCAACTCGATTAATTAATTCCAATAAAAGGGCAAACACATGTTGGGCTACGGAAGGGGAACTGTAGCCAACTGCATTGCAAACTGCAATACCCAATTCAGTTGCCGCTTTTATATCAATATTATTATAACCCGTTGCTAAGGTACAGATGAGTTTTAAGTGGGGTAATTGCCTTAAAATAGGTTCCTTTAAAGTTCTTTTATTGACGATAAGAATCGCTGCTTCTTTTGCTCTTTCTAAAAGTTGTTCGTCTCTTGTTCGTGGGTAAATCTTTAAACTACCTTGGGTGGCAATTGCTTCCCAACTAAGGTCATTGGGGTTGGCTACCTGGCCGTCTAGGATGACTATTTTGGGCATTTGTTTAACTTGTTTAGAAGATTTTCGTCGAGTTTAAATTCGACTATCTCAAAATATAGACTAAGTGTTTGGTATTGCCGAATTTAGAGTCGGCAATTTATTTGCCCAAAGGATTACTTATGCTTCCCAATTTCCCATCCACTTTTAGCTAAATGCTTCTCTGCAAATGCTACAGCCTCTGGTTCTAATGTTGTTCCCATAGTATCATTCCACCGATTGAGGAATCCAAATAAGGCAATCGTTGCTCCAAAATCCACAATCTGCTTTTCTGAAAAATGTTTCCGCAATTCCGCAAAGTGTTCTTCTGTTACTGCATTGGGCACTTGTCCTGCGGCAAAGCCAAATCGTAAGGCCGCACGTTCTGATTCATCAAAAAGAGGGCTACTTTCAAAATCCCAAACCGCTTCTATTTTTTCAATGGATGCACCGTGATTATGTGCCTCGCCAATAGTATGGGCTTGACAATACCGACAGCCACTAGCATTACTAGACACATGTGCGACTAAGTTTTTTAGATACAAAGGCGCACGGTCTTTATCCTTCATATTTTTAGCCGTCCAACCTAAATTTTTAAAAGCCATTTTTAGCGCAGTAAATGGAGCGATTAAACCATCCTGCCCAATAATATTAGCAGTTAACATGCCGAAACTTCCAAGGATAGCAGGGATTCTAGCCATTGTTTTAACAGAATTGGGGATAAAGCCCATGCCTTTTTTGGCAGCATCCATAATGGGTTGAACAATGGCTAATTCTTTGTCAGAGAGTGGTTTGATTTTGGACATAAATAAGGGTTTAATTATTAACCGCAAAAAGATAGCTATTTCAAAAGAACAGCATGAGGTGCAGCGCATCGCCCACCTTTGTATCTAGTTTTTAGCTACTTTTTTTAAGGTACAGCGTACCGACCACCTTTGTAAAAGAGCGTAATAGGTGGTTGGTGCGCCGCACCTTAGGTTTTTTTTGCACACTAAAGATACTAATGTAGGCGTCTCGATAGCTATCGGGATGCACCTTGCTATCTTTTTGCGATCAATAGGTTTAATAGTGTACATTTTACGATACACGGTGGAAGAAAATTAAAAGCTGAAATTAACCAATTCTAAAGGAAATAAAAAAAAGTTGCCCTAATTTGTCATAATTTGATTTCTTTCAGAACTAAGTAAGTATAGGCTATTACAAAATGGTTGAAATTTAATGGATAAAGAACAGGCATTTATAAAAATTCTGGAAGAAAATCAGCAACGTATCCAAAAGATATGCGGGATGTACACGACTACGCCAGAGGATTGTAAAGACTTGGTACAAGAGGTGATTTTAAATATTTGGAAAGCTTATCCTTCTTTTGAAGGTAAGTCTGCTATTACTACTTGGATTTATAGAATTACGCTAAACGTTTGTTTGAAAAAACGTTTTTATCGACAAAAAGATCAGGCGACCCTTTCTTTAGAGGATTTGAAATTTGAACCCAAGACACCAATGAATGATTCGAGTAATGAGAAATTCCTTGCCTTAAAAGAATGTATTAGCCAATTAGAATTTTCGGATAGAGCAATTATTATTTTATTTTTAGAAGACATGCCCTATAAAGAAATAGCTGAAATTATTGGGATCTCTGAAAACTATGTGGCAGTAAAAATTAAACGAATTAAAGCTAAATTAGCCACATGTTTAAAAACTAAATTATCATGAGCGAGGACGAATTAAAAGCTATTTGGAAGGCATCTAATGATAGGATGCATGCGATTAATCTTAACTCTATAAATTTAAATACTATGAATCAAGCTATGAAAAGATTTGAAAATAGGATTTCTCGAAGAAATACTAGAGAAATAAACATTGCTATTATCGGAATTCTTATATTTTCTATGATAGCTTATTTTACTGCCGAACCATTAAAAAAAATGGGTGCTATTCTTTTAATTTGTTATGCCATTAGTGTGATTTATTATATTAGAAAACCAAAAGAAAAACAGCCTAGATTTGATATTACTAGCAGTATTAGGGAACAATTACTAGATTATCAAGAATATGTAATGGAAGAACGAAAATTATTAAAAAATGTATTTTATTGGTATCTATTGCCAATGTTTCCAGGACTGACTTTATTTACCCTAGATTGGATTTGGCCAGCAAAACTTATTTATTTTATTGGAATGTTACTGCTATCCGTATGTGTTTACAATCTAAATCAAAAAGCAGTAGTCGTTAATATGGATCCTTTGTTGGATGATATTGATAAAACCTTGAAGTCTTTAGAGGAAAATAAGTAGTTGTATCTATAGTATGGAAATTCACTTTCACTAGAGAAATGATACTATTATTTTTTCTTGGAAATGAAATTCCAAGCTACGAGGGCTTTACACAAACCAAAATAGCCAATTTATCATTGTATAAAGTCGTCGCAAATAAATAAATATTTCCACCGTCTTTTACCCTCAATTTCTTTTTGATTTGAGCCACCGAATAAGGAAAATTCCGAGTCGTAATATTTGCCTTTTTATTATCTAAATAAGGAGCAATTGCTTTTTTATTAAAGCTTTCTACAGCTTTACACAAAAAAGTGCGACCAGGGAAATTAGTGACTAATTGTTCGGAAGTATATAAATGGGTATTAGGATGTAATTTAGCTAAGTCAAAGTCAATCCCAATTTCATTAAATAAGCCTGCTTTTAAAATAGCGGCATTAGGTTCATAAATATACTGCTGTGGATAATCATAATTGATAGTAGCAAAATCTTGATTAGCGGTAGGTTGATAAGTAATTATCTGCCCGTCTTTTCTTAAATCAACACATTCAAAAGAGGGAGGTTTCCCGACTGTATTTCCCTCTTTTGCTAAAATCAATAACAATTCTTTGACTTCATTCTGTACCGCTAAAATAATCACTTTTTGTACGGTACCTAATTGCTGAATCGCCTGTTGAATATCCAACATGGGAGATACTTTGACCAAGACATTTGTTGTCTTCTGAAATAAGAGAGATTGAATTTTTAATAAATTCGGAAAATAACCAGCCAATCCAATTTTACGATTACCAGTAGCATCTCTACGAGCAGGATCTAAATAAATCCAATCAAATTTTTGTTGGGTAGTTGCTAGGAAATCTAGAGAATTACTATTGACTGTAGTTATATTATTTGCCTTTAAAACAGCATAATTATGTACTATAATATCAAATAACTCGGTATTTTTTTCGAGGTAAGTTACTTGTTTAATTCGTTTAGCAAAATGGTAAGTATCTACACCAAAACCACCCGTCATATCTAGCAAGGTCTCCCCATTCACTAAATTAGCTTTCCAAATCGCTGTTTTTTGGGAGGAACTTTGTTCGACGGAGACTTTAGCAGGGTAGAGGACCTGATCATTATCAAAAAGGTAGGGGAGTTTATTTTTTGCTTTTTGCTTACCGTATAATTGATTGAGGACAAAGCGATTTTCATAGCCTTCGACTAACGTTTTTTTGAAGGCTAGTTGGGCTAGGTTTTTAGGATAATTTTTTTGGATAAATTGTTGGAGAGCAGAAGAAGATTCAATCGTCAATTAAGCTTTCTTTTTTAATTGTTTTTTATAAGCAAAAATAGTTTCTGCACTAATTTCAAAACCATTTAAAGCAGGCTTTCCGCTACAAATTCTTTTACCTCGGCAAATGGTGACTTCATCAGGTGCAGTATAAACATAAACTTCGTCTAATTCTGGAAATATGTGCCAAACTACTTTTACTCCTGCTGCAAAATATTCGCGAACCTTCTTATTTACTCTATTAATATTATCTGATGGAGATATGACTTCTCCAACCCAAGGAGCGACTTGGTTTTCTCCATTAATCATTTTTTCTTCTTGTTCGCTAAGGTATATTGCTAAATCAGGTCTTCTTAGTTGATGCCTACTTGTTTTCATATCTGTTTCAGAAATAAAAATACCTTCTTGTTCAAACACTTTTGTTTTAGAGAATAAGCGCGATAAAATTTTAAAAATGGATATTTGTGTTTGATTGATACTGGCTGTTTTCTCAATTTTTCCATTGTTCCATTCGTACTTAAATCCATCTTCCATATCAGAATAGAGTCGTAAGAAGTCATCTAACGAAATATAAGAATCCGAATCAGTCCGAGGGATAGTAGCAATATCTTTTGGAATAGTAGACATAGTTGTTCTTTTCTAACAAATTTAACCTTTTTCCACTAAAGATACAAAACCAGCAACTAGTAACCAGCAACCAGTTTATTCAATCTTCTGCACCCGTTCCTTCAACAAAGCAATAATCTCTTCCTTAGAACTATAAGTATCCCCAATATTCACCACATAATTTGCCAGAGTACCATAAGCTCTAACCATCAATAAAGCCCAAATAGCAAAATAGTCAATCCCTTCAAATACAATAGATTTATGGGCGATGTATTTATCAATATTCTTTTGAAAATCTTCGGGCATATCCGTCCAATGCATGTGTGGTTTTAGATGATGTCCAATGTGATAGCCATCATTAAAACACTTTTTATTATAGACAGTATTGATACAGGTAATGCTATTCAAATAACTATTTTCTGGTTGGTTTGCATCAATGAAAGCATGTTGTGCCCAGTTGCCAGACATCATCGCAAAACGAACAATAATGGTAGGTAAAATAAAAACTAAAAGGGTTGCTTGCCAATTAAAATATAGCATGATTGCCCATATTGTTAAGAAGGTTATTTCGCCAATCATTGCTTGCTTCATAAACTTCTTTTTATTGGTATCTCGATGATACATTACCAATTGAATTACGCCTAAAAAAAGAAAATGAAGGAAATAATGTAAATAGTGGAATATATTGTCTCGTTGGTATTTCATGGTCGAACTTAGGTCTGGTTCTAAGTTTGCTTCTGCATGGTGCATGCCAATATGATGGGCAAAATAGGTATCTGGGGATTGTCCCATAAATGGACATAAGACCCAAGGAATTAAGCGATTGCCCCACTTATATTCCCTTTTAAAAAGCGGTCGATGGCTCGTATTATGTAGCATCAAGGTGAAGGGACCTGTAAAAATTAAAAGCCCAACGCCGTAAGCAATGGCTAATCCCCACCAAAGCGTCGTACCTGCGGTTATCGAAAATAAAATAATCGCAGTCGTGATAAACAGCAAGGATAATTTTATCATCAAATAGATAAAAGGCAAATCCCTTTCGTCTTTTAAATATTTCATAAAGAATTGCTCAAAATTGCTCAATTCTTTTTTAACAAATATGGGGTCTGCAATGGTACTTAAAGTTCGCATAATCTTATTTTTGAGAAGCGATTAGTAATACTTTAAGGCTTTATAAATTGAGCCTATGGTATCAAAAATAAGTATTGTTCTTTTTTCATCGAAAAAAAAGAACCAAAAATTCTAGTCAAAAAAAATCGCTCCGCATTTTTTGACATGCAGCCGCCACCGTGATAAGTAATCGGCAATAACTCAATCTTATAATTTGAAGGTAGAGTTAACCATATCCAAAATTATCGAAATTTAATTTCGATAATTTTGGGTACGACTACTAAATAAGAATCCTGTTTTATCTTGCAAAATCCCACTCGCCCATCCGCTAGCGGTTCACAGATAATAAAAACCGCTCTTAGGTTTTTATTATCTGCTCATCTTATCTAATGTTTAAAATGCCGAGTGCCAGTCATTACCATAGACATATTGTTCGCATCACAATAAGCGATACTATCTTTATCTCTAATCGAACCACCGGGCTGAATTACGGCAGTAATGCCTTCTTTGTCGGCTATTTCTACACAATCGGGGAAGGGGAAAAAAGCATCGGATGCCATCACCGCACCTTTTAGGTCAAACCCAAAAGCTTTGGCTTTGACGATGGCTTGTTTTAAGGCATCTACTCTGGAAGGTTGTCCACAGCCCATGCCGATTAATTGTTTGTTTTTTACTAGGGCAATACCATTTGATTTTAAATGTTTGACACTAGTTGAAGCAAATAATAAATCTTCTATTTCTGTTGCAGTTGGCGCTTTGGTCGTTGCTTGTGTTAAGTCGCTTGGTGTTTCTGATCTTAAGTCCATATCTTGCTCTACCACACCATTTAACAAGCTTCGGAAGCTTCGTTTATTGACATGAAAATCTTTAATTTTCAGCAAGATACGCTTTTTCTTCTTGGATAATAAATCAAAAGCATCTGAATCAAAATCTGGGGCAATTAATACTTCGTAGAATAATTTATTAATTTCTTTCGCAGTTTGTAAATCAACCGATTTATTACAGATAAAAATACCACCAAAAGCAGACACATTATCACAAGCTAAAGCAGCTGTCCAAGCATTATATAAGGTATCACTAGACGCTAAACCGCAAGTATTGGTATGTTTTAAAATAGCAAAGGTTGGTGCTGCGTCTTTAAATTCTCGCATGATTTGTACTGCTGCATCAATATCTACTAGATTATTATAAGAAATCGGCTTTCCGCCTAATCGAACAAAAATTTCATCAAACTCACCAAAGAAAACGCCTTCTTGATGTGGATTTTCTCCATATCTCAAAATGTCCGAACGGTGAATACTATATTTGAAAGATAAATCAGCTGTTCCTTCATTGAAGTAGTTAAAAATCGCTACATCATAATTAGATGATACTTTGAAGGCTCGTCTTGCCAATTCTTTCCGTTCTGCTTCGTCTGTAAATCCTTGTTTTTGTACTAATAAATCTTGAATCATTCCATACTCTTCTTTTGAAGGAACAACGACCACATCCTTAAAATTTTTGGCTGCTGCTCGAATCAAAGAAATACCCCCAATATCAATCTTTTCAATAATTGCAGACTCATCATCTGTACTAGCTACGGTCTCTTCAAAAGGATATAAATCAACAATCACTAAATCAATTTCTGGTATCTCATATTCTTTTAATTGATTTAAATGCGCTGCTTCTCTTCTTGCCAATAAACCACCAAAAACTTTAGGGTGTAGCGTTTTGACTCGACCGTCTAAAATAGACGGATAAGAAGTGACGCTTTCTACCGAAGTAACAGGCAAACCTAAGCCTTCGATAAATTTTTGAGTGCCACCTGTAGAGTACATTTTTACGCCTAATTTGTGAAGTTCTTGTGCTATTGGTGCTAAACCATCTTTGGAAAATACGGAGATAAGTGCAGAGTTGATTTTTTTAACTGCCATTTTTTATAATGATGAATGATGAACGATGAATGATAAATTCGTTAGTTTGGCGAATTCATCATTCAATGCTAAATGTTTTTAATTATATGGAGGTTAGGAGAACCATTTTTTGAAAACGCAAAAGTACGGAGAAAGCGAGGGTTTACAAAATATGTAGGTAAGGACTGTGTAAAATAATGAGCGTGTTGGTATTGTAACCAGGAGGTTAAGCGTTTTTTGATGATGGATATTGTAGTTTGTTGTTTTAAAACCATCCTAAAAAATGCTTGCTATTTGTTAAGGAAATCATAGCCTTAAAATAAGGTTAAATGGTGGGCGATACTTTCAAAGTATCACCCACCATTTAACCTTATTTTACTAAATATGCCTACGAAATATTAGGTAGTTAAATTTTAGAGTGGTTTCAAAGTTGGTTGTCAGTTACCAATTGCAGATGCTTAAAAATAACTGATAACCGACAACTGATTAATGAGTCTTTTCATTAGCGCTACTCCTATCTATCTCTGAATCACTAATTTATCACTAAATGACTGATCTGTTGTTATTAATCTGACCAAATAAAATCCGTTGCTAAAAAAAATGATTGGCAACAGCCCCTCGTCCGAGTAGTCGAGCAGATTTTTATCATTTTTTCGTCTTCTTCTTTTTTTATATATAATTTTTAAATAAATTGCCTTTCCAACCCCAGCAAATTCATAAAATTATTTTCCTAGATGAATAAAGTAACGGATAACATTGCTCAGTCTGCCACTTTACCTGCTGATTTTTACTTCGACCCTGTTATTTGGGAGCAAATGAAAGAGGCTGTTTTTGCCAAAAGTTGGTTGTATATTGGAGACGAACGAGAAATTTTTAATGTAGCCATCAATACTTACCCTTTCTTTTTATTAGAAAAATATATAGAAGAACCATTGGTATTAACGAAAAAGGAAGAGGAAGTACGTTGTTTATCAAATGTCTGTACGCATAGAGGATTTATTGTAGCGCATCATTCTGGTAAAAATAGGAAATTGACTTGTGCCTATCATGGGCGGCGCTTTAATTTGGAAGGTAAATTTGAATTTATGCCTGAATTCAAAGAAGCAGAAAATTTTCCTCGCCCTTGTGAGCATTTGCACCAATTGCCTTTAAATAAATGGTCGAAATTTCTATTTACAAGCCTTGATCCTCAGCTTGATTTTTCGGAGATGAGCGAAGAATTAGAGCGAAGAGTAGGGTTTTTAAATGTGGATGAATTTGAATTTGCACCAGAATATTCAAAAACGTATAACGTGCAATCTCATTGGGCCTTATATGTTGATAATTTTTTAGAGGGTTTTCACATTCCTTTTGTGCATCCGACTTTAAATGGCATGCTAGATTATGGGAGATATAATACTGTTTGTGATAAACACATGGTTTTACAAGTTGGCTATGCGGATAAAGGTACAGAAACGTTTGATTTACCTGAAGACCATCCAGATTATGGACAGGATATTTCGGCTTATTATTATTGGTTTTATCCCAATTTTATGCTTAATTTTTATCCTTGGGGTGTACAGTTAAATATAGTTCGACCGCTATCTCCTAATTTTACCAAAGTAGAGTTTTTGTACTATATCAAAGACCGAGATATTTGGGAACGTATGTCAGGCGATGCAGTCGGTGAAAAGACTCAACAAGAAGACGAATGGGTCGTAGAAGGCGTACAAAAAGGCTTAAAATCTCGCTTTTATACCGATGGGCGTTTTTCTCCTAAACGAGAAAGTGGGGTACATCATTTTCATCGTTTGCTAAAGCAAGATTTGTCAGTTTAATCTATAACAATTGGGTTTCAATAATTACTTTTAGATTGGCTAAAAATTTATAAATATGTTGCAATTCATCTTTGTGCGTTGCAGAAAAGTTATTACTAATACAGTATTCATTTCCTTCTAGGACAACAAAAAACCAGTTTCGACCAATGACATAAGCGCCATAAATTGGTTTATCATTGCTATTCAATTTTTGAGCAGCTAACATAGCACTTAATAATTGTCCTCTTGGATCATCATTTGTTCCTTTTTCTCTTTTGTATTCGTGAAAACAGAAAAACGGTGCCTCTGGCTCATACATTCCAGTAGCTATAACAGCATCTACAAACCCTTTTAATGTATAATTATTGACTTGAGCTTCTATAGGGCGATTTAGAAAAATATTATAAATTGCTGTACGGTAATTAACCAATTTCATTAGTACAGAAATAAAATTCCATTTTAATTCATCTTCATTCCAAGTATCTGCGAATAAAAATAAATCTTGGCGCAATATTTCTAATTCCGATAAGTGATTGGCAGGTATTTCTAAAGGCATCATTGCCCAATCATCTAGCAAGGCACATTGCATGCGACGTTTTAAATGGAATGTTTTATCTAGCTTTTGTAAAGTCCAATCCCTGAAAGCCATAGTTTTAGTTTTCTTTGTTTGTTGTTCTTTTGGTGTTAAATAAATAGCCATGCTGCCCATAATCAATTATTTTTTCTGATTGTAACGGATTGCGGTGATTCCTAAATTT
>CAZXYA010000068.1:20214-24069 GCA_964644655.1 uncultured Saprospiraceae bacterium | reverse complement strand
ATAATCCTTCGTTAATTTATTTATCCCAAATTCACGATCCGATTATGAGAATTCTCTTGACATTTGCTTTTTGCTTACTCTTTGGAGTAGGGCTAAAAGCACAAAAAACACATGTCGTCAATACTGTTGATGATATGGACGATGGAGTCTGCAATAATCAACATTGTAGTCTCCGAGAAGCTATTAACGCTGCTAATACGGATGGTTTTAATAGCTTCATCACATTCGAAATTAATGGACCTGGTGCTAAAGTGATTACTTTAGATACCCCACTTCCTATTATTTCAGGTAGAATTGAAATAGATGGAAATTCCTTAGCGGGCAATGCGCCTACTAAAGGACTATTGGTCATTGATGGAAACGAAAAAATCAATAATGGGCTTCACTTTGAAACACCAGACGTAGAAATCTATGGGGTGCAATTTCAAGGTTTCTTGGAAAATGCGATTTTGCTTAAAAGCGAAAGTGTAGACAACCGCGCTAGTGCCACTATTGGTAAACGCCAACGAGGAAATATTTTTATTAAAAACGCTACTGCAGTTAGGGCAGAGAATATTGAAGACCTATTTTTTAAAGGCAATTATGTTGGCACAAATCTTGACTTCGAAGCAGGGCTCGGAAATCGAAATGGGGTCATTGTCGATAATAGTTGGGCTTCTCTTGAAAATTCTTTAATTGAAATTGGTGGAGATAAAGATAGGTTAGATCATAATTATTTTGTAAGTACTTCTGAAGTGGCACTTAATATCTCTTACCAAGGTGTAGGGATTATTGAAGGAAACATTTTTGGTACAGGTATCAATGGAGATGAAAATTTAGGAAATAATATCGCCCTCCAAACGGCTAATGGTAGAGGTAGAGTAGATATTGGGGGAAATACGGATACCAAAAATATATTTGCCTATAATCAATCGGCGGTTATTATTGATGATAATTCTTTTGTAAGTATTAGTGAAAATAGTTTTTATTGTAATGGGCTTAGCCTAAATATTACTAAAAATACCTATCCCATTCCTACCATTACCAGTGGCATAGAAACCATGTTGACGGGTATTGCTCAACCTTTTGATGTTATCGAAATTTATATCTCTGATGAGGCTACTTGTCAAAGTGATGACTGCCAAGGGATGACTTATTTGGGAAATTCTGGTGCTGATAACACAGGAAATTGGCAGTTCCAAGGCTTTTTCGCCTTCGGACAACAAGTTGTTGCATTATCCAGAAATAGTGGCAGACAATCTTCTTTTTCCCAATGTTTTAAAGTTTGCCCTGGTGCCATTCAGCCAGTTGTTGGTAATAATGGTCCATATTGTGAAAATGACACGATTCAATTATTTTCAGATATAGATGTTTCTGAATTTCAATGGGTAAGCCAAATTGAGGAAATAGATGTTGTTTATGATTGGACTGGACCTAATGGATTTACTTCTAATGAAAAACATCCAAAAAATATCGCTGAAAGAGGAGATTATATCTTACAAACGTATTTATTAGGTTGTCCTTCTCAAGCAGATACGACCGAAGTAGAAGTAACTACTTTGCAGGCTGTAATAGAAGAAGTACCCATCAGTTGTCGAGCGGAGAGTATCCCCCTTCAAAGTAATATTACTGCTAGTCTTGGGATTGGTCGAATAACTTACCAATGGTCTGGACCTGATGGCTATACGTCCAATGAAAGAAACCCAGTTGATGCTCTAACCTCTGGAACTTATAATTTATTAGTATCAGGAAAGGGCTGTCAAGCACAAGCGGAGAGTATTGTGGTGACCAATCATTTTCCAGACCCCTTTTCTTTAGGAGAAAATACAGCTATTTGTTTGGGAGAAACGATTGCTTTAGCCGTACCGAATCAGGAATTTTTACAATGGGAATCTAGCTTAGATTTAGTCTGTGATACTTGTGCGGCCATTGAATTAACACCCACAGAAAATGGGGAAATTCATTTAACAGCAGGCCCAACTCCGACGTGTACCACAGAGGCAAAATTGATGATAGCCGTAATGGAGCCCGTTCATATTTCAGAAGAACTCATATTATGTCCAGGAAGTAGTTTGAATTTGTTTACCAAAATCATTGATCAACCAGGTACTTACCAAGCTACTTTTACGACTCAATCTGGTTGTGATTCTAACCATACTTTTATTGTTACCCAACCAGAAATTAATCGAGTTGTAGAGGCTCAAACAATTTGCGAAGGAGATATTGTGAATCAGTTTGGACAAACTTATACTACTTCGGGTATTTATGAGGCTTCTTTTACAGCAGCCAATGGTTGTGATTCTACTCATATTCTAGAATTAGCAGTACTCCCACCTATGTTCGTCGAAGAAACCTATACGATTTGTGCAGGAGAATCTATGGCTATTTTTGAAGTCCCCACATCTGAAACAACCACAATTGCTAGAGTATTTACGGCAGCCAATGGCTGTGACTCTACTCACCAAATTAATTTAATTGTCGAAGAAACTTACCAAGAATCTGCAAAAATGATTTTGTGTCAAGGAGAGACAGTAAATATTGATGGAGTGGAAATTGGACAAAGTGGTTTTTTTCAAAGCGATTATACCGCAAATAATGGTTGTGATTCTGTGATTATGTTAGAAATTGAAGTCCTTGCACCTATTGAAACCTTTCAATTGATTACCTTATGTGAGGAAGAAGCCTTGGCGCTTTTCGGAGAGGAGAGCGCTTTCCCCAGCGATTATGTGGAGACATTAACCGCTCAGTCTGGTTGTGACTCCATGAATTATGTTAGTTATGATATTAAAAGGCGACAAGAGACAGAAGAATTCTTTACCATTTGTGGTACAGACCAATTGATCCTTGAAGGCAATGAAATTACAACTTCTGGAAGATATAGCTATACTTATACCGCTAGTAATGGCTGTGACTCAACACATATTACAGATGTAACTGTATTGGAAATACCTCAGCGGGAAGCAACTTACGAACTTTGTTCGGGAGAATCTGTAGATCTTTTTGGTACGATGGTTAATTCAGCTGGTAGCTACTCGTCGATGGTGTCCAATATCAATGGTTGCGATTCTTTTCTTACGGTAACCGTTTTTATAAAAGAAACAGAAGCGACCAATGAAACCATGACAATTTGTGAAGGAGAAACTGTAATGGTTTTTGATAAATTAGTGGCATCGGAAGAAGTCCTCAGTCAGACCTTCGTTGGGAATAATGGTTGCGACTCTATTCATACAATTGAAGTAAGCATATTACCAAAAATACAAACGGAAGCAACTACGGCTATTTGTGAAGCTGAATGCATTGAGCTTTATGGCGCAAGGGCTTGTTTAGATAAGATATATCAACAAACCTTTTCTGCTTTTTCTGGTTGTGACTCCACACATACGTTATTTTTAGAAATAGAAGCACCACAAGAAGTAGTTCAAGAATATAGTCTCTGTGAAGGAGATTCCTTAGTTGGATTTGATACTTTTATCAAAGAAGCAGGCGTTTTTTCCAGAACCTTTACGAATGTCAATGGTTGTGATTCGATGCATACCTTGGTTGTTACGGAACTTTCTGAAAATCAAGTATTTGAATCTAGGACTATTTGCCAAGGAGAAGTATATACTCAATTTGGAAATAGTTACTTTGCAACAGGGACGTATGAAGCTTCTTTTACTGCGGTGAATGGTTGTGATTCTACTCATGTTTTAGATTTAACCGTTTTGACCCCAACTTTTGCAGAAGAGGTTTATGAACTTTGCGAAGGAACGACTGCTTTAATTTTGGGAGAGACGGTATCAGAGGCTAATACTATTTCTAAAGTTTTTACTGCGGCTAACGGCTGCGATTCGACCCATACGGTAACAGTATTTATAAAAGAAGCGCTAGAAACGG
>CAZXYA010000068.1:0-20114 GCA_964644655.1 uncultured Saprospiraceae bacterium | reverse complement strand
CGATTTGTGAAGGAGAGACGATTACCTTGTTTGACCAATTAGTAAGTTCAGAAGAGGTAGTGAGTCAAACTTTTTCTAGTGCTAGTGGCTGCGATTCAACCCATACAGTAACTGTATTTATAAAAGAAGCGCCAGAAACAGAGGAGGTACTGACGATTTGTGAAGGAGAGACGATTACCTTGTTTGACCAATTAGTAAGTTCAGAAGAGGTAGTGAGTCAAACTTTTTCTAGTGCTAGTGGCTGTGATTCGACCCATACCATTATGGTCAATGTACTAAATAAAGTGACGACTGAATCGACTACTACGGTTTGTGAAAGTGCTTGTGTTGAAATATATGGAGCAACTGCCTGTGCCGATAAAGTATATCGACAAACCTTTACAGCTAGTTCTGGCTGTGATTCCATTCATAATTTATTTTTAATTCCAACCAATCAAGAAGAAACAACCGCATCTTATACCCTTTGCCCTGGAGATTCTTTAGCTGTTTTTGGTTCTTTTATTAAAGAAGCAGGTATATTTTCTGAAATGTTTACTGGTACGAGTGGCTGTGATTCACTACACACGATTGTCCTTGAGTTTACAGATGAATTGGCGACGGATATTTCGACTACTCCTTCTTGTTTAGAAAGTAATGAAGGGCGTGTAGAATTGAATATAATAGGTGGAATGGGCCCATACACTACTTTTTGGGAAGGTAATAATAGGGGGAATGCTCTAGCATTTGATAACTTAGAACCAGGTATTTACGACCTTACTGTTAATGATGTATTGGGCTGTCAAACAAATCAGCAGATTGAAATAACTGCTATTCCTACTCCTGAAATTAGCAGCGAAATTCTAAGTATTAGTTGTTTTGGCGCCAATGATGGAGCAGTTGAGTTATTTGCTAATCAACCCAATTTGACCTATAGCTTAGATGGGATTAATTATTCTAGGGAGGCTTCTTTTCTCAATCTATCACCTGCTACTTATCAGGTGTTTATCAAAGATGAAACTGGTTGTAATTATATGGAAGAATTTACCCTATATGAACCTGTCCCTTTGGCAGTTACCTTGCCCATAGAAAGAACCATTTCTTTGGGAGCAACTATCCAATTAATACCTGTGACCACTACGGAAAATGTGAATTATGATTGGGCGGCATCTAGTTCTTTGAGTTGCTTGGATTGTGAGAATCCTGTAGCTTCACCATTAGAGGATACCCAATATACCTTGACTATTTACGATGAAAATAATTGTGAAGGGCAAGCGCAAATTTTGGTTAGGGTAGACGATAATAAAAAAGTTTTTGTTCCCAATGTTTTTAGCCCAGATGATGATGGCTTAAATGATAATTTTTCTATTTTAACGATTGAAGGCCCTGTTCAAGAAGTCACCACTTTTAAAATTTATGATCGCTGGGGTAATTTAATTTATGAAGCCAACAATTTTGACCCTTTAGACGAAAAATTCGGTTGGAATGGTCATTATAAAGGAAAACCTATGGATAATGGGGTCTTTATTTATTATGCTATTATTAAATACATTGATGGAACCGAAGAAGAATTGACAGGGGATATAACTTTAACAAAATAGGGGTAATTATGGTGGCATTGTTTAGAATTGGGGATAAGGTTTCCCCTGATTTTTGAGTTGGTAAAAATCTGAAATCATAAATCCATGTAGTTTTTACCTGACAGATTTATGATTTATGAACTATGATTTAAGATTTAAGATTTTTTTTGCCTAATGCCAAACACTTAGACCATCGAAAAACATAAGGAAAAAAAGATCCTATCTCTCCGTAATTCTGAACAATCTACCTCTAAATAGATGGTCAGATAAAAAGTAGATATTGTGAAAATTTTTAAATTATCGTCTAGCTCGTCAAATCCGTTGGGAAACTAATCCGTTGGGTGTATTTTTTGTCTAGCGGATTAGCTTTCCAACGTATAATTATCAATTTTTAAAGCAGTTAAAAGTATGAAAATGCACAGCATTTGAACCGCAAGCGGACGGGATGCCAATCCGTCAGGCTGATAGGTTATTATTTTCCTCATCCCTTACCTAAATATCTCTTCAAAAAAGCATTTTTCCACAGAAACCCTTACCTTGTAGTTTCAATAGGATTCCTCCCCCCACTTATTTTTCAAAAACAAACAACTATGAATAAAATTACTTACCTATTAACGGGGGCAATGCTCTATTTTAGTAGTCTCTTATCTGCACAAACTGCTAACGATGCCATCCAACCTTATACTGAACCTTTCCGACCGGGTGTAAACCTAGGTTATTTTCCTGGGTTAAATAATGAGAATTTAGCAGACTTAGCTGCTGGAAATGCTGACAATAACGTACAGGGTATTGGGGCAAAATCTATTCGGACAGGCATATTTAATGAATTTGTTGAAGTCTGGGGCTATGATTTTTTAGAGGAGACCTATGATTATTTTGAGGCTAGAGACTTAAAAGAAAATACGGTAATTGTAGGATTTCCCGCAGCTTGGCAAAGAGATCAAACTTTTCATTGTCCAGACAAACAATCTACCATGTTTGCCAACTTATACGACCCTATTTTTGATGAAGGTGAAAATGGGACACCTGTTAACGATAATAATTTCTTGGCTTTATATCTCTATAGATTAGTTTCTCAATACCAAGATCATGTTCGGTTTTGGGAGATTTGGAATGAACCAGGTTCTGATTTGCCAACTGGTTTTCAAGTCGGTTGGCGACAACCCGGATTTCCTGGTAATTGGTGGGAAAATAATCCAGATCCTTGCGATAATATTTTGCATGCACCTATTTACCATTATGTACGAACCTTGAGGGTGGCTTATGAAGTGATTAAATCAGTTGACCCAGATGCCTATGTTTCTGTAGCTGGATTTGGGTATCCTGCTTTTTTAGATGCGGTATTGAGAAATACGGATAATCCTGTTGATGGTAGTCCAACAGCAGAATATCCCTTGGGCGGTGGTGCCTATTTTGATGTATTTGGCAATCATGCCTATCCACATTTTGATGGAACAACGACTAATTTTGATGAAGGTAGATTTGAAAGACATTCTGACCGTGCAGCAGATGGAATTGTAACTAGAAGATTTGAATTTGAAGAAGTATTGGCTAAATATGGCTATGATGGAATTACTTATCCCTTAAAACCTTCTATTATTACGGAGGTCAATGTACCTAGAAAACAATTTGGCGATTTTATTGGTGGGATTGATGTGCAAATCAATTACATCATCAAAGCATTCCTTAAAGCCAAAACTAATAAGGTTTATGCCTTACATCCTTATAATATGATAGAAAGAGATGAATTTGAGTCAGCAAGCTCAGAATTTGGGGTCATGGGGATGTACGAAAAATTTAATACACCTGGGGAACAAGTGCCTACAGGAGAGGCGATTGCTTATAAAACGACTTCTGATTTATTGTTTACGACAGAATATGATGAAGAACGGACCGCCGCTATGCAACTACCTGATGACATAAGAGGTCATGCATTTAGAACAACCGAAGGCAATTATATCTATGCGCTTTGGGCAGAAACAAGTATAGATTTATCAGAAGAAGCGAATGCTATTTATTCTTTTCCTACTGTTTTTGGAATAGATAGTTTGGAATTAATCCAATGGGATTACGCGCAAAATTTACAAAGTACTTCTATTAGTCCAAATAATATTGTTTTGGATGCAAGACCAATTTTTTTAAGAACAACAGGTAGTCTTGCGCCACCACCACCGCCAGCGGAGTTAATTCCCAATTTAGTGCTTTCTTTGTCTAGTGAAAATACTCAGCCTGGCATTTTTAATACGACGACATTAAAATTGGAAATAGCTAATAATGGACAAGATACGGCGAGGGATATTATCGTAACCTTACCTTTAATGAGTGGCGCATTGGCTTACATCACTCATTCGATGGATAGGGGTAGTTACCTTAATTGGGTAGGGGAGTGGTCCATTCCTAGTTTACCAAATGGGGAAACCTATAGTTTAGAAGTTGAAGTATTTACCCTAACAGACGAATCTATAACCATCTTTTCTGAAATAAAAGCGCATCATTATTTAGATGAAAATTCTACACCTGATAATGGGGTGTGTTGTGTGCCTCAAGAGGAGGATGAAGCAGTTATTATATTAAATGAAACAGATGAATGTATTTGTACAACTGAATTTATGCCCGTTTGTGGTATTGATGGGGTTACTTACAATAATGCTTGTCTAGCAGCATGTGCTGGGATAATGGAATATACCGACGAAGCTTGTATTGATAATGATAGAATGATAGATTTGAGTTTAGAAATGACCATAGATAAGCCCACTTTTGTTATTTATGAAACGGTTACGGCTTCTTTAGTACTTAGGAATACAGGGGAGACTACTGCTCGAAATATCAAAGTAGTATTAGATGGATATGATCATAATATAGCTTATGCGAATCATACTTTGTCTGATGGGGAATATATAGATTGGGAAGGTGATTGGCAAATTCCAGCATTGGGAGTAGGGGAGGCAGCTACCTTAAATTTAGGTTTATTTACGCTACAAGATGAAATTCCCTACACCATTTTTGCTCAAGTAGTAGAAGCTGCTCCCTTAGATAGTGATTCTTCCCCAGGAAATAATGAAACCCTATTGCCTGTAGAAGATGATGAAGCACTTGTGTCGATCATTCCGAATAATAATTTGAATGGCAATACTGCTGAATTTAGACATATAGCAGAAAAAACATCGAATTTAGCTATTCAGCAATTATTACCAAATCCTGCTACGACGGAATTAAAAGTACGGTTGTTTAGTAAAAAGGAAGGGGCTATAATTATGAAAGTGCTAAATCCACAAGGACAAGTTTTAGTTCAACAAAAAGAAATAGTCAAAGAGGGGACTAATTTTACTCGAATTCCTATAGATTTTTTACCTTCGGGCATTTATTTTATGATGTTAGAAGGAACGGGAAATCGACCAAGGCCTTTACGATTTGTAAAACAAGGATTGTAAAATAGCTATACAAAAACGAAAAATAATGGCGTCTAGAATATTTTTTTTATTAATTTGTTTTACTGTAATTTCAGCTTGTCAAGAACGACAAAAAACGGTAAAAGAAGCAGCATCATTAC
The DNA here is from genome assembly GCA_964644655.1 of uncultured Saprospiraceae bacterium. Taxonomy (GTDB): domain Bacteria; phylum Bacteroidota; class Bacteroidia; order Chitinophagales; family Saprospiraceae; genus JAFMDF01. Next base: position 15,008 of record CAZXYA010000068.1, on the reverse strand, counting down.
CTATAAAGCCTGCTGCTTATTCCTTAGATCATAAACCATTATATAGCCCACAACCATCAGAAAAATTAATAAAAAAATACGAACAACATTTAGCTAATTATAAAGCCAATCCTAGTGCAGATAATTTGATTTGGTATGGCCGATTTGTGGCTTATCAAGGTAAATATGAAGAAGCCATAGCTATTTATACTGAAGGAATCCAAGCATTTCCAGGAGATGCCCGAATTTATCGGCATCGTGGGCATCGTTATATCTCTATTCGGAAATTTGAGGAAGCTATTCGTGATTTTCAAAAAGCCAGTCAATTAATAGCAGGTAAAGAAAATGAAGTAGAACCAGATGGGATGCCCAATGCGCAAAATATCCCAGTTAGTACTTTACATGGCAATATCTATTATCATTTGGGATTAGCCTATTATTTAAAACATGATTTTCCTTCTGCATTAGCTGCTTACCAAAAATGTATAGCTACGTCTAATAACCCAGATAATGTAGTGTCTGCTACACATTGGTTATACATGATTTTACGTAGAATGAATCAAACCGAAGCGGCTCATAAAGTGTTAGATAAAATAGAAAAGGAAATGTCCATTATTGAAAACCAATCCTATCATCAAGCCACTTTACTATATAAAGGCGAGTTAGTGATAGCAGATTTATTAAAGAAAGAAGGCATAGCAGGACCTAGTAACGATGCACTAGATTATGGAATAGCGAATTGGTACTTTTATAATGGAGAGCAAGTAAAAGCGAAAGAAATGCTCGAAAATATTTTACAGCGAAAGAGTTGGGCTTCTTTCGGTTATATTGCTGCGGAAAAAGATTATTTAACCCATTTTCATTAAACGATGAAAGATAAATATTTTGAACTATCAGCTTCACTATTTGTCATTCATAACTCATCATTCTTTAAAACTAACCTATTAATTTGACTACCAGCACAAATTTATCGCCATCTGAAATGGCACGTTATGCTCGTCATTTAGCCATTCCTGAATTTGGCAAAGCTGCCCAGCTAAAACTAAAAGCAGCTAGAGTTTTGGTCATTGGTTCAGGCGGGTTAGGGAGTCCTTTGTTATTGTATTTAACAGCAGCAGGTGTAGGCAATATCGGTATCGTTGATTTTGATGTAGTAGATGAAAGTAACCTTCAACGACAAGTATTATTTACCGTTGCAGATGTTGGACAATCTAAAGCAGAAACAGCGAAAAAAAGATTATTGGCGCTAAATCCACATGTAAATATCACCATATTTAATACTGCTTTTACTACGGAAAATGCCTTTGAAATTGCTGAAAATTATGATATTATCGCTGATGGGACAGATAATTTCCCCACTAGATATTTGACAAATGATGTATGTGTATTGAAAGGGAAAGTGAATGTTTATGCCTCTATTTTTCGTTTTGAAGGACAAGTTTCTGTCTTTAATTATTTAAATGAAAAAGGAGAAAGAGGACCGAATTATCGAGATTTATTTCCCCAACCTCCACCACCAGGGATGGTGCCGAGCTGTGCTGAAGGAGGGGTATTAGGAGTATTGCCGGGCATTATTGGCAGTTTGCAAGCCAATGAGGTGATTAAGATTATTACGGGCGTGGGAGAACCCTTATCAGGGCGTTTATTCCTATTTGATGCAGCTTCATTTACGACCAGAAATTTAAAAATTAGAAAAAATCCTAGTATAAAAATTACTGAATTGATAGATTACGATCAGTTTTGTGGGATTATTCCCAAAAAAGAAATAATAGATATGGTTAAAGCAATAAGTGTTCAAGAATTAAAGCAATGGAGGGAGGAGCAAAAAGATTTTCAATTAATAGACGTTAGAGAAACTTATGAATATGACATCTGTAATTTAGAAGGAGAATTAGTCCCTTTAAATTCAATATTGAATTATAAAGATAAAATTGCTACAAATAAGCCGGTAGTAGTACAATGCAGAAGTGGTGTTAGAAGTGCGAATGCTATCAAAGTCTTACAAAACCAGTTTGGTTTTGAGAATCTATTAAATTTAGAAGGTGGGATTTTGGCTTGGGCCAGAGAAATCGATCCTTCTATGCCCACTTATTAACTGGCTATAGGCTCTTAAGCCGTATTTAAAACCAACAAATTGTCGATACCTGCTTGCTGGTAGGTTTTAAAATCTTGATAAATTTTAAATTTCAATCTCAACCTCAAATTCAATCTCAATTCCCGCCGCAGGTGGCTTAAACCTTGAAGTTGAGGTTTATTTAATCTCTTATATCAAACTTTAATAGGTACTTTTTTTACCGCCGTTTTATTTGCTGATGTGTCTGCCACCTTCAGATGTTTAGAAAGGGTAAACGTAAAGGTCGTACCAACCCCTTCTGTGGATTGAACGGTGATTTTTCCATTATGATTTTCGACAATTCGTTTACATGTTGCTAGACCAATTCCTGTTCCTGGAAATTCTTCAAAAGTATGTAAGCGTTTAAACATTTCGAAGATATTTTTGATGTGCTTCTTAGGCATACCAATTCCATTATCCTTTACCCTAAATAACCAAAAGTCTGAATGTTCTTCAAAAGTAAAATGGACCGTTTTATAGTCAGATTTATTAAATTTGATGGCATTTTCAATCAGGTTCTGGACCAATTGTTCTATTTGCCTGCTTTCACAGACGATAACTTCAGGAAAGGCTGCGGGTAAATATAATTGTACATCAGGTCGATTAATGGCACTACTTAAACCATTTAAGACGACACCGACTAATCGTTCCATGTTAACAGATTTAAATTTCATTCCCACTTTTCCAACTCTTGAATATTCTAATAAATCATCTACTGTTTGCTTCATTCTACTCACCCCTTTAGTGATAAATTGACTATATTGTTTAATTTCCTCATCTTCTAATTTATCCGTTTTACGGGTTAACAAACCAACAAACCCATCAATTGTTCGTAAGGGAGCTTTTAAATCATGAGAGGCTACATAAGCAAATCTTTCTAATTCTTGGTTTTTTTCAGATAACTCTTTCGCTCTTTTTTCAGCTAATCTAGTTCTTTCTGTTACTTTTTCTTCTAAAGTATGATTTAGTATTTCTAATTGATTGCTAATATAAGATTTAGAGGTCATGACCACAAAGTAGACTAGGCCGATGGCTAACATTGACAATAATAGAATGCTTGCATCTGCTCCTAAATTTGGTGTTCTTAAAATAACAAATGCTGTTATAGTTAGAATAGTGACAATAAAAATACCGAGACCCACCCTACCTCTGAATACAATCCCTGAACCACAAAAAGATAAGAAAAAACCAATAGTATATTCTGCTGTAAAGTGATTTATTTTACAAATCCAAATAATCCAAAGCATGAAAATATATAATCCAAGATTGGCAAAAAAGGTCATGTATTTTTTAAAGAAATCAACCTTAAAAGATAATAAACAGATAGTTAACCAATAAGCAGAAATAAGTAACCTGTGACTATGATACTCGATGGCATTAGGGTCCGCAAATTTTAAGGCAAACCCAAAACAAGGTACGAAAAAAGTTACGAGCAGCGCATAAAATCGAAATACGATTAATTCGTATTCCTTCGTGATAAAGTGATTTTTCAATCGATCTTTATCTATGTAGGTGTAAAGTTTCCTCATTATAGCAGTATCTAGTAGATAATAATCAATTGTAGCAATTTTTGTCATTCTACAAATTAGAATAAACAGAGGAGTACCAATAGTTACAGTCGATAGAGGGAGAGAGTAAAACTGCCCTTTGATTAAGTGATTCTCTACTACTCTCTAACTACAAGATTTGTGCCTAGAATCTATAACAATTTAATTGTTTAGAAAAGAAATGTAGTTCTGTAAAGTCGTGACATTATTTAGTGCCTATTGAACCATTTTAATTATTCTGTTGCTTGGATTATTTAGATAAAAAAGTAATTAATGCTGCTTGTTCATATTTATGAGCATAATCTAAAGCAGTTTTTCCTTTAGGGCTTAAAATTTCTTTATCGGCCCCTTTCTGAATTAATAATTCGGCAATTGCTAATCTACCATACTTAGCAGCATACATTAGAGGAGTCTTTTTATTACTCATTTTGTTGAGGTCCGCTCCGTTTTCTATAAGGTAAATTACAATGTCTTTTTGGTCAGATTTAATGGCCCCACAGAGTAAAGTGTAATCGCCATAATAAGCGTTTATATCTTTGTTGGCTTGAAGCATTTTTTTAACTTGTACTAATTTTTCATTTTTTTTTGTAGGATTAGATGAAGTATTAGTTGGAGATTGACAACTTAAAATACTAATCATTAGAAATACGAAAAGGCTATAATTTTTCATGTGTTATCATTTAAACAGTTTAAAAAATAGAATGTATTGTGTCCTAGTTTCCCAAAAATAGCTATAGAAATAATTGCCTTCTATTTTTTTTCATTCAGTTATATCTTTTTCATTCAGACAATATAATTTAGCATATCAATTCGATTGATCACCAAAAAATGGGTGTTTATCTTCATTTTCATTGACTTTATAAAAATTGCTAGATGAAATAAGAATTATTAGCTATTTTGGAAAGATGAATTGGAAAAAGAATTTAGGAAAGTGGTTATTAATTTTGGGAAATGTTGGTTTTTGGATTGTGCTACATATAGCATGGTGGATGATTTTTTGGGAAAAGCAAACGATGATTGGTAATCAGACAGATGAACTATTAAAAGGAGGCACTATTAATAAGCTGTTGAACTCAATTGTATTGACAATAACAGCAATAGCTCCTTTTATGATTATCATTTACACCAATTGGTTTTGGTTGGTTAAAAATTATTTGGCAGCACAAAAATATTGGGCTTATATCTGGAGATTATTTTTATTATTGTTGGGGATGTCTTTTTTGATGAGTTTTCATCCAGATCTTGACGAATCCAAAACTTATCTAGATTCGAATACAAATTTATTTAATAGAATTATAATACCGAATACACTAGTAATTTTCAATACAGCTTTTTGGATAACTCTTTTCACAACACCGCTTTATCTATCTTATAACTGGTTTCAACAAAACACACTGTTAGCAAATATAAAAAGTGAGCATTTAGAAACGGAACTTTCCTTCTTAAAAAGCCAAATTAATCCCCATTTCTTTTTTAATACCCTTAATAATTTATATGCTTTAACACTAGAAAATTCTAAAGCAGCGCCAGAGGTTATATTGAAATTGTCCGATTTGATGCGTTATACAATTTATGACGGGAAGGAATCAAGTGTTTTATTAGGTCAAGAGGTTATTTTTATTGAAAATTATTTAGCCTTACAGAGAATCCGATTGCACAAAAAATCTGAGATTACTTTTCAACAAAATATTGGGAATCTAAAACTAGCAGTTCCTCCTTTATTATTTGTTATCTTTTTAGAAAATGCTTTTAAACATGGGGTAGAAACACTAAGGGATAATGCTATTGTAGATATACAATTGACTGAAAAAGAACGAGTTGTGAAATTTTATATTTTAAACAATTATGACCATGAGGAACGAAAAAAATCAAATGGTTTGGGCTTAGAAAATATCAAACGAAGATTAAAATTACTATTTGGAGATCATTACAAATTAGAAATTGTAGATCAAGAAAATACTTATAGAGTTTATTTAACCATAAATTTAAACCAATGAATTATTTAATTATCGATGATGAACCATTAGCCCATCGGGTAATAGAAAAATTTGCTCAGGAATTGTTTTGGTTAAAAAAAACAGGAAATGCTTACGATGCTTTTGAGGGCTTCGAATTATTGAATACTTCTCCTACTGATTTAATTTTCTTGGATATTAATATGCCAAAATTAAATGGTTTTGACTTTTTGAAGACTTTGGCTAATCCTCCGATTGTTATTATTACCTCCGCTTATAAAGAATATGCCTTAGAGGGATTTGAATTAAATGTTTGTGATTATCTACTAAAACCATTTAGTTTTGAACGGTTTTTAACTGCGGTTAATAAAGCTTTGTCTTTGCAAAAAATAGAAAATACAATTAAAGAACCTACTAAACCAATAGCTGCGAATGGGCTGATTACAGAGAAAATTTTTATTAAAGGAGATCGAAAATACCATCAAATAGCCCTAGCTGATATTTGTTATTTAGAAAGTTATGGTAGTTATGTCAAAATTTATTTAGCCGATCAAATGATTTTAACCCATGAAACAACCACGCATTTTGAAAAAATATTACCTAAATCTATTTTTTTAAGGGTTCATAAATCTTACATCGTTTCCATTCCCAAAATCGAAACGATAGCAGGCAATCAGGTGAAAATTAAGGAGAAATTGATTCCAATTGGCAATTTCTATAAAAAAGAAGTCCAACAATTGATTAAAGGCTAAAGTTTGGCAATGTTTTTAGGGTAATCAAAAATAGATTGTATAGGATAAAAATGTATCTTTGCATTTTTTATTTAGTGATTGATACTATTTAAAATAGGGATTGAGTTAAGGAAGAATTTTAGAAAGTAATGGTATTATATAGTAGTACCTATTCTGTAAAATAAATTTCTAAATAATTAAGTTCTACTTCTTTTTAATTAATAACAGTATGGAATTAAGACTATTAATAATCGGATTATTGTTGATACTTTTTGCTTGTCAACCAAATTTAACGGAAAATTCCTCAAAAATAGACCGTTTGACTAATGAATTAGCCGCTAATCCCACTAAAGAAATTAGAGATGTTTTAATTACCGCTTATCTCGATACTATTAAAGCTAAACCAAATGATGCTACTACGAATGCGCCATTTTTTACAGAAGTGGCAAAATTGCATTTGACTAATAAAAATTACGTTAGAGCCTTACAAACATTAATGCAAGGTATTCAAGATTATCCAAAATCTTCAGATGTACCACAACAAGTATGGTTATTGGCAGATATTTATGAACAAAATATTCAAAGACCTAATATTGCTAATACCGTTAGAAAAATGTATGCTCAACAGTTTCCTACTGCTACGAACGCTGCAACTGCAAAACAAGTACTAATGGCAACCAATACAACGATAGCCGATGATATCGTTGCTTTGGGAGGAAGTATGTATGATGAAACTACGCATAAGGTAGATTATCAAGCAGCCAACGATTATATCCGTATTTGTGAGCTTTTTGCTTTGCTAAAACCACAAGATGGACAAAGTCCTGAATATTTGCATAAAGCAGGAGAAACAGCAAGAGCTATTCGTGCTTTTCCAAAAGCCGTAGATCTTTATGATAGAATTTATGCCCAATACCCCACTTATGAAAAAGCAGCTCAAGCATTATTTTTAAAAGCTTTTACTTATGATAATGATTTAGGCGATAAAGCTACAGCTAAAATGCTTTATGAAGAATTTTTGCAAAAATACCCTAAAGATGATTTTGCGGATGATACGGAGTTTTTATTGGCAAACTTAGGTAAGGATGATGAAGAAATCATCAAGAGTTTTGGTGGAGAATAGGGGACTGGTTGCTAATTAGGCAATCTGCAACTAGTGTTTTTAGAATTAAATCGCTGACAAGATTGGAAGGGTTGTCAGTTGTCGGTTATCAGTTAGATCCATTATTAGAGGACTGACAACCGATAACTGACAACTTTTCAAATTAAACTGGTATTTGTTTAATTCCTAGACCACTAGATGTTACTCCAAAATAATTTTCTGTTTATCAAAAGGATGTAAGGCTGTTCCTTTTGCCTTTGCTTCTACTTCAATATAATATTCAGAGTTGACGGATCTAATTTTTTTAGCGATTTTAACTAACCCACTAAAAATTATATTTCTATCTTCCAATTCATCCATTTCTGATTTCATCAGCTCAAAAGGTAGACTAAAATCAATTTCCACAGGATGGTCTTTAGAAATGGGGATTTCTTTTTCTAATTGAATTTCCCCAAGTTTATATTCATCGGTTAACTTTTCTTTTTTTCGACCTCTGGAAAATCGTTCCATCATAACCACTCTCACAGCATCTACTGTTTGGTCATTCATAGAGGAAAAACGTATTTTTCCCTTAATAATCCCTTCCACTTCTTTAACTTTTTCTGGTAAAATTAATTCCAGTTTTACCCCTTCTATGCCTAACCATTTTTTTACTTTTTTGAACATAATTTGGTTGATTTATTAAATGCTATTATTGAGATGGTAGCTTACTAACGTTAGACCAAACTTGAAATGACGGGTTATTTATCTTTTGTAACTGCCAATTTGTGTGGCTGGTTTAGCTAGAAAAAGAATTTGGCGATTATGAATTATCCGTTAATTCCTACTTGGTTAAACATTAGTAATAATAACGCATTTAAACAGAGAAAGGTAAAAAAATTATATAAATACTTGGAAGTAGTAGATGAAGAGCGGAAATTAGATGGTTACGGAAACTTAGGAAACTTATCAAAATCTGGCTGTCGTTTTTCCAAAAAGGCATTTCTTCCTTCTGCTGCTTCATCTGTCATGTAACCCAAACGAGTTGCTTCTCCAGCAAAAATTTGTTGCCCTACCATTCCGTCATCAATCATATTGAAAGCAAATTTCAGCATTTTGATAGCCATCGGACTTTTCTTTAAGATTTCTTGCGCCCATTCATAAGCAGTTTCTTCTAATTCATCGTGTGGAATAGCCGCATTAGCCATGCCCATATCCACCGCTTCTTGTGCAGAATAATTTTTGCCTAAAAAGAAAATTTCCCTAGCTCGTTTTTGTCCAACTTGGCGAGCTAAATAGGCAGAGCCATATCCTGCATCATAGCTGGCTACATCGGCGTCAGTTTGTTTAAAAATGGCATGTTCTTTACTTGCAAGTGTTAAATCGCAAACGACATGCAAACTATGACCACCGCCAACTGCCCAGCCTGGCACTACGGCAATAACGGGCTTGTTCATAAAACGAATCAAGCGTTGTACCTCTAAAATATTCAAACGACCGATACCGTCTCCTCCTTGATACCCCGTTTTCCCTCTTACTCGCTGGTCGCCCCCTGAACAAAATGCCCAACCACCGTCTTTAGGAGAAGGTCCTTCGCCAGAGAAAAGAATGACCCCTATTTCTCTATCTTCTTTAGCTGTATGAAATGCGTCTAATAATTCAAAAACCGTATTGGGGCGAAAAGCATTTCTTACTTCTGGTCGATTAAAAGCGATTCGAATGACGCCATTTCTTTTTTTATAGGTAATATCTTTGTATTCCCTAGTGCTTTTCCATTCTTTACTGAGCATAATTTTTTATTGAATCTAGTTTTAATTAGTGACGGAGCGATGCTCCTTATCGACAATTTTAAGTAATTTAATGTTATAGATGGTGGCAGAGCTCCCGACTAAAGTTCCCCTTCGGCGGGACAAGTAACGCTTTTCTCTTCAAAAATCAAGGAGTATCGCTCCGTCACCATTTCATTGTCTTTTTACGGTTAATAGTCACAGAGTTGTATTAGGCCTAAATCATGGTGGTTTTTAAAATTCATCATGATTTAAACACTTGATAATCAGACATCTTCTATTTTCTATCCCTGATTCACATTATTAGTAAGAATTGACAAGTAACGGTTATAGTTGCTATTTATCCTACGATAACTAGCAACCAGTATCTAGCAACCAGTTTTAATCTGCCTTTCTAAATTGATACCCAGAGAATTCCAAGATATTTAGATGCTTATTCATGTATTGGTCAAACTGATCTAATGCTGCTCCTTCTGCACCTGTCTTCGGTTGGGTAACTGTTCGCTGAATGTCAAAGCGAGTATGTAGGCCTTCTTTTGGGTTGACATCTAATTTGCTTTTGAAGTTTGTGCCAAATTCCTTTAGCATTCTACCAAAAAACAAAACCGAATCATAGCCTTTGAAAGCTTCCGTTGTAGGGGGCATACCATATTTATTATAAAATCCTTCCTTAAAAGTTTGAATGTTAAGATCATCTGGATTTAAATAGGATTCTGAGCTAATATGCACATTCATTGTTTCATAATACTGATAGCTAATTTGTGTAAAATCCTTCCATCTTGGTTGCCCGTAAACGACGATGGATCGATCTTCTTTTTCCAAGTCAATATTTCTAAGCATGGCATAAACAAAACTTTGACTAGAAGAAGCGATAATAAATGCTGTTGTATTAATCTCATCCATATAAGGCTCAAAATCTGTATTTTCTAACGAAGGACTTTCGTCATCAATAATAACCAATTGGATAGAATCTGCGATAGTACTGCCTTCTAAAGCAAAATGAGCATCCAAATAATAATTCATTAGCCGTCTTTCCTGTACATCATTTCTAGCAAATACTACAATATTTTCTGGTTTGAATTTTTCTTTAACATGCTGCATAATTGCTTCTGCATGTGTCTTTTCACTAGGATTTAACTGGATGAAATAAGGATTGTCTTGTGTTAAATTTTGATGTGGATAGAAAGGAGAAACAAAAGTTTTTTTGTTGTTTTTTGCAAAAGATGCCAAAGCTCTAGCGGTAGAATTTCTAAAAGAACCAATCACTAAATGTGCATTTTGCAACTCGTAATTATTTGTTAGTTGAATAGTTGTTCCTTCTTGGGCTCTTGTATCTAGTACATTTACTTCTAAATTCACACCTTCTCCAGCGAGTACATCAAAAGCCATCTTTGCCCCCTCATAGAAATTTAAGGCGGGAATAGACCGTCTGTCAATCTTATTTTCTACTGCATCAAATTTATCTGCCAGAAAGGGTAGGGCGAGTACTAGATTATAGGACGATAATAATTCGGTATGCTCATCAACTATTTCTCCTTGGGTTGCAGGAGAAGTGATAGGAGGAACGGTGGTTTCTATTGGGGCATCTTTCCATTGAATAGTATCCAAAGTACCTGTTACATCTGTAACAACTTCATATTTCCCAGTTTCAGGATTAAAAACCCTTTTGCCTTGAATCTCATCTAATTCCTCATTTCCGTCCTTATTAGAACTTGTGGTAGTTTTATCGGGATTTTGTATTTTTTTAAAAGAATCACAAGCGGTGAAACTAAGCAAAAATAGCAAAAATAACAATGGAAATAAATGATGATTTGTCCAGCTTCTCATGTTAGTTAATGTGAATTGTTAAAGATAAAATTAATTCAATTTTGGTTCACCGTTCAAAAAATAAATTGTATTTTTAACGTGTCCCCCGAGCGCAGCTTTGCTGCTACTAAAAGGGATTTTAAGGGGTCAAATTTTCAAGATTTCCAATGGAAGTCTTGAAAATTTGGCCCCTTAAGACCCCCTCTCCGAGCCGCCGCAGGCGGCGAGGAGAAACACCAAGAAACTTTTTGAACGATGTACTCAGTTTACCCCGATTTATCGAAGATGTCAAATTAATATAAGAAACGAGGATTTTATTTACCTCACGTTCCTTACTCCCATTCAATAGTTGCCGGTGGCTTGGTACTAATATCGTAAACTACTCGATTGATTCCACGAACATTATTAATAATTTCACTAGAAACAGTTGCTAGAAATTCATAGGGTAGCTTACTCCATTCAGCGGTCATTCCATCCATTGAATTAACTGCTCGAAGTGCTACTGCTTGTTCGTAGGTTCGTTCATCGCCCATTACGCCAACGGATTGAACAGGCAACAAGATAACGCCTGCCTGCCAAACTTCATTATAAAGCTTGTGTTTTTTTAAGTTATTGATGAAAATAGCATCTGCTTCTTGTAAAAGTCTTACTTTTTCTGGGGTTATATCTCCTAAAATACGAATAGCTAAACCGGGACCGGGAAAAGGATGCCGCCCATTGATAGTTGCTGGAATACCAAGTTCTTTGCCAACCTTACGCACTTCATCTTTGAATAAACTACGTAATGGTTCTACGATTTTTAGATTTAAAATATCAGGTAATCCACCTACATTATGATGTGATTTAATCGTCACAGAAGGACCATGTACAGAGACAGATTCAATGACATCAGGGTAAATAGTGCCTTGTCCTAACCATTTTACCTGCTTCAATTTATTGGCTTCTTCTTCAAAAACTTCTATAAATACTCTACCGATAACCTTTCGCTTTTTTTCTGGATCACTAATCCCTGCCAATTCAGACCAAAAGCGCTGTCGAGCATTTACCCCAATGACATTTAAGCCCATTACTTTGTAGGAATCTAGAACCTCCTCAAATTCATCTTTCCTAAGCAATCCATTGTCTACAAAAATACAGGTCAAATTTTTGCCAATTGCTTTATTTAATAACTCTGCACCAACTGTAGAATCTACGCCTCCAGAAAGCCCCATGATTATTTTATCAGTACCCAATTTTTGGCGTAATTCAGCAATCGTTTGATCTACAAAAGAAGCAGGCGTCCAACTAGGGGAACATCCTGCAATATCAACTAAGAAATTTTTTAATAACTTTTTCCCATCAATACTATGCGTTACTTCTGGGTGAAACTGGATACAATAAACAGGTTGTTCAAAAGTTTTTTTCTTGGCTTTAAACGCTGCAACTGGAATGCTGTCTGTCCCTGCTAAAATTTTAAACCCTTTCGGTATGTCAAAAATAGTATCGCCATGAGACATCCAAACTTGGGAATCTTTTTTGATACCTTTTAAAAATGGATCTTTTTTAACCTTTTCTAATTTGGCTTTACCGTATTCTCTCTTTTCAGAACGTTGTACACTACCGCCCATTTTTTGAGCAATATATTGTGCCCCATAGCAAATCCCTAAAACTGGCTTTTTACCAATTAATTTTGATAAGTCGACTTGCAATGCTTTTTCATCAGTTACCGAAAAAGGGCTGCCTGATAAAATAATTGCCTTGATAGAATCATCTAAAACAGGAATTTTATTATAGGGAACTATTTCACTATAGATATTTAATTCTCTGACTCGGCGTGCAATTAATTGGGTATATTGAGAACCAAAATCGAGAATGAGTATTTTTTCATGCATTGGTGAGTAGTTGAAGAACGGTTGAAGATTTTCAAACGAAAACTAATGCAAGTGCTTCCAGAACTCTAAGTTCTGGAAGCACTATTATAAAAACGGTTGATTGTATTTTTGATTAATAATCACCTAATGTTTCCGATAACTGCGCCAAAGCGGCTGCGGTTTGTTCATCATTTGGCGCTTTACCATGCCAAGCATGTGTATGCATCATAAAATCAACCCCTTGTCCCATAACCGTTTTCATTAAAATGACAACAGGTTTACCATTTCCAGCTTTCTTCTTAGCTTTATTTAGACCATTTATCACTTTTCGCATATTATTGCCATCCATTGTCATTACTTCCCATCCAAAAGCACGGAATTTTTGCTTTAAATCTCCTAATTCTAAAACATCTTTAGTCGGGCCATCAATTTGTTGTCCATTCCAATCGACTGTAACAATTAAATTATCTACTTTATGATGTGGGGCAAACATGATTGCCTCCCAATTTTGCCCTTCTTGTAATTCTCCATCGCCAGTAAGTGCATAAACTAATGTGTCATCTCCGTCCAATTTTTTAGCCAATGCCGCACCAATCGCTACCGACATTCCCTGTCCTAAGGAACCAGAGGCTACTCTAACCCCAGGCAAACCTTCATGTGTTGTAGGGTGACCTTGTAAACGGGTATTCAACTTTCGGAAAGTCGCCAATTCTTCTACAGGAAAATATCCAGCTCTAGCTAACACGCTATAAAATACAGGAGAAATATGACCATTTGACAAAAAGAAAACATCTTCTCCTTTTCCAGCCATATCGAAACCAGGTTTTCTATCCATGATTTCAAAATAAAGCGCCGTTAAAAAGTCCGTACATCCAAGAGAACCCCCAGGGTGACCCGTACCAGCGGCATTTACCTGACGAATAATGTCTCGTCTTACTTGAGTAGCAATATTTTCTAATTTCTTAATAGCTGCCATTAGTATAAATTAATAGTGAATTAGATTTATGATTTTACCCATATTTTTTTAAATAGGGTATTGGATTAGGGGAATTTTAAATTAAGGTGCGAAAGTACGAAAGTGTAGAAAGGTTTTCAAAGAAAAAGGAAGACAATTTGTTAGTTTAAAAATAAATTAGGGATTAATAGCTAAAAAGGGAAAGAATAATTTTCTTAACCAGCAACCAAGTTTATCTCGATTTATCAGGACAACCAGCAACCAGTAAATACAAAAGGACAACCTGAATGACATCAGATTGTCCTTTATATAGTTGTAAACTATAAATTTTGGTTAGGTCTCCAATTTAGTTTACAGATGCAGCCAATTCTTTACCAGGCTTAAACTTGATAACTTTCTTTGCGGCAATTTGAATAGCTTCCCCAGTTCTAGGGTTTCTGCCAGTTCTAGCTGCTCGCTCAGAAATAGAGAAGGTACCAAATCCTAGCATAGCTACTTTGCCACCATCTTTAAGAGTGGTTTCAATGTTTGCTAAAACGCAGTTTACGGCAGCTGTTGCTTGATCTTTAGTAAGATTAGCATCTTCTGCTACTTTGCTGATTAAATCTCCTTTGTTCATTTTAAAAGTTTTAAATGTGCTTTGAAAAAAAATCGGTCGCAAAACTAGAGGGTTCACTTTTCAAAACAAAATTTTTTGATAAAAATAATTGTAAACCCTTTGTCTATAAAGCTTTTAAGCGATTTATTTAATTTGATAACAATGCAAATATAAAGGATAATTTTTTATTAAAACAAATTGTTTGTTGTTTATTTTGTATTTTTTATTATTCTATGCTTAAAAAAAGTATGTTTTAAAATACCAAATATGAAAGAATTAAACTTGTTTTTAATTGAATTTCAATAGATTAGGTAATACTTTTTTGATGCCATTAGAATTTTTAAATATTAAATAATTTTAATATTTATTTATTGTTGATAACGAAATCATTAAGTAGATATTAAGACAAATATTTTTAGAATTATCTGTTTTAACTTGAAAAAAGTTACCAACATTTAAGGAAAAAGCACTTATTTTAATAAAATAGGAAGAGTAGAAACAGTAAAAAATCAGCTTTTTTAGACCAAAATGTTAAAAATGGTTTAATTGATTTGGCGATAAGCAACCTAAATAAGAAGTGTCTGTCTATTATTTTAGTGAATATTA
>CAZXYA010000067.1:0-24118 GCA_964644655.1 uncultured Saprospiraceae bacterium | reverse complement strand
CGTTGATATAAAACGAATTAAAACCTTTTGAAAAGTTCTATGTGGTCCCGCAAGGAAAAATTTATAAAAGCTAAAAAGCTAGTATTTACTTATGTTTTGGAAGGATTTAGAAAAGATTGTAAAAAATATGGTAAATCCGATTTCCAAATATTTTTATAATAAAAATTAGATCCTGAATTTTTTATTCTAGAATTAGGTAGGAAAAGATTTAAGTATCTTCAGCTTTTAATTCAGTAGCAAGCTTTGCTAATTTACGCTGTATCTTTTTGCTTTTACGAGTACGATCTAAGCCTAATATAAGAGCATGAGCGTCATTTTCTGTATCTTCTGGAGGACATGGATCCGCTTTAACTTCTAGTTCCCCTATACTTGTAACATTTTCAACCTGTATTTGAATTACACTATACCTTTCTTTATCTAATACAGTTTTTTCAAATGAAGACTTACTTTTGATATTTACAGATAAACCATTTTCAGCATCTTTTGGGCTAGGTTGGAAAGATAGAGAAGATACAGAACCATCTTCTTTAATATAAATAGCTGTTTCTGTATTATGGGGTATACGCCTTAATAGAAATTCATCGCCAGAAACATCGTCAATGTTCGGCTCGGCTGTTTCTTGCTCTTCGGACATTTACTTTTATTTCTAAGCTAGAAGATTTAACCAAGTTAATAGTCCACCTATTTTTATATTATCAAGAGAATTTATTAAACCTTCATCTTCGCATTCATCATCTTTATAAGCTAAGAAATCACCTTTCGTTGAATCCCCAGTAAAAAATAGTTCTATTGCCTTTGAACGATTCTTGATTTCAATTAGCACACTACCTTCAGGAGATGGCGCTGCAAAAAATACTTTTGTATTTCGTCCATCTAATAATTTCACGAAGTCGATACTATTCTCAATTGCTTTAGGAGAAATAGATAATGCACTATTACCATCCCAATTTTCATTAAGTTTAGAAAAGCTTTTAATTTTATCAATTACTTTAATTGCTTCATTTGATAAACCTTTCCTTACTGGTGGAGGTGTTAAATATAAGCTTGTATTTTGATAATTCCTTATGTTCCCAATATCCCAATGATTTAAAGCATAAGCAACAGAATTCGATTCTACATTAGCACTTGAATATTTATTTAAAACTGGCATAGAAGTCTTGATTTAGCATAGTTATAAAAAGGTCAGAAGTTACTTTATGGGCTTTATCAAGCCAAATAAAAACATCTTGTTGAGACTGTTCCACATCTTTAAATACAATGTATTGCCATATTATTTGAGGGGCTTGAGTCTCTTTATCGACTCCTGAAGAAAAAACAAGTTGTAAGTTATCTCCACCAGGCAATTTGAATATTTCATTATAATTGAAACTACTCAATTCGCCTGGAGATTCAAATGATTTTTTAATTTCATAATTTAGTTTTTCAGCTAAAAATTTCGGAAAATTTTTGCTTTCTATATCGCTTAAATTTACGGCATCAATATATCTTAAAGAAACACGATTAAATGTTAATGATTTTTCATAGCTATTACAAAGCTTAGTTAATGTATCCCTTATTAGCGGTGAAAAATTATTTTTCCATTCATAATTAATATCATTATCATTAATACTTAAAACACCTTCCCCTAATTGGATAAGAGGGTATGTTGTTTCTTTTGAAAATCGGAACTGGGGTATATAATTAGCAAATTCCTTTGGAATAAAAGGAGGTACAATTCTTTCTATTTTCGAGAATTCTTTCTTAATAGTGTTGTGAAATTTACCTAGTGCTAAATCAAAATTAGCGTCATAAAATTTGTTTGTATCATCATCTATGTCCAAATTCCATCTAATATCAAAAATAACTTCCTTTAGGGGAGCATTTTTCAGTTTTGATACATATGTATTACCTGGCATCGTTCTTTCGTTGGTTGGTCATGTATAAATAATTGAAGGACATAATACTGATTATACAATCAAAATACTAGTATGTTCGCTTCAAAGATAAAAAAATATTGATAATATTAAGACATAATATGACATTGTAAGACATATTATGACAACGGGAGGCAAGAAATGCAGTTATATCAACTACTAAACTAAGAAATTAGTTCACATTATTGTGCCAATTACCACTTTTTAGGTTGATATGTGTATAAAATTACCAAACCTATCTATTTTGTAATATCTTTTCTTTACCTTCATAACACTAAATGATAAAAAGATTAAATTTACGTACACTAGAAATGCTATAGCGTGTTTAGATGGGAAGCCCTCTGACTTAATTGTTCAGGGGGTTGTCTCATTTATATACTTTCCTTTTTTGTCACACCTTTAATATTCTGAATTTCACACCTGAAGAAATAACCAAACCTGCAGATTTTTTACGACACTAAAAGCCCTGGATAAATGTATCAAATAAAACTACCGATTAATTTCTGCCGATGCCTATGGCCCCTGCTGATGCCTATGGCCCCTGCTGATGCCCTATGGCCCCCTTTTCACTAAAAGCAATAAAAAAATTCTTAACGTATCTGAACGGGTCTTTTAAAATCAAGCTTTCCAAAATTCGTTTTCATACTACCATTTAAAAATAAGTAGCCTGTAAAATTTCCAGTTCTCCATATATTTCTAATAGATGCTGGCAGTCCTCTATCCGATATATCTATAAATAATATTATATCAAATTCGGTCTTTTTATTTGCTAAAAATTCTACGGAATTTTCTAACTTGTATTCCGCTATCTTATGACCTTGAAAAGTAACAAAACCAAACAACTCTTCTACTACTCCTTTAATAAAATTGTCATTAAAAATTTCAGATTTAAAAACAAGTTCGATAGTATTAGGTTGTGCAATTAGTGGCCTAACTGAAACACCATTAATTGCAAAACGAATATTTTTTATTACCGTTTCCGTTACCTTTCCTACTCCTCCAGTCAATGCAAACAAGGCTGCTCCAATCCCTGCAAATATTAATAAACTTGATCCAGTTGATTTATTTCTCATGCTGCTTCTTTTTCATCATCGTTATTTAATAATATAGCTCCTAATACTGCTGCACCAATACCGTAGTACAAAAGTGTATTACTATTGCTACCCTCTTCCTCTGGGCATGGAATCTCATTCCCTGCTGAATCTGTACAAATCCTAACAGCTACTTGACTAGACAAAGAACAGTCAGTTTCAACACCATTAAAATCCCAACATTTCATTATAATGTCCTCCTCAATAGTTGGGGTATTTCTAAATGCTTCTTCCCTTGCTTTTGCTTCATCATTTCTCCTTTTAAATGCGATGAATGCTTTCACTAATAAAGCTGCTATATTGATAATCGTATCAATCAAAGGATTTCCAGTAGTTAGTCCTGTGCCTAAAACTCCACTACCACCTAAACCGCCAGTAGGTAAAATTATGTCAGGTGTTTTTGTTTGTGGTACAATATTCTGTGCATTACCTGCACTTGTATTAGTCATAAATGGACGCAAAGAATGCTCTATCGTTTCAGGCATTTCTCCCCACTCTTCCATTAAGTTTATTTGCAAGTGTCTTAATACTTGCACCTCTGGCAATCCTGTAGCTATAGAGGCATTTCTAGCCCATTGTGCTTGAAGATTATCTTTCTTTCTAATATCATTATTGAAATTAGAGGAAGATGTTTTAATAACAGTATATAGCATTGCAGCACCACTTTTTGCAATATGCTGTTGAATAATATTCTGGTACGGTAGCTTTGCAATACAACTCTGAATAGCTGCTGTCTTGGCTCTACTAGAACTAGGCCCATATACTTTATCATAAAAATCAATACACCCTTGTATCTGCTCCTCTGTTGGATCAAATGAAAGAGGGCTACCGTTAAATGCTGCTAGTCCTTGCGCTCCTTGTCGCTTAGGATCTTCCCTTAAAGCTGGTCGTGTTTTAGTTCCGCAATCTCTAATTATTTTCTGTAAATAGGAATCTGAATTAGATATAGCAATGTAATTATTCATGCCCTCAATATTATGTATATGAGGCATTACTCTTGCAATATCATTTGCTCTATTTGTCCATTTTTTAGCCAGTTCATAATTACCTTTTTTCTGTTCTATTTTTGCAACAGTATTAGCATATAATGATTCTGTTGCTGCTTCTGCCTGACCAGCAGTTAAAGATACAAAAGGAATATCTTCTACTTTTTTAAAAGACATAATTTGTTGTTTTTAAAAAAAAACACCTCTTAGTATAGTTTACTAAAAGGCATTTTTTTTGTTAAAAAATATATATTTCAGAGTTATAAATATACAAATAAATAAGCATATTTTCAATATAAAAAGTATTTATCTTTGATTGAAAACTCTTTTTATTTGAAGAGAAAACCAGCGTCTAATTTTTCTAAAAAAAAATCTTACTCTTTGCTTCTTTATCATTTCATTTAATCTTTTTTTATTTTCCCAATAAATCTCATTTTTCTCTTTCCATTCAGGAGGTGTTAACGAATCCACAAAGCAAGTACCACAAATTGCTTTATAAGAATCTGCTATTTTTATCCTTGTTTCATTATCTGCATCACCTGCTAATTCATCAAAATCTTTTTTAAAATATTGCTTATCTTCTTCTTTCCAAATAGTATGCGGTGCTCCTACCTTCGTACAAAAAGGAGGTGGGTAATATTTTTCTTTACTCATTTCAATTCTTGTTTTTTTCTATTGAATAATCGACTAACTAAGACCCTATTGAGTTTAGCGTTCCTCGAATTAGTTAGCCCTTTTCTATTTAATGAATCTGCAATATTCTCAAAGGTCATACCGCCTTCTCTATATGCTACAATTAGCTCAATTAATTCTTTATTCTTACTCAAACCTTTAGGCTCTTTTAAGGATTTCAATTCTTGCCTAAGTACTTCGTTCTCCGTCCGTAGCTTATCAATCTGTAGAGTGAGTTTTTCGACTTCGTGTTCCAACAAAACGCTTGATTTTCTTCTAGCTTTCATAACTTTGACTGTATGATATGTACGTTTTTAGCAAAAATGTTCATTTAATACTACTTACTTCCTGCTGACTTATTCCTGACAACTATTTTTTAGAATGTTTATTTGACACAATCATTTAATAATCAACATGTTATTAGAAAAAACACTACTTCCTGCTAACTACGTGATAACTTCCTGCTGACTATATGTATAAGCATAGGTTAAGGGTATCCGCTGAGCCTACGCTGGTAAATGCTAAAAACAAGTAGTGCTCATTATCTCATTAACAACAAATACCTAATTTACAATGTGTTATGTGTCAAAATAATAAAAGAGTAATGTTGTCGCTGAGTCTCCGCTGAGCCTCCGCTGGGTCTCCGCTAAGCGTCCGCTAGTAGGTGTATTACTATATATAGCCTTATAAATGAGTATAGGAAAGTAATACTATGATTACTCCCTATACCTCAAAAATCGGAAAAATATAAAATGCTATTTCTTGTAATGCGTAACTATTTGTTTTTTAGATTCATAGCCGTCTAATCGAATTTTGATAATTATACTTACTCTTGCATCGGTTATGACAAAACTTAGCCTGTCCTATTCTATGGGAAATTTCATTATTACAATTAAGGCAGTATTTAGGAGCGACTAGGTTTGGGCTTTTTCTTTGCCGATCCATTCGCTCCAGTGGTCGAAAAAACAACACTGTGATTTACTGGTTGTCCCTCTGTCTCTGGTTCAAATAATTCACCAGCAGATACATTCATAGCCAAACGTAATTCCAAAAAGAAACCTGTCCATATTAGGAATTGAAAAAGGATTAAAAGAGAATGTTCTAAATGAGCGTTTTTAGCCCCCCATTCCATTGCTATGCCCTGTACCTCAAAAGCTTCAAATAAAGTGATACAGAAAGAGAATAAAAGCCCCCCAGCTCCTTTACCATATTTACCACTCGCAAACTCAAAAGCACCTGCAAGTCCAAAAGCAAGTCTACATAGTTGGGTAAATAATCCTATGGCTATTCCGATCCCATAGGCGAAACCAATTTGGGGTACTACATCTTTAAAGGAGTCTGCATAGTAAAACATCTGGACTCCAAACATCAAAAAGAAAGACAATATCAAAGCCGTCAATAAAAAATTAGACGAATTTGAAATTAGTCCTTTTAAAATGGAATTGTTATTTTGCATTTAATTCTAAATTTTTGGAGAGATAATTTGTGGTGTGGTGTCGAAATTACAACAACAAAGAATCTCTCGGTTAAACAAATATTTTAGATTACCTCCCTTTCCATTAGGGTAGGGGAGGATTTTATTACTTGTCAGTACCAACACCAGCAAGGTATTTATTGTCAAGCTGTCTTATCTTACTAATTCTAGGTTTTTCATAATACTTTAAAGTTGTCTTTGCGTCCTTGTGATCTGCTTGATCCATAGCTACAATCAAACCGAATTGTTTAATTGCATCTGTAATTCCTGTATCTTTCCAAGAGTAAAGGGTTATACCTTCGATGTTACTTATTTTGCCCAACTTATGTAGGTTCTTAATTATTTTCCTGTGCCGTTTAGTTAGCATATCTTCCTCACATGGTTTGTACTGATCTGGTTTACCTTTATCTCCAAAAATGAAAAAATCTTTTGGGTACTTTGTCCAAAAATCTGATTTAAAATAGTGTATCAAAAACTCTGGAATCGTACAGGTTCGTTCTGACCAGTTTTTAGAGCAATCGGCAGGAACAACAATAACACCCTCATTTATAAATACATCAAAAAAATGTAATCTCCTTAACTCGCTTCTACGAATGAAACAACCGTACATTATTATTACTGCGTAGAATAAAAACATATCCTTTTCATAAATTTCACTTAAAACTATTTTTGCTTCATCAGAGCTAAATTTTCGTCTTATCTTTTTCTCTGGTCTTAATCTTTTCCATCCTACAAATGGATTTACTTTTATCCATCCCCTTTTTTGTAGTGCGTACCAAATTGCTCTCTGGTGAATGAATACATTATTTACTGTTGTATTTCTTCGCTTTAATTCATGCTGATAATAATCTAGAAATTCGATAGCTATTCGGTGGGAAAATTCGTTGCAGGTCATATCATCATATTCTTTTAGTTTTAGCCAATCTATAAATCTATCTATATGACTACTATATCCTTCATTGGTATGCTTACGTTGAAAGCTTCCCTTTATCTTTCTAGCTTCTTCTAAGGCTTCTGTTACCTTTTTGTCTACGTATGGATACTTCTTGTATTTTTTCTTCTTAGAAGTCTTTATTTTAGCACTTACTTGATTAGTATTTGAAGGTTCATTTTCAAAAATATTTTCTTTACTTTTTACTTCATTATACAATAGATCAATTTCATCTAATGGGAGATCGTCAACATCATATCCATTGACTAACCAATAATTAATTTTCTCCTCAAGCTTCTTACCTAATTGGTTTCTGAATGGAGTGAATTTAATCCTATTGAGATTAAAGGTTGGTCTTTTTCTAACTGGCTTTTCATCTTCTAAATACTTGATTAGGATATATGATTTTAAAGTGCTTTTTACATACCTAACTGTGAAGTCTGTTTTTTTCATTATTGCTTTTATTTTGTAAAATATTAGGAAGGTTTTAAATTCAGTTTACTAATCAATTCACCAACCATAGGATTTTTTGAATTAAAATCGTTAAATACTTGTTCGTACCTAGAAATGATATTTGGAGCTTCGACAACTTCATTAAAATTTCCAGCTAAATATTCTCTCAAAAAATAATCTGATATATCTTCTCCTTTTTCTCTTTCTTCTTTGGTTGCAATATTTTCGAGTAAGTTTGACACTTCAATTTTTACACCTTCGATAGATGATGCAGAAATAGCCCAATCTTCATATTTTTCAAGATCAGGGAATAAAACTACCTCTCTATCTTCTAAGACTTTAATTGAATGATAATTTGTAAAATCAATTCCATTTGCTCCACCAGTCGCTAACCAGATGTAATCTTCTGCAATTGGTAAACCTAATTCAGAAAATCCAGCCATTAATATTGCAGTTTTCTCGCTTTCTACAATTGCCACTTTCATATCTGGAAACCTTGACAATAAATGTTCTCCAAAAAAACACTTAACAATTTCTGGTTCTTTTACTCCAACCTTTTTAAGTAACTGTTTACCCCATTGCACTATATCCATTTTCCTGTCAATAATCCATCGCTGAGAAGTAGACGAGAGAAAACTTTGATCGCTTTCTACTTTCCATTTTCTCCTATTACCTGTCAACGGATCATAAAGAATAATTTTAACTTGTCTAATACCTATGTTTTTATCTACTTGCCAAAAAGCAGTCGCACCATTCCAAAATTTCTTTGAAGTGCCAACATGGTAAGTTTTAGTAATTAATTCAATAACAATTCCCTCGTCAAATAACGTAAGTAAAAAAATCACGAAACAGTTATTTGTATAATTTTTCAAAGAGCTAGTTAAAAATTTTGGATCAATGAAATGCAATACTTTTGGAGGAAGAGGTAAGGGAGCATTCATTTGTTTTATCTGGGAGCTATCAGAATCTAAAACGCCAATTTCTTTTATAGCATCATTGAAGGAATAATTTTTATGGTCTCTTAAAAATGTGACCACATCACCAGATTTACCACACCCAAAACATTTATATATTTTTCTCTTTTCAGACACATTAAAAGAAGGTGTTTTCTCTTTGTGAAATGGACACAATCCTACCCAGTTATTACCTCTCTTTTTCAAGTGAACATATTGACCTATAATACCTACTATATCAGATTCTTTTATTGCTTCTTTTATAGCTTCTATTTTCATTTTAAAACATTAAGAAATTAATTAAAAGGAAGAGCATAGAGCTTGTTAATTAAAAATGACCTACTTATTTATTTGATAATCAAATAATTAGGTGGATCAATCTTGTTTTTTGTTTTTTTTACTAAAAATGCAATCATTTGATAATCAATAATTTGAGTGGTTCATTTTTTATAAAAAAACAGTCATTTAAATAATTTTTATGTAAAAAATGAACCACTTAAAATATTGATAATCAGTGTTTTATGTTTTTAACTATAATTACAAATAACAATTTTAACCCACTTAATTAATTGAAAATCAAGTAATTAAGTGGGTTATTTTTTAAAATCACTAATTACCTCCTTTTTCTTTAATTTATTTTTAAGTCTTTTAACCTTAGATATATCCATTCTTAATTTCATAGCAATATCCTTATTTCCTTGTCCTTCTTCATGTAGTTTTTTTACCTCTTCAAGTTCATTGCTAAGCTTCTTTTGCTTATCTGTTTTTATATCAGCTGAGCTTTTATTTTTCTTAGGATTTTTTCGCCCTTCTGGTAGTATATCGAATAGCTGAACAGAATCTGTAATTAATGTATGGACGATCTCAAGGGCGTTGTAAAAATCTACATCATCTACTGTAAGATTTTTTAGATTATCAATAGTTTCCTTTTCCTCATAATCTTCAAAGTATCTTAATACTGTAAATACCATTATTACTCTTGCAGCACTCAAAGCAATCCTGAAAACTGCCTCATTTAAACTTTCAGCAATTCGATTAAAAATCTTTGACCTTATTTTTTCAAAGTATCTTTCAAAGTAAAGAGCTTGATCTCTCGTGAAATTAATCCACAAATCATCTTCTTTACCTTTAAGGTGGGTATAAACATTGTTAACTTTTTCGGCAAGTTTGTCAAAATCAGAAATGTAATTTTTCTTTTTTCTATTAGATAAAACCTTCCTAAATTTAAGTTCTTGATTAGGTGTAAAGTAATATAAAAACCGACTATACAATCCATCTTCTGTTGAATAAATTAGATTTGAAAACCCTATAGGAGTTGAGCTTATTGCAGCAGAGATTTTAGGCTCTTCTATTGTTATTTTTATACCTTCACTAGTCCTATTCATCTTTAATGGTTCATGGTGTGTCCCACATAGAAATACATCTTTATACTTTCCATGTTCACTTTTAAAAGCAGTGTTAACCGTTGATGCTTCGGTCTCAAAAAAAACACCTCTTCCATTGTTAGTTTCCAATTGTTTCAAAACACCTGTCTTGCTATTGTTTGTAGGAATAATTAATGCTTCACCTGCTGGCATCTCATCTTCAATCTTATTAAGCAATCTCTTTGCAAATTTCATTGCACCTTTTCCCGATCCGAACCGCCCTAAAATCGCTATGTATAAATTAGCATATATCTTATTCCCATCGTATATGATAGCTACCTTAGGTAATACCCCTGATAATAAGCCTATGGCAGAAACAAGAAATACTTCTTTCTCAACATCATCTACTAAGGTGCTACATCCAGAAGCCAATATCTTTGGTAACTTATTGAATACGTCCTTGTTAAACTTTGTTAATGATTCATTTTTTGATCTTTTCTTTATCGGCTTACTAAGTTTAGTATTTAGGTTTTTAGCTTCTTGTTTAATGGCTCTTATTATAGTTTTTTTACTAGGCTCTTCTTTCTTCTTGGTATTGTCCATTATTGAGATTAAAAAGAGACTGCCACGAAGACAGCCTCCATTATTAAATATTTTTTTCCTTACACTATGCCGACTTTTTCATCTCATCTACATAGCGTTGTTCTACTACTCCTAACTCTCTATCTTCTGTCAAAAAATGGAGCACTAAAAGAGACTTCCTAAAATCAAAAATGGGCACTAAATACTTGAGGTCTGTATCCATATGGAATTGATCTATCTTGCTTAGAATATAATCCAAATCGTTAACGCTATCTAAAGGAAAATCGAATGGCTCGTTTGTGAAGATATGTTTTAAAGGAAAATCTTTGATACCATCATAATTAAATTTACTCCAATTATTCTCTATTGCAGCAAGTTGTAAAAAGACATTCATTAGAGTATGTATGAAGTAATTTATGTGTCGCTCTTCTCTGTTATTAACAGATGGAATATTAGATGCAAGGTCTTTAAAAATCCAGTATAGAGACATTGGTTTATGCTTAGAGAAAAAAGGAATAAACGCATCCAGTATTTTAGTTTTATAGGTAATATTTCTAGCCATCATTCGGACTAGTTTATTTTTTTTATTTGTATTTTTCATATCTATATATTTTGATAATGACCAAAAAAAATACAGGTAAGTGTAGCACCGCTACACTCCCTGTATTCTCATAGTATTATTTAGCTTCCTTTTCTAGTTTCTTAAAACAATCCCGAAGCTTCGATAAGCTATAATAAGCACTTCTTAATTCAATACCTCCCTGCTGGTCTTCGGGTCTTCCTTCGGTAGCTATGCAATCCATAGCTTGCTGAATCAAATCGCTTACTTCTTCTTTAGAGTCTATTGTTTCACTCTTTACTCTTTTAAGAAATGTTTGTATATTTGTCATACAACTTTTTTAAACAGAAAAGGGGCTACCGCTCCATTTACTGTTGGTTAATAGATAAAAGAGCTTGCATACAAAAAACTGCCTAGGTTTGTGCAAGCCTTTTTTTTTGCCCCTATGAAAAGGACATTTTCACTTGATAAATAATCTTGTAATTTTGGTAAGTAAAACTTACGCTCTAGCTTTCTTTGTAGCTGTGTTCTCTCCAAAAATCGTTTCTGAAATCTCGCTGTAACGGTAAAACTTCCTTCCTGTAAGCCCTGCAAGGGGATAGCCTTTTAATGTTCCTTTTTCTTCTAACCTGTCCACTGTTCTAAGGTGAACACCTAGTAATTGAGAGACTTCTTTTTTAGTCAAAATCTCTTTTTTCCCATTGTGCATACTTTCATTTTTTTTCATGTACTTTAATTGTTATATATTAATAATAGTAGCACTACCCATTCAACTTGTGTCAATGGTAGTTCCTTTATGCGTACTACAAATATATGTAATAAAGAATGATAAAATCAATATTTAATTCATTATTTCATTCTTTTTATTGAAAAAAAACTACTTATTTAGGTTTTAGCACACTTGATTTAATTTGTGAATCTATTTTTTTACTAATAGCATCCACATACAAAAGATATTTTTCTTCCTCATAAGTAAAATCATTTAGAAGATATTCATTGACCTTATTTCTATTTCTATCAATCAATCCTTTTGCTTGATCCTTATTTTTTAAAAATTCTAAAAAATCTTTCCTCATGTGAGTTATCCAATCTATTGTTTTTATTGATGGATATATTTCATTATACCAATCCCCCTCAAGTTTATGACCATACTTAAGAGAAAGCATATAATAACCAATTAGTAATTCGTTAAACGCATCCCCCATTCCTAAATTGAAATCACTTTTAAAAATTTTATATACATTGTAGAATTGAAAAATATTTATTTGGTTTCCGTGAAATTCAAGATCATAATTTCTAAATACATCTTGGAATGAATCAGGTAGAACTAAAAATTGTGATACTAGATTAAATGGTTCTAATACAGCATTAAGCCTATATTCATAAATCTCTGACATTCTATAAAACAAACCTTTTAAAGAGTGCTTATTCCCCATTAATTGATATTCATATCTAACAGCACTTTCAATATTTTTTAAAGTATCTTTTAATACTCCATACTTATCTAATCCATCTGTAAATTTTTCGCTAAACTCTTCTTTTGTAAAATATAAACCAGATGAAACTACTGTGTTATTTCTATTAAAATTTACTCGTATATATAGTATATACTTATCCTTGTTCAAACCATGTGGATTTGATTTATCATTCAACAAAAACCTGAAAGAAATTTTCTTTTCTTTAGCCATTATTTAAAATTGAATATCTGCTCGTTTTAATTCTCTAATAATTTCTTCGTCACTTGGATTAGTATAAGAAATTGTAGTCCGTATGTCGCTGTGCTGCATTAATAATTTTACCAGTTGCAATGATAATCCAAAATCATTAACCATAATAGAAGCAAAACTTCTCCTTCCGATATGGCTGGTACAATGTTTATCAATATTAGCAAGTTTAGCAATTACTTTCAATTCCCTGTTATAATGTTGTAAAGAAAAATCAAAAAAAGTTATCTCTTTAAAAACATCTGGACGTTGCCCAGTTTCTAGGTTTCTCTGATCCAGTAAGTCTTTGAATAATTGCTCTGGCTTAGTTAATCCGTTTTCGTTTTTATCTCCTAGCAGATACAGAGGCATGAAAAGCCTTTTGTTAGTTTTGGCTATTTTTAATTTTTCAATTACTAACCCTTCTTTAGTTTGTTTAATGTCCGAAGGCACTAAACTTATTGCTGTACTGAACCTAAATCCACACCATGCACAGATTAAAAACAATTGCTTTATAGTGTATAGCTGTTCCTGCTCCTTTTTAAATTCTAGATTTTCTATTCTGTGTATTTCGTCCAATGATAACCATACTCTCTTTATATTTTCTTCTCGCTCTTTCTTTACTTTATACTTATCATAGGGATTTTCTTTTATTAAATCCTCAGAGATAGCTTTATTAATATAAGACTTTAAAACCTTATGGTAGCCATGTACGGTGTTTTGAGAATTAACCTCTCTTAAAGACTTTACAAAGCGGTCATACTGTTTAATTACGGATACATTTAATTCTCGGAATGCTACAGGCTTATTCTTTCGGAATTCTCTAAAGAATTTATTCAATTTAGATTTATGAGTGTTCCTGGTACTATGCTCATTAGTAGAAAATTCCAATTCGTATTTACAAAAATCATTGAAGCTCTTAAACCTGCCATCTAAAATATTTTCAATATCTTTTAGATCATCTACGGGAATCCATTCCCCTTTTGATGCTCTTACCATCTCTATTTCAAAGTTTTCTAACTTAAAGAGTTGGTCGTATAATTTTTTATTAAAAATATCAGATAAAGGATGATTGGTGATACGCTTATTCTTTTCATCCCATTGGGTAGCAGGAATTTTTATTCCAGTAGGCAGGTAAATGGTTTTACGCTGTTGTGAGGCTCTTATGTGGATTGGCTTGTCAATAATAGAGTTAGTTCTTTTACGCCAATTAAAGACAATAGAAAAACAAATCTTAGATAGATTATTCATAACCATGATTTTTAGTTTAGTAAATGTAGTAACTGGCATAAAGGAACTACTACCAACTAGGTAAATCAAATGGTAAAGAAAATGGTAAATATTACAGTCTAAAAACAAAGAAACCCGTCTGTCTATCTAATTACTTCTAAGTCGTAATATGACAGATGGACGGGTTTTAATAAACTGATAAACAAGTAATTAAAAATACTCATAGTCAATATGAGTCTTTTTATGTCTTGTTTTTGGTGGTCCCGCAAGGGCTCGAACCTTGGACCCCCTGATTATGAGTCAGGTGCTACTAACCAACTGAGCTACAGGACCTTTCAGTAAATACAAGGATTTACGAAGGATTTAAAAAATCCTAATTTGAAAATGTTGCAAACAATGTTGCAAACGTGATTGCAAAACTAAATAATTAAATCATTTAATGCAACTATGTCAAACAAGTTTTTATTAGTCAGATTTTTAAATCCATACAATATTTTCAAATACTATAACATTAAATAGGAAAGATAAGTTTCATTTTTCATTCCTTATCTCGTTTTTCCTTAAAATCAAAATTTTTTACCGAAAACAATATGTTATGAGTATGTATGACGATCCCCAATTAAATCAGCTTTACAAGCTGCTGCATAAAAAGAACAATCAGTTACAGCTAGAAAACAAGAGTAATAGCATTTTACAAAAAACAGCACTCTTTCAGCAAGAAATTATTAATGAAACCGAACAACGCATAAATGAGGCATTTAAAAGCCTCCAAGAGAAAGAACGTAAGTTTTACGCCCAATTTGATAAAGATATGTATGAAGCTACTGCAAAACATATCATTGCCTCTGCGGAAAAACTAGCAGCAGAAAAATTTGGCTCGGTTGTTAACAATCCTGAATTTCAATCGAAACTACGTCATTTGGTTGCTAAGATGATAAACGACCTATTAAAAGACTAAACCATAATCTTACTTCTCTGCCAATAACTTATGAATAAACGTCTGCAATAATTCGGATAAGCTATTATCGAACTCTATAACTCTCACATTAGGATTTACTCTATTATTCTGTGTACCATATATTTCTTCTCTAAAGTCATAGGTACTTGGTCTATTTCCGTTAAATTCATCTGCATAGGTATAATTTAAGTTGTCTTTCCAATTGGAGCATAGTCTTTGTACAATAATTTCTTTTATAGCAGCTAATTCCTCCCCTTTCATAAAAGCTAGATGATGGTAGCTCACATATTCATAATCTCCAATGGAAGCATTATAAACCTTTACTTCATTGCTCCTATTATTCCGTAATTCTGTATCAAAGCATCGTTCAAAAAAACTTTTTAAGAAACGAATACTCTCCGTAAGTTGGTGAGCAGGAGAAGTAAAAAACACATCACCACTTAATGATTTAGATGTACCCCTTACAAAATTCCGATATTCTTCTTGGGTTGCGCTTTTACGTATTAGTAACTGCTCTTGCGTAACTAATTCTTGCTGTTTTTTCTGTTCCAAAAAATAATTTTTGCTAATAGTTCTCTTTGTTGTTCTTGTACTTCATTTTGTTGGTTTAACTCTGTACTTTCTCATCCTACTCTATCCAATCATTTAGCCATGATATTAGGAGTAAAAGAATAAAGAGTTTCATAATAGGTAATCTGTAACAGTTGTCAATCAAATGTCTGATTAACTTGAAATACGTTTAATAAATTGTAAACATTGAATCCATTACAGACCTTTCATTTTCTACAAACCCCAATGTCCTACGCACTACCTAAAGACCTAGCAAAAGAATTTTGAACCTCTTTGAAAACGGTTTACAATTACCTTTCAAAGCATAGTGGTAAAATCCGCATAAAGAAAGAACATGGGAAGCAATTTGTACATATTGAAGATTTCAAAAAAGTCTTTTACAAAAATTCAAAAGCAGTTTACAATGACATTCAAAATGTACAAAGCAATACAGTAGGAACACAGGTAGAAAAATATTTTGAATCTTGAAATGAAGCATTTACAAAACTTCAAAGATACGATCAGTTATTAGACACTTCCGAAATGCTAAAAAAACGTAATTCGGTAGTAGAAAAACAAATTTCAGAATACGGTATCATGCTTACTGATACTAAAAAAGAAAGAGCCGTTCTCTTTGATAAATACGAACAACTCAACCAACAATACAATAAAAAAGTGGAGCAGTTCTCTTTGGAAAAGATAAAAATGAGTAAGCACTTTTACACCTTACTTGGCATATCTCTTGCCCTCGCCTTAATTATTATTTGGCTACTCTCCCCTACTCGAAAAATTTTTTAAATTAAAAATAAGCCTTTACCCTCCCCATTCTCTGATATATGCTTCAAGCAATGATTGCTTTACTTTTATTAGGATGTTTAGCCTTTGTGGTTAAGTTCTGGTATTCCTTTAAAATCTTTAAAAAGAATAAAAAACTGAATGAATTAGCCACTATGAATCGAAGAGATTTTGAAAGATATATTGCATGGGTTTTGAAAAAGAAAGGATGGAAAAAAGTACGCTTAAATAAAGGCTCACAAGATGGTGGCTATGATGTGTCGGGCTATCAACTTTGAAAGTTTTGTATCGTACAATGCAAACGTTACAAAACCACTTCTTCAATTGGGGTAAAAACAGTTAGGGAACTTTACGGAGTTGGTAGGAGTATGAAGGCTAAAACGCTATTTGTAGCTACTTGTAAATTTACAAAAGAGGCTACAAAATTTGCAAAATCAAACCAAATGCAAATTCGAGACAAGAAAAACATTGTAGATCAAACCAATATCCCAAACTAGCAAAAAAACGATTTTTCTGAACAGATAGAACGACTGAAAAGCCTTTTATAAAAGACCTCATTTGAGTGAATTTTAACGCCAAAAACAGCAAATGGTATATAAGTACATTTTTCTCTTTAACGAGTCTTAGATACTTTTTTAGTGCTATTTTATGCGCTTTTTTCTCCCTACCCTTTTTATTTGTATTTCTGGAAAATATCTATATCATAAAGACATATCAAATCCAATCCAATGGGTTTGACTTTGAACCGCCGAAAGGTTGAGTTCTCAATGCCGCTACTATTCAGTTAGTAGGGGCGGATAGGGTGAACGAAAGAAAATATAATTAATATATTTTATGATTCATTTGTAGTGACTTGTAAAATATTTTAGAAAAACAAGCAAAAATCCAATTGATTAATAGGGCATAATTAAAAATATATCCTTCTTAATTGCTTAGATTTTGTCATTTTTCTTCAATTATATATTATAATCATATTGTAAAATTTTTCTTTCGTTTACCCTGAGGGGCGGATTTTTTTATTTGGGAAAAAGCTGATAGTATAGACCTAGTATTTTTTTGACAAAATTGATGCTATAAACAATACTCTTTTCTTGCTTAGTTTTCTTTATATCCATTAGTCTTCTACCGTCCACCAATTGGATTTGGTCTAGTAAAATTCGTGCGTCCATGTCTCCATAATTCTTTATTTTCATTCCATTTAATGAGGTAAATCGACTGTACTTTGTGGTAATCGGGGCAACCAAGAGTAAACCATTTTTTAAAGAATTATGAAGGATTATACACGTTCTGCTATAGTTTCCTAATTTCCCTTTACTAAGTTCATTACCAACATTCACGCCCACATAGTACCACCACACCTCCCCTCTTTGAGCATGATTAGTTTTTTTGCTATTTAGTTTTTCTAACCTCTTTGACCATCATTCGTAGTCTCTTTTATCTCGCTTCATAAAATTATTAGACATAGGTAAAATTCCTTTAGACAGATAGACTATGTGTGGTTTCTACTGTATCTATCAAAATCTTTTTCTTCTACTGACAAGAATTTTTTCTTCAAAAAACTTAGTCGAGATCATTGTATAACTGGATGTTCAAAACCCATTTTCTGTAGATTTTTTGCTAGAAAATGATTGTCTTTTGCTTTTTCTAAAAAGGCTGTTTTATATTCTTCCCTACCCTCTTCTGAAAGAGTAGCAAATCTTTCTAAGGCTAAATTATTTTTCCATTCTTTAAATTGTTGTTGGCGTTCTTCTTGGATAGATTTTTCTTTTTGTTCTTCGGTTTCTTTAGCTATTTTTGCTGCGGTTATCTTGGTTTCTTGCTTATCATATTCCGTTTCTGATGGTCTATAATCTGCCTTAAAAGCAGATTTTATATAGGCTTTGATATTTTTAATTTCCATACCTTTTTCTAAATAGCCTTCTACTACTGCAATATTGGACAATAAATAATCTTCATCATGTTTTTCCAATCGCTTTTTAATTTCAATATCCTTGAAGCCATAAAACTTTAGCTTGCTATGTATGTTTTTGCTCACCTCCTGCTGACTAATAGCTACCTTAGTGATTTTAGGATAGAAAGTTACCCTTGTGATTTTATTCCCCTCTTTTAAAAATTTATAGGTAGCAGATAAATTGGTTTGTTCATTTACTTCCTTTAAACCAACATCTATTACTTTTTGCTTTAGCATGGTAATCACTTTGTATTGGTGGGATTCAATACCCATTAGTTGCTTAAATTGGTCAATACCATAGGTGATTTTTTCCAATTTAGCATAATCAGATAAGTTCTCCCAAAGGGCAATTCCGTACTTACTTTTCATTTTATGTTGGAAGAAAATACACAGCTTCACCCACATATTAGGATCGGTCAAAGCTGCTTTAATCGGTGGGGCTAAAGAAAAAATCACTTTAGCGGTCTGCCCTCTTTTACTCTTAATATTGATAAAACTAAGGAAAGGAAATGCTCCTCGATCATGTTCTTCCTTTTTCAAAATATTGTATTCAAAACCCATTGTAGTTAAGGCTTTGAGGTCTTTTTTTAGTTTCTTATTATAATTAGAATGAATACCTGCCATTGCCTTTAATACGCCTAAGTCCGCTTGAAATAATTCACAATTTGGATAGCGTTTCAAAATGTCTTTAGCTATGACTAAAAAGGCATTCATAGATTTTCTCTGATTGAGATTTCCCTTATTAGACATTTGGGTTAAAGCACTAGGTTTTCTAAATTCCAAGTACCTAATGTCTGTCTCAAATAAGCTAAACTGCCTACCTAATTGGCTCATTATGTAGTATAAAAAGACAAAAAATAACCTAACCTACTTTCAAGTAAAGTTATTTTTAGATTTTTTGTATAGGAAAGCAAGATAGATTTTCTTTCAAAATAAAAAATACCTCATTGGTTAGCTTATGGCTATGGAAATACCTCAAAGGTTATAGTAAAATACCTAATTAGTTATCAATTTAAGGCTTGAAATACTTCAAAAGTTAGCGGAAAATACCTCATCGGTTATATTTGTCCGCTGACAGGGCAGTACCCTATTGGCTTTCAGCACTCCTAAACTATATAAAGTATGTTATTAAAATATATAAAGCCACAACGTGCTTTTTAAATACCTCATTGGTTATACTTCAACAAAGCCGTTCAAAAATTCCCTTTCATAAATAGCTTAAACTGTAGATAAAACTTGTCAATAAGATTCTATCCTAATCAAAATAAGTCAAATTTTTAAATCGCTTTTCCTGTTATAACAAAGGGTTAAAAATCGCCTTTTGTTATAACAGAATCGTCATTTTGTCTATTTCTGTCCTCCTGTTATAACAAACCGAAGCTGTTATAACAGAGGAGTCGTGCAATCTTTGTTTGTTATTACAGGTCTGAAATTCTTGTTATAACAGGTGATTTGCTGTTATAACAGCTTGTAAATGTCGTGTGATTTGCGGTGTGTTATTACAGAAAGGGTATTTTGGTTAGATTTTTTCGGATTGTATAGATTATTTCTACGTAATAACAGAAATAAACTTTTTGTTATAACAGTTCTAAAATAATATACATTTTCATTCTTTTTATCACTAAAAAGGAATTTTTTCATAAAAAAAAATTGTATAGAAACATAAATTGTCTTGTTACAGCCATCTATGAGTGACAAATTCAGAAAAAGTTCCTATTCAATATTAAATTAATGTTAACTTTTTTCTTAAATACATATTTTTTTTGTGAAATTGTACTTATTTCAAACATGATATACTTAGAAGCAGACTACTTAGCTAAATTTTTAGAAACCCTACTTAATAATGGGGTAGGTCTATTTATACTTTGTTTAGGTATTCTTCTTATAGTCTTTTCTGCTTTTGAAAATTTTGGTAATTCAAAAATCCATAATACCAGAAGTAAGATTATCTTATTCTTAGGGATTGTTTTTATAATTTTTGGGTTTTGTTCACAGTTGGGATATTGTGATTATAGACAAACTAAAGAAGCAGGTATATATCTTAATAAAGATTTAAAAGCAGGTAAAGTAATTAGTAATTTGGATGTGGAAATAATTCCACTAAAATCACAAACTAATAAAAAAGAAGGACATTTATATGAGCTGTATGAAGTAGAAGGGTTTGAATTATATAAAAAATCACAACCTGATGCTATTTTTAAGAAAGGAACAAAACTTAAAAAAGCTAATGTTGGAATTTGTTGTGATTAACAAATTAAATAGTAATCAAATGAAGGCTTGTAGTAAAATTTATTTCCTCACACTATTATTTTCCTTTATATATGCAAATATTTTTAGTCAAAATTTAGATACCCTAGAATATAAACTCAATACTATTCAGGAAGACATAAAAGAGTTAAAAGGCTTAAAGCAGGAAGTTAAAAAACTTAATACTGATGTTTCTTCTATAAAGAAATCGCTCACAAATATTGAATCTCTATTAGTAGGCTTAAAATCTAATAATACAGACGATATAAAAAATGTTGTTAATGAAATTAATATTAACATAAATCAGAAATTTGATTCTTTACATCAGGAATTTCTTGTTAGCAATTCTGAATTTGAAAAAAAAATCACCACTCTTATTGATGCAAAAATCCCAGATAGTCTTTTAAATTTTTATTTTTTTAAGAACGGTACTAAAGTAGCTTTTATAGGGGACAATGGAACTTCTGATCCTGGTGGATATGCAATGTTTTTTAAAAAAGACAATACCCCTGTTGCTTTCCTAGGAACATATTTTGATGGTTCAGGTGGTGCTTCATTTTTCGATAATAATGGTAGTGAATCAGTTTTCATTGGTGCTATAAATGAAGGTATGGGAGGATTGGCTTTTCCTTTTCAAACACTTGAAAAATATATACCACAGGGATCATTAATTTCTTCTAATAATACGGGTCAATTTCAAGTAACTAATCAATCTAATGACAATAAAGTTATTGGAGTTGCAGATATTCGTAATACTGTAAGTTCAAAAAAACCTACTTTTTCAGTTATCTCCAATGGAATAGTTAAAGTTAGAGTTAATACTGAAGGAGGTAATATTTATGCAGGCGATTCCCTCGTTTCATCTTCAAAATCTGGTGTTGCGACAAAAGCAAAGTCTTTAAAGAATGCAGCTGGAAAGATTATAGGAAAGGCTCTAGAAGCGTATAATACAAAAAAGAAAGAAGGATTTATATTAGTTAAAATGCAATAATGAAAAAGTCTCACGCATAACGCAAGACTTTTTTAGATGTTTATTTTTCTTTTTCAGGAATTATTAAATTCATTACTAACAAAGTCATCCCTAAAGGTAGTAGAAAATACAAATTAGATTCTTTTCCCACTAGAACACTATTAATAATAAATAGCAAACCTGAAATAAGTAAACTCCATCCGATAACATTAATTTCTCTTTTCATTTCTATTTATTTTTCCCCATTCTAATAATGTTTCGGGTGATTTTAACTTCTATTTTAAGTAAATCAAAATTTATACCATATATTTTTTATATATAGTAAGACATTGCATTATTAAAACAAACCCCTAGACTAGTTCCCACAAAAGAACTTTATCCAGTTAGGTGCAACCATGAATCCTACCAATAAACAGACCAATAAAAAAACCATTTTGGGGCATATCTGGACTGCCTCAAAATGGTGTTATCAAAAAATATATAGATGGTTGAGGTTATTCTTTTTCTGGAGGAGGTATAGAATCAGAGAAGGGCATAGGCATAAACACACCTATCTAGTAGCCTGAACAGGAGCAGGGAAGAGCGAGCTAATCAAAACGTTTATCTGGCATCATATTCTTTATGGGAAAACGGCAATAGTAGTGCTTGATCCCAATGGAGATTTTGCAGAGCAAGTCGCCAAGTTTAAAGACAATACCATTCCATTTAGAAAAAAAGATATGGTGTATGTTGATCCTACCTTATCCAAAGATGCCTTTCCTGTTATTAATCCTTTAGACTTACCGAATCTTTCAACCGAAACTTTAGACAAAGTAGTGCAGCAAATGCACAAAACCTTAATGCAATCCTTTAAAGAATTGGAAATTAAGTTGACGGGAGCGATGGATGGGATGTTGTATAATATGATTCACACCTTATATAGGAAAGAGGGGAGTTCCCTCTTAGACTTAGTGCGTTTTGTGGATGACGAACAAAATGAAGACTTAGTACGTTTGGGAAGTCAGACCAATAATTTTGTTATTAGCGACTATTTCAAGCATAAATTTATGCAGCCTTGAATGACCGTGACCAAGCAAGGTTTAGCAAACAGATTAAATAATTTTTTGGGCGCAGAAAGCCTACAAAGATTGATCGTTGGGAAAACGACCATTGACTTAGGAAAAGAAATCAACCAAAAGAAACTAATCATCTTCAATTTGAGTAAATGAAAGCTAGGAGAAAAAACTTCTAAAATTTACGGAAGGTTTATCTTAACGACTATGCTCAATATTATGCTTGCTCGTGCGGATATACCCGAACACTTTAGAACGCCATGTCATTTTTATGTGGATGAATTCCATAATTATGTTTCTGATACTATCCAAGAAACTTTTGCCGAAGGGAGAAAATACAAAGTCTATCTAACCGTAGTTACTCAAATCATAGGGCAGGGTATGTCTGATGAAATGAGAAGAAATATTATGGGGAATGTAAACGTCAAAATTATTGGTAAAGCAGGATATGAAAGCCGTGATATGATGCTCAAACAAATGGGATTCAATGCAGAGGAGGAGAGGCTTTTAAGATTCTATCATAGTTTCTTTCCTCGACCATTGAGTAGAAGACCTGTTACTATGAGAGCTTTTAAAAAAATGAAGAGAGGAAGGTTTATTGTGCAAGTAGATAATTGGTTTCCTATTATGGTCAGAAATACCAAAAGGCTTTTGGGGTATAATCGCAGTATGAGCGAAGAGAAACGAAATATATTGAAACAGCAGCAACTAGAAAAATATTATACAGCTCCTTTTGTTTATACCCCTAAACCAATTGTGTCAAAAGAGGCAGCATACAACCCCTTTGAATCCACTTGAAAAGTCCCATCTTTAGCGTCCGAAAAAAGTAATCTCCTTCACCAAGCACAACAAATGGATAAGAGATCGTTTAGAATTAATTTTGAATCATAATGGCAATTTCTCCTATGAAAGAAGCCATATTGAGAGCATTGGCTTATTATAAATATTTGACCGTTTCGCATATCCTAGCTTTGGGTATTAGCAAGAGCAAGGATAAAACGGCTCAATATTTTAGGGAACTCCAACAAGACTATGGCTATACAGGTAGGCAATTGCATTATGCTTTGATAAAAGACCAATCAAATCCTTTGCATATTAGAAGAACCCGTCAAGAATATCATCGACACTTGACCGTAAAAGGAGCTAAGTTTTTGGATAGCTATACTGATCTGTCTTTGCCTGATATTCGTTTTCCCAAAAGACCGAAAGAGTATTTATCTAATGATTATTTTCATAGGGTGAGTACTATTCATATTCATCTTAGCTTTGAAAGATGGATGAAGCAAATTACACCTACTCATAAATCATTTTTGACTTACTACAACCAATACAAAAACAGCAAGACCAAGAGATTTGAAAGTGAAACTCGTTTAGAAATTAATGGTGGCAGGCATTTCTCTCCTGATATAATATGTAGCCACACTACCTCAAACCAAGAGGCAAATATTTTTGTCCTAGAGGTCTATAATAGTAATGGCAATAATAGAATTCACTATGTAGAACAACAATTAGAAAAATTGTTTTGGATATTAGACAAAACTAAAAAGATAGAACAGAGGATTGGTGTTGATACTATTCCCCGTATTCTTTGCACCTTTGATTCTGTTTCTTTTTTGAAAGGGGTATTGAAATTAGACTTTGGACAATAAAAAGCAAGGAGACCTATGGTCGCCACTCGGATGAAT
>CAZXYA010000066.1:0-24396 GCA_964644655.1 uncultured Saprospiraceae bacterium | reverse complement strand
TAGGATTGTGTACATCCATTTGTGGGAATGGAAAGCTAACACCTTCTTTATCAAATCTTTTCTTCACATTTTCTTGCATGTAAAAATAAGCATCCCAGTAATTTTCGCTCTTAACAAATGGTCTCGTATTCAAAATAACCGCACTATCTCCTAATTCTCCAACTACAACACCTTGAGCAGGGCTATCTAAGATATAAGGACATTCTTTTCCTACTTCTAAGATTAAAGCTTTTGCCTTATCAATATCATCATCATAGCCAATACCGTAACTCAATTCTACTCCGATTTCTCCTTGACCAGAAATATTAGTCATTACATTACTAGTAACTACACCATTAGGTACAATAATTCTTTTATTATCTAATGTAGCTAAAATTGTATTAAAAATTTGAATCTCTTTAACTGAACCTACATTACCACCTCCTATATCTACTAAATCTCCTACTTTATAAGGCTTAAAGGTTAATAATAAAACACCACTTGCAAAATGTCCTAAACTGCCTTGTAATGCCATACCAATAGCAAACGCTAAAGCACCAAAGATAGCTACAAAAGAGGTAGTTTCAATACCAAACATTCCTGCCACAGCTAATAATACCATGATTTTTAAACCTGTACTTACTAGCGAACCCAAGAAAGGAGTTACTGTTTCATCTACTCCACTTCTTACCAATAGTTTTTTTACGCCTTTTGTAACAGCACCTGCTACCCAAAATCCAATAATTAAAGTAAGGATAGCGCCAACAACTTTTGGTGCATACTGTGTAATCATTTGTGTCAATGTCGCCATGTCAAATAAACCTTCCATTTTAGTTAGTTTTTTTTATAAAGTTGAAAAAATAGTTTGATGAATTAAATATTAAAGGACTGCTTAATTTTCTCACTAGTAGGTTTATTATTTTAACTTAATAGTAATTAAGCCTGTTTTACTTTTAATTCCCTATATTGACGGGCTTAGTGTCCAAAAGACACATTTTATTTAGGAAAATTTTAACAAAAAAATTAAAAAATGTTAAAATTACTGATTATCAACCATTTATACTATTTAATTTTAATAATGATTTATCTTTCGGAATATTTTAATTCTGGATTTTAGCTAAAAGATTAATGCCTAAGAAAATTATCACTCAAAAAGATATTGCCCTGCAAAAATTGATGCATTATTGCGCTTATCAAGAGCGGTGTCATCAAGAGGTACGGTCTAAATTAATTTCTCTGGAAATTTATGGCGATGATTTGGAAGAAATTATTGCGGAATTGATTACTGAAAATTTTCTAAACGAAGAACGTTTTGCTAAGACTTATGCTGGAGGTAAATTTAGACTAAAAAAATGGGGAAAAATTAGAATTCGACAAGAATTGAAAAAACGAAAAATTTCTGATTATTGTATTAAAAAAGCCATGCAGGAAATTGACGAGGAAAGCTATATGGAAGGGCTTTATAAAGTCATAGAAAAAAAGAGAAAGACGGAAAAGGAAACCAATGAATTTAAGTTAAAAGGTAGATTGGCTAAATACGCTATGAGTAAAGGCTTTGAAGCACATCTTGTTTGGCAAGCTTTGAAAGATATTTTTTAGGCTATTTTTCCTAACGGATTTTTAAAACGATGAATGATGAACGATGCCTGTCTACCGACAGGTAGAAATTCGTCAAACGCAAAATATATTAATGTTCGCCTAGCCACTACAGATCTATTCCAAAAAAGGCAATACCGTTGACCGCTTCACTTCATTAATCACAAAAGAACTTTTAATTTGTCCAATCCTTGGTAAGGTAGCGATCTTTCGAGAAAAAAAATCGTGATAAGTATCCAGGCTTGGACAAATTACTTTCAACATAAAATCCGTATCTCCCCCCATTAAGTAGCACTCCATAATTTCAGGTACATTTTCTATTGCCTCATAGAATTCATTAATTTCTTCAAATTTTTTTACATCTAAAGACCCTGATAAAAAAACGATAATCGAAGAAGTTATTTTTTTTCGGTCAACAATTGCTACATATTTTTCAATAATTTCGGCATTCTCTAATCTTTTGATTCGTTCATAAATAGGTGTTTTTGTCATGTTCAACTGACTCGCAATTTCTTTGATATTAATAGTTGAATCTTTTTGAAGCATTCGTAAAATACGTTGATCTATATCATCAATTTTTTTCATAGGAAATTTTCCTTTAGGAAATATCTAAAATTAAAATAATAATTATTTTTTCCTGCAAAATAATTAATTAACAGGAATAATTACTTAGTTTTTAGAAATAATTGCGCCAAAGAAACCTCATTTGTAATTTTGCAGTATAAATTCAGGAAATTTTCATTCTATTTGTAAAACATAAAATACTTAATCACATGGCGACTGCAACACAGGTCAACTACAAAGTGAAAGATATTGCTCTAGCGAATTGGGGCAGACTAGAAATCGAATTAGCTGAGGCGGAAATGCCTGGCTTAATGGCTATTAGAGACGAATATGGTGATTCTAAACCATTGAAAGGTGCTAGAATTGCAGGTTGTTTACACATGACTATCCAAACTGCGGTTTTAATTGAAACTTTAATTCATTTAGGTGCTGAAGTTACTTGGTCTTCTTGTAATATCTTCTCTACCCAAGATCATGCTGCTGCTGCAATTGCTGCTGCTGACATCCCTGTTTTCGCATGGAAAGGTATGAATGAAGAAGAATTTAGTTGGGCAATTGAGCAAACATTATTTGCTTTTGAAGATGGCAAGCCTTTAAATATGATTTTGGATGATGGTGGTGATTTAACCAACATGGTTTTAGATGATTACCCTGAATTAGTGAATGGTATCAAAGGATTAAGTGAAGAAACAACTACTGGTGTTCACAGATTATACGAAAGAGTAAAGAATGGTACTTTACCATTGCCTGCTATCAATATCAATGACTCTGTAACGAAGTCCAAGTTTGATAATAAGTACGGTTGTAAAGAATCTTGTGTAGATGCCATTAGAAGAGCAACAGACGTAATGATGGCTGGTAAAGTAGCCGTTGTGGCAGGATACGGAGATGTAGGAAAAGGTTCTGCGGCTTCTTTAAAAGGAGCTGGATGTCGAGTAATTGTTACTGAAATTGATCCAATTTGTGCATTACAAGCAGCAATGGACGGATTTGCAGTAAAGAAAATGGCGAACGCTATTCCTGAAGCAAATATCGTTGTAACGGCAACTGGTAATAAGGACATCTTGACAAAGGAGCATTTTGAAATGATGAAAGATAAAACCATCGTTTGTAACATTGGTCACTTTGACAATGAAATTGACATGGCTTGGTTGAACGGCACGCATGGAGCTAGCAAAGTAGAAGTGAAGCCACAAGTTGATAAGTATACTTTAAATGGCAAGGATGTAATTGTTTTAGCAGAAGGAAGATTAGTGAACTTAGGTTGCGCAACTGGTCACCCATCATTTGTCATGTCTAACTCTTTCACTAACCAAACTTTGGCGCAATTAGAATTGTGGCAAAATACAGATAAGTATGAGAACAAGGTATACATGTTGCCTAAGCACTTAGATGAGAAAGTAGCAAGATTACACTTGGCTAAGATTGGGGTAGAATTAGAAGAATTGTCAACGGACCAAGCAGAATATATTGGTGTAACAGTTGAAGGACCATTCAAGCCAGAATACTACAGATATTAATCTATAGAACAGAGAGCAGAGACCGCTTTGCTGAGAGAACAGAGATGCTTAATCTCTATTCTCGCTTCTCTAATCTCTATTCTCCAAAATATATTATTTAGCTTATGGTTAGTAGGCACAAGTTTGGGAAATCCATTGCTTGTGCCTATTTTTTTGTTGCCTCCAATTCTTTTATCTGCTGTTCTAACTGCCTAATGGTAAATTGATGTTCTATTTCACAGACTTTCTGGCGATCATTGCGTTGATAAAAGTCTTCATAAAATTTGGTATAAATCATCTGATACATCACCGCACTCTTATACTCTTTCTTCTTCCGAAATATTTCTGCCATAATTTGGTAGCCTCTAATCTCTGATAAACCATCTTTCATTCGTTTAGCAGCTGCTATACCCCTACTCGTTAATTTAATACTCTCACTATATTTTTCTAATTTATAGTGCACATTTCCTAAATTAATTAGATTGACTTGAATGCCATTAACATCGCCAATTTGTTGAATAATATTATTGACTCGTTTGGCATACCGAAGTGCTTTTTCATATTTATCTTTTCGAGAATAAAGGACTCCTAAAAAAGCCAAGCAAAAAACCAAAGCAGGTTTATTTTGATGTTTTTTAGCTAGTTGCTCTGCGGCTAAGAAACACCTTTCTGCTTCCGTTTCTTGATGAGATAAGAAGTAAGAAGTGCCTAAGGAATTTAATAATAATGCCTGCTCAGAAATATCTAAGAAATTTTGATAGTCTTTTTCTACTAATCCTAGCTTTTCTAAAGCTTTAGGATAATGAAAAACTTGATTATAAACGATACCAATATGTAAGGTAGCTATTGCTACTGCTACTTGGTGTTGGCTAGTTTCCCCCTTTTCTTTAGCTTCTAGCAAATGAGTAATGGCTACTACACTCTCTTTTAATTCAAGTGCTATTTTACCAAATAGAAGATGTGCTTGGATGGCTAATTCTTTAAAGTCTTCTGTCTTGCAAATGGTCAAGGCTCTTTCTACATAATTTTTGGCTTGACTTAAATCCTTTTTATAGATAAATATTTGACTTTGTAATAAGTAATTTTCTACTAGAGCTTGATAATTCGATTCGTCGGTATGCTGGATTAATAATTCTAAGGATTGGTTGGCTAAAGTCAATGCTTCTGTTATCGCTCCTTTTGTCAAGGCTAATTTTGTTAATCCATTTAGCGCTTGAATTTCTCCAATGTCATTTGCTGCTTTTTGGCTCAATTGCAAGATACCTTGGTAAACCTCGGTAGATGCGGTCCATTCCCCTAATTGATAGTGCATTTCACCCATCAATAAATGAAAAGGAAGAAAAGCCATTGATTGTTTGGATGGAGGAATTAACGAATGTAGCCTTAATAATTTCTGTTTGGCTAAGGTAGGAAAAGTAATATCTCTTGAAAATCGACCCTTGGCAAGCAAAATTTCACACCATAAGGTAGTGCCATAAAAAGAAAGATCAGCACCGCTGTCTTGCTGCCGTTTTTTCAAGGCTTCCTCAATAGCAGCAGCAGCTTTATCTAAAGCTAGTGCTTGCAAATATTGCTTTGCCTGTATTAGGCCAGGGTCGTTTAAATGATTGTCTAGTGGTGTACTCAATTGAGTAATAGTTTTTCTCTTTTAATTAGATCTTATGCTGAAAAGCTTAACGTTCCTTGTCGAATATTTCTGCTCAGGTACTTACATTTTTGCCTCGCTCGCTTCGCGAGCACGGCAAGGGGATTTTAAGGGAGCCGCCGCAGGCGGCGAGGAGAAACACCAAGAAACTTTTTGAACGGTGTACTTACTATTCTACAAAACCTTCTAAATTTAACTTAATCGTTCTCGGTCTACCATTTGTCACAACGGTTACAGTAGGTTTTTGCCGCCCAACTTTATGCTCACTATCAAAGGTAACATCAATGACTCCCTCTTCTCCCGGCTTAATAGGTATAAAAGGATAGCTAGGAAACGTACAACCACAACTTACGTCTACATTTTTAATTACCAAAGGCGCATTGCCTGTATTTTTAAATTTGAACTTGTGATTTACTTTATCCCCTGTTTTTATTGTTCCAAACTTATGTACTAGCTCAT
This sequence comes from uncultured Saprospiraceae bacterium, assembly GCA_964644655.1. GTDB lineage: Bacteria > Bacteroidota > Bacteroidia > Chitinophagales > Saprospiraceae > JAFMDF01. The sequence goes on along the minus strand of CAZXYA010000066.1, from coordinate 18,654 downwards.
TAAATTTAATTTTAGCCCGTTTTTTCACTTTCTTTTTGACAGGCTTGGGCGCAGTTTCTCGATTGGTAGCCGTTTCTGTTTTGGCAGTCACTTGTTTAGTGGAAGTGGCTTCTTTTTCAATAGGCGCTGGCTTTATGGCTACTTCTGCTGCAACTAAAGCAGTTGTATCTATTGTTTTTTCGACTTCTTTTACTTTTTCTACTACTTCTTTAGCTACTTCAGCAACTGGTTTTGCTGCATTTTGTTGAGTAGCTGGCCCCTCTTTACATTGAGTGAATAATAATAAGAATCCTATACTTGAAACGATAAAATAGAATAATCTTGACATTTATATTTAATTTTCCTGCAAAAATAATTAAATGTTTCCTATTTCCTATTAAAAAACATTGTTGATGGTAGTTTTGACGGAATTAGAATAAGAAAGACACAAATAATGATAATAGCAAAAAGCCAACGAAAAGTTAATTCGCTTAACAGATCTTAAAGTGGGTAGAATTTTAGTAATTTTCCTTGTATTTTCGTAGGTACATGAGCAAAGCAATTATCACATTTATTATTCTGTCCTTGCTAGGCTTGATTATCATTCAAGCGAGTATGTTGCGTATTGGACATATCACAGAATCCGAAAAATACGATTCTGAGGTAAGGGCGATTATGTATAATATCAGTACTGCCTTATTTGAAAACACAAAATTAAGTCGGAATATCGCAAAGTTGAGTCAAGAGGCAGATATTGACAGAACAACTATTTACACCAATGATTCGCTTCCTTTTCATACAGTCAAAGAACTAGACACACTATTTAAGGAACAATTGTCAGCTAGAGGGATTTCCATTGATTATGCTTTTGCCTTGACAGATGACAAAAACCAATTGATTTTAAATAGTCCTAATTTTGATATAAAGCGATTTAAATTTAATCGCTATCTACCAAGATTAGGCCTGGTAAAAGAAATTTGTAATTGTGAAGTTCGACTCCATTTTTACCAAAAAAATCTTAATACTTATCTTTTCGGGCAACTCGCCTATTTATTAATTCCTTCTTTTTTATTTCTTTTAATGATTATAGCAGGGTTTAGCCTTTTGCTCTATACCGTCAATAAACAAAAGCGATTATTGGTGATTAAAAATGATTTTATCAATAATTTAACCCACGAACTAAAAACACCTGTTTTTTCTATCTCTCTAATTGCAAAAGTATTTAAGGAAAGTTTGAAAAATAATAAAACAGAAAAATTAGGCAACTATTTAAATTTATTAGAAAAAGAGAATACCAAATTAAAAGGGCATATTGATAAGGTGTTGGAATTGGCCTCCTTAGAAAATGGAAAATATAACTTACAAAAAGAAATTTGTGATTTTCACGATATTATTAATGATGCCATAGCAGGGTTTGCTTTAAAAATAGAAACCCAACAAGGCATATTGAATAAAACTTTTCAAGCGGTTAGTACTCAACTAGCCTTAGATAAAACACATTTTAAAAATGTGATTCAAAATTTACTGGATAACGCTATAAAGTATAGTAATGGGCAGCCAGAAATTAGTATTAGTACCAGAAGTGACCGACAAAAGTTATCTATTGCAGTAAGTGATAAAGGCATGGGCATTGCTCCCGAACATCAAAAGCATTTATTCGATAAATTTTATAGAGTAACTACCGGCAATATTCACCATGTCAAAGGATTTGGCTTAGGCTTAAGCTATGTTAAATACATAGTGGAAGCGCATGGTGGATCTATATCTGTTAGCAGTAAAAAAAATGAAGGAGCTACTTTTTTGATGGAGTTTCCTTTGTGAGATTATGAGTTAATGAGAAAATGAGAATACTAACTCATCAATTCCTAAATCTCGCAACCTTATAAACCTTATAAACTCATCATCTCATTAACTCATAACCTCACAACAAATGACCAATCCAAAATTATTATTAGTAGAAGATGACAGTACCCTTGGCTATATTCTAAAAGAGTATTTAGAAATGAAAAACTTTGCCGTTACTTGGGCAAAAAATGGCTTAGAAGGTTTAGCTAAGTTTAGAGAACAACAAGTGGATTTATGTATAGTGGACGTAATGATGCCAGAAATGGATGGTTTTACGATGGCAGAAAGAATTAGACAAAAAGGTAGTGATGTGCCTTTATTATTTCTAACCGCTAAGTCTTTAAAAGTAGATGTGTTAAAAGGATTTAGCTTAGGGGCAGACGACTACATCATTAAACCAGTAGAAGAAGAAGAATTGGTCGCAAGAATCAATGCCATTTTACGACGGTCAGAACATCCTAGCGAACAGCAAGAAATATTTGAAGTAGGACATTATACCTTTGATAGCAAAAACCAGAAACTATCTTATCAGGAGGAAGATAAATACCTGACCGAACGAGAAGCCCAATTACTCCGACTACTCTGTTTGAATAAAGGAAATTTATTATCTCGACAATATGTACTAAAAAATATTTGGGGAAAAAGCGATTATTTTAATCGAAGAAGTATGGATGTATTTATCTCTAAATTGCGAAAATATTTATCCAAAGATGAGCGCATTCAAATCACCAATGTACATGGGAGTGGATTTATTTTGTCGGATTAAAAATGGACAACTTCTATCCCTGATACTGTTTTTTCAAACCATTTTACAGGCGCTTGAATCTTATCTCCAGTTTGGGTGTCACATTTAAAAAACAAATAATACAACTGGATATTACTCCCCATCCTATTTAATAAATAGGTCAATCGCTCTTGGCTTTTTTCTAGTTCCTTAGCCAAAGCAAATAATCGCCAAGCATAATATGCCTCATCATGCATTTCTGTAACCATTAGTAATGCTTCCTCTTGTACATATTTTTCCAAAAATTTTCGGGCATAAACACTATGATGTTTACTCCAATCTCTTGGTTTGCCTTTATCTTCAATATGTTTAAAAGTATCGTGAACGTAGGTAATTAAGCGCAATTGGCGCCGCGTTTCGGCAGGAATAGTTAATTTATCAACATTCGCTAATACCTCTGGAATATGATTGATGACTTGTCCTTCAGGATGACCATATCGAGGTTTGCCCCAAAATAGACCAGCTTGAAATTCAGGATCGGAGATAATTTTAGCTTCCAAATCCGTCTCAGGTTTTAGCTTTGCTTCAATCTCACTTTCAATGATTGCTTTACTCATGTACTAATATTCCAAGTGTTGTTTGGTCAATAATTTATTGGTTAGCCATAATAACAGGACAAAGTTAATGAGTTCCATTTTCTCGAACCAACTATTAGCTTGCTATTTTATTAGATATATAAAAAAACAAGCCAATATTTACTGAATCCACAAAATAGGATGATTTTCAGTACATTCTACCTAGCTTTTGGAAATATAGTTCTATTTAATCTCAAAAAAGTGAAGGTTTAGGTTATTTTAAGTCATTTGAATAAATTGCTGAATTAAAGCAACTAAGGTAACGGGTGCATCTTCTTGACAAAAATGCCCTACATTTTCTAATTCTACAATCGGTCCATTAGGGAATAAGCGTTTAAAGTCGTCTATGACCATTGCTGGCAACATTGCCTTATCTGCCATCCCCTCTGCCAACATCGCAGGTTTAGCTCGCAATTTTTCTAAGTTTCCTGTTTTAATGCCTTCTACTACATAATCTCTAATTCTTCCAAAAGCCGCATCTAAGGGAAATTCTATTGCCGCAATGCATTCTTCTTTCGTAACAAAAGGCATAGAATAGGCTCGAATCCATTGCTCATCTACTGCTGCTGAGTTATGAAAATATAGTTTTTTCATATTGCTCAAAACATTATCCCCTAAGCGCCCCATTGCGTCTCGATAGAACCCTTCTTTAGAAGCTTTTAGTACCCATTGAAACCAAGGCGACTCTTGTAATCCTGGCGGTTTAGTGTCAGAGGGTGGTGTATCTTTAGCAGCAAATCCATATCCCATCATCGTATTCATCATACAAATCCGCTTGACCTTATCTGGATAACGCAATGTATAAGCGCCTGTAATTGGTCCACCCCAGTCTTGACAAACAAAAGTGATGTCTTCCAAACCTAAATGGTCAATCAAAGCGGCTAAATTCTCTACATGATTTTTAAAAGTATATTCGCTCTCCTGTGGGGTTTCACTTTTTCCATAGCCTTTATGATCAGGTACAATGACCCGATGTGTCTTGGATAATGGTGGAATAAAATTTCGATATAAATAGCTCCAGGTAGGTTGTCCATGTAAGCAAATAATTACTTCTCCCTCTCCTTCGTCTACATAGTGCATTTTAAAGCCTCTGCCTTCAAAAAAATTAGGTTTAAATGGGAATGTGCCGCCGAATGTTTCGTTTGCTGGAATCATGGTTTGTAATGATGAATGATGAACTATGAATTAGGGGTGTTAAGAGAAATAATTTAACATCTTTTTTAGATGAAATTTTAAGGTTTGCAGGGGCTTTCTCCCCCTCGGGAGCAGGGCTGGGGGGAGGAATTTTTGAGTAAATATGATTTTTGACTATTTATTCCACCCCCCGCCCCCCGCCAGCGGGGGAGAACATCCTGCAAATTTTTAAAATTTGTGTAAAAATTTAACTTTTTAAATTTCTCTTAACACCCCTAACTATGAATGATGAATTTTACCACTTGCTAAATTTGATTTTTCTTTGCTTGGTGGTATAAAAGCCAAAATAGTATTTTTATACTAAAAATAAAAAGTACTAAAATAAATTTTATGGTTCTATCCTAAAAAGCGGTAATCTGTATTCAGACGACACCTTTTATTCCATTTCAATTTTCTGTCCTTTCATATAACTAATATACTCAATAATCTGATCTAATTCCGCCTCTTCTAAGTGAGCAACAGGTGGCATCTTACTATTATATCGATAACTGTAAGGATTTTTAACAAACCCTTTAATATCTTCGATCTGCCAATATTCGGTAATGTTTTTTGGTACATTCATTTCTGGTCCCATTACTCCTCCGACCATATTCATCGAATGGCATTTCATACATTTTTCTTTGTATAGTTCAAAGCCTGCTATTTTATTTTCATCTATGGGAAAAGCCGCTTTATAAGCTCCCTCACTTGTTTTAAATTGCAAATACTTTAAGCCATAAGGCCAAGTAAAGCCCTTAGCTCCTTTGGAGTGATTGGTCCATACTAAATAAAAAGGTGACCATTTTCCTTGTAAAGTATCCATCCAGTTTTTACCTTCGGGGGCGTCTAAATCTCGAATGGCTAGATAAGGTTCATTTTGCATTACTTTGCTCAAAGCCATGCCTGGATTATAGCCATCTTTACATAAAAAAATGATTTCGGTATTGGCAGTATCCAAATTGGAAGCACTAATTAATTTTTCTAAATAGGGTTTTAAGGGAATGGCTTCATATTTTTTGGCTCGCTTAAAAACTGGATCAAAAGCGACACTCACCATTTCGGGAGTTGCCAATGCCCCTTCTTCTTGGGCGTGAGCTAAATTGATTTCTAGAAGTGGGCTAGTATCATCTACCTCTTCTTCTATTGCCTCTTCCACCACTTCCGTTTGGTCACCTGCTTGTGGTTGACAAGCAACTATTAGCACTAATAGTAAAATAGCTATTTGGGGTCGGAACATCGTTTCTTGTTTAGGTAAGGGATTGTGTAAAAGGGAATTTCTATTTTTATAAGAAAACCCTACTAGATTATAAAACAATTTGGGCTAAACCATTTTTATCACAGCTCAGAGAATTCCATGTTATTCATGAAAGCTTTCCCCTTTAGCTGCCATATCCACAAGTAATTTTGCAGGTGTAAACTTTTCTCCATATTTACTAGCCAAATCATTCATAGTAGCCACCACATTACCTATCCCTAATTGGTCCATATAACGGAAAGGGCCTCCCGTAAACGGTAAAAATCCTGTTCCAAAAACTGCCCCTAAATCACCATCAGTTGGATTGGCAATAATCCCTTCTTCCAAACATAAAACCGCTTCGTTAAACATTAGATACAAACAACGATTTTGAATGGTTTCCATATCCATCGACGTACCACCTTTGCCTTTAAAGAATTCGTAAGCAGACGTATCAGGCGCTTGCTTCTTGCCTTTTTCATCATATTTATAAAAGCCTTTGCCATTTTTACGACCTAACCTGCCTGCTTCAAACATTTTTATTACACTATCACTAATTTCAAAACCATTTCTGTCCGCTACGATTTTTCGACTACTATCTACCACGTGCGCTGCTATATCCAAACCGACTTGGTCAAATAATGTAATAGGACCAACAGGAAATCCTTTCTTTTTCATTGCTTTATCTATCGCTTCTATGGCAACGCCTTCATCTAAGAGCAATAGACTTTCATTCATATAAGGCCCTAAAATTCGGTTGACATAAAAACCTGGACTGTCTTTGACGACTATACAAGTTTTGCCTTGTTTTAAACCAAATTCATAACAAGAAGCAATCACCGCATCAGCCGTTTTATCCGTTTTTACAATTTCTAATAATGGCATTTTAGGTACAGGAGAGAAATAGTGCATCCCAATCACCATTTCTGGTTTGGTCGCATGACTCGCCATTTCTGTCACGGACAAAGAAGAAGTATTCGTTGCAATAATCACATCGTCGGTACAATGCTTTTCTATATCTGCAATAATGCGCTTTTTTAAATCCATTCTCTCCAATACCGCTTCTATCACTATATCAGCATTATCAAAATCATCATAGGTCAATTGTCCACTTATTCTACCAATGATTTCTTCGGCTTGCGCTTTGGTAATGGATTTTCGTTTTAATTTTTTAGCTAAACCTTTCCAGATTTCTTTTTTAGTAGCCGTAATACCGTCTGGTTTAATATCTTTTAATAAAACATCTATTCCCTTATTGACAGAAATTTCGGTAATCCCTGCGCCCATAAATCCTGCGCCAATCATACCCAAAGTATTTAAATCATTTGCTTTTTCTTTTCCGTAAGGATTCTTTTTATTATCGGTAGAAGCAAAAAAAATAGAGCGCAAAGCATTACTTTCTGGCGTTAATAATAATTTTTCAAAAAGTTCTAACTCCTTTTCATACCCCGCTTTCATGCCTTTTTTAATGCCCGTTTCTACACAGTCTAAAATAGCGGGAATCGCAGGGTAATTACCCTGTGATTGTTTCAACGCCATTTTCCTAGCTTGGCTAAATAAAATGGAACGTCCAATGGGGTTGCCTTCTAATAATTTCTCTGCAAAAGATAATTTGGATTTTCTTTTGATAGGGGATTTAAGCAATCGTTTGGCAAACATGGTTGCTGCTTGATGCAGTTTCCCTGGCGCCGTTAATTCATCAACCAAGCCCATTCTTTTCACTGGTACGGCATAAATGTTTTTGCCTGTTAGCATTATGTCCAAAGCTTTTTGAATACCCACTAATCGAGGCAATCGCTGTGTACCGCCGCCGCCGGGCAAAATGCCTACTTTCACTTCTGGCAAACCAAATTTGGTATTGGGATGATTCGTGGCAATTCTAGCATGACAAGCCAAGGATAGTTCTGTTCCTAAACCAAATGCCGTCCCATTTACGGCTGAGATATATAACTTTTTGCTATTTTCTATTTTATCTAAAGTATCATGCCCTGTTTTTTGAATAGGTCGAAAATCGCCTGGCTTTTCTATAGCAAAAGACTTAATATCTGCCCCTGCCATAAAATCTTTTTTGCCACTAATAAAAATGACGGCTTTGACTTCAGGGTCATTTTCCATCTGTTCGAATATCTGCCCAAATATGTCAATGACACTTGGCGAAACGACATTCATTTTCTCTTTTTTATTGTCTAGCCATAAGGTGGCGATGCCATCTTTTTTTTCTATTGTTAGGAAGTCTTTTATCTCCATGATTGTTTATTTTTAGAAATAGGTTGTACGGATAGGGCGGATTTAGCGGATGTTTACAGATTTTATTAACATGATTTTTTAAGTAAATCTGTAATTATCCGCCCAATCCGCTTTATCCGTACAACCTATCAAAAGTCAATTAAAATCTAAGCCTCATACCGCTTCAAAATCATCGCATGTCCATGCGCTCCTGCCGCACAAGCCGCCAAAATCCCATAAGTCCCACCTTCTTTTTGTAAGCGATTCGCACAAGTGGTCATAATCCGTCCACCCGTTGCACCAAAAGGATGGCCGATAGACAAGGAACCGCCCCATAAATTAAATTTTGAGTAATCCACTTCGCCAACCGCTTTATCTCTACCTAAATTTTGTTGAGCAAATTCATCAGAAGCTAAGGCTTTTAAATTGGTCAGAATTTGTCCTGCAAAAGCTTCGTGTAATTCTATTACATCCATATCATTTAATTCCATACCTGCTTTTTTTAATACTTTCGATATCGCATAAGCAGGACCTAATAATAATTCCTCTTCTAAGCTTTGTCCTGTAAAAGCAAAATCAACAACTTCTGCCTTGGGGGTTAATCCCAGTTCTTTTGCTTTTTCTTCAGACATTAATAAAGTAGCCGATGCACCATCTGTTAGAAAAGAAGAATTAGCAGCGGTTAAGGTGCCAAACTTTTTGTCAAAAGCAGGTCTAAGTTTAGCTACTTTCTCTATCGTTGAATTTCCTCGAACCCCATTATCTCTACTAATTGGTTCAAATTTGGGGGGCAAACTAACTTCCACCATTTCAGCGGGTAAATGACCTGCCTCATGTGCTTTGGCTGCTAATTGATGCGATCGTACCGCAAATTCATCTTGTTCTTCCCTAGTAATTCCAAAACTCGCCGCCATTATATCACAATCCTGTCCCATTACTCGATCTGTCGTATATTCAGAAACTTGTGGGCGTTCGGGCGCAAAATCAGAGGGACGTAAGGAAAAGACAAATTTTAAATTATCCATCATCGTTTTAATCCGCTGTGCTTTAAACAATTTCTTTCGCATCTTGCGAGGAAACTGAATGGGGGTATCCGAGGTATGATCTATCCCACCAGCAACGACAATGTCAGACTGTCCCGTCATAATTTCTAAACAGCCATCCGCAATAGCTCGATTGGCAGAAATACAGGCTTGAGAAACCGTATGACAAGGGGTCGTATTTGGAATGCCCGCCGTCAAAGCTGCTTCTCTAGCTACATTAGGGGTTTTAATATTGGCAATCACACAGCCCATCACGACTGAATCTATAATTTTAGGGTCAATACCTGTTTTGACCAATAATCCTTTGATAGCAAATTGACCTAATTGATAGGACATTAAATCCATATAATCTGTACCAGAACGCAAAAAGGGCGTTCGGCATCCATCTATTATTACGACTTTTTTCATGTTAATTTTTTTACCACATAGTCTATCCAGAAGACTATAGTTTTGATAATTATGCTGGTTTTTGTCCTAAATATAGGAAAACTATAGGGATAGAGAAAAGAAAAGCAGATAAAGGATTGATTTTCTTTATTTTAAGAAGTCCATAACATTCTAGTGTCTTCATGATTACAGAGCGAACTTCTTTTCCTAAATTTACACATAACTTTTTTATTTCCTATAGCGTTTTATTTATGTCTTTCAATATAATCTGTCCTATTTATCAAAAAGCGATCTTAATAAGACTAGCAAAATAGCCTATAATACTATTGGCTTTTTTCTAAAACAATATCAATAATAAACAGGCCAAGAAAGATGATTTTTTATAAACACCAAAATCACTTTAACTAAAATCAAAAATCATGAAAAATGTATTAAAATCTGCCTTTTTTGCCATGCTACTTTTTGTAGTCGCTTGTGGTGATACAGTTGCAGAAAAAGAAACTACAGTTGCTGCAGCTGCACCTACTGCCGATGCAGTAGCCAAAGAGATGCCCAAACCTGTTTTAGCAGAAGCAGAAACTAAAAAGATGGAATCAACAGCCATCGAAGAAAAGGCAATGGCGGAAGAAAAGGCAATGGCTAAACTTGATGAAGCGGCTAGTGCTATTCCTACCAAAGCTGAGGTTAAAAAAGAAATGGAAAAGGTCGTTGAACCTGCTAAAAAGAAGATAGAAAAAGAGACGCCTGCAGCAAAAACAGTTGTGAAAGAAAAAGTAGCCGAAGCTACTAAGGCAACGAAGGAAGTAGTAACTAAAGCAAAAGAAGTTGTGAAAGAAATGCCTAAAGAGGCGGCTACAAAAGTAGTTCCACCTGCTCCTGCACCTAAAAAAGTAGTCAAACCAAAAGCATTTTCTCATGCAGCTTGGAATACTTTAGCACAAAAACATATCAGTTCAACTGGAAAAGTAAATTACAAAGGATTTAAAGCAGATATTGGCGCATTTGATGCTTACTTAAAATCCTTAGCAGACAATCCTATACAAAGCAGTTGGTCAAGAGGCCAAAAGATGGCTTATTGGATCAATGCTTATAATGCGTTTACCATTAAATTGATTGTCGATAATTATCCTGTAAAGAGTATTACGAATTTAGAAGGGGGCAAACCTTGGGATAAAAAATGGATAAAATTAGGGGGTAAAACTTATTCTTTAAATAATATCGAACACGATATTTTACGACCACAATACAAAGATGCTCGAATTCACTTTGCGGTAAACTGTGCTGCAAAATCTTGTCCACCTGTTTGGAATAAAGCATGGACAGCAGCCAATTTAAATGGTCAATTAGAACGTGCTACTAAGAATTTTATCAATAATTCCAAGTATAATTCAGTTGGAGGTAGTAATGCTTCTATTTCTAAAATTTTTGAATGGTATGCAGTTGATTTTGGCAATATTACAGATTACTTAAATAAGTATGCGACTACTAAAGTAGCGGCTGGTACAGCTGTCACTTACCAAGATTATAATTGGGCATTAAACGAGTAAAAATTAATTTGAAACTTACGATAAGTACGGAGGCGAGGAAGGAATTTCTCGCCTCTTTTTGTTGGAATAGGTCATCTGCCTACTGTTAAATTGCCTACTGCCTATTGTTTTTAAAGTCCAAAGGACTTCTTTTCTCTACCTGTTCAAAAGCTCGCTTAAAAGCCCATCTATCTCTAAAACCGACATCCAAGCCGATACTCTCTAAGCTATATTTTTGATACCTATCATCCAACATTCGGCTTTTAGCTTCTGCTATTCGATGTTTATTGACTACATTTCTAAATCTATTGGGTAATAATTTCGTCAAATAACTGGTTCTAATTTTTAAATAGTAACCCAATTTCCGCCGATCCAATTCATCGTCCATAAAGATTTTTTCTTCGGCAAAAAGCTGATCAATTTTATCCAATAATAACTGTGGTTCTTTGCTGGTTTTTAAACGGTGCCGACTTGGGAAAAAAGCATTTCTAAAAGCATAATAACTAACCCAAAGGACCATGATGGTAAACGATAAATCCCCGATATATGTAAAGCCTCGAATATTATATAAATTCACCCCTAAGAAGCGATAGGTACAAAAATCACCAATGATATAGGCTGCACTAATTCCAAATAATAGAATCAATCCTTTTACCATTCGTTTTAAACGATTGACTTTATCTACCTCCCAAGCATAAGCTTTTTTGCGTTGAAGTAAAGCCAATTTATATCGAATAAACCGATAGGAAAAATAGAGATAGGCAGAAAAACCAATAATGTAAAAAAGCCCTTCAATGGGTTTGTATAAAGGGATATACGTATTGTCCCATAATTGAGCCTTAAAACTAGCCTCTCGAAATCCTACAGACAGATAAAAAGTAGCCTGTAAAAGTGGAATAATAAAATGCTTAAAATCTTTTTTTTGTAAATGAAACGGTCGAAATAAGCGACTTTTGACAAAGAAGAAAAGTAGTGGACCAAAGGAAAGGGTGTACCAAATTGGAATAAAATAATAACGAGGCTGATTATTAAAAATCCCAATATTAACCAATAAATTATGGAGCAGGGAAAGCGCTAAAACACCTAGAAAAATGGATAATAAAAGATTGGCTTCTCGTTTGCCGACCCATCGCACAAAATACCAACTAGCTATCATACCGCCCAATAAAAATATTAGGAACATAAAGGCACATACTAATTGAAAAATGGTGATGGAGGTTGGCATGAAAAAAAATGATGAACGATGAATGATGCCTGTCTACCGGCAGGTAGAAATCATCAATTATTGATACTCCGTACTTAGATAGTACTTAAAATGACAACTAATAAGGATAAGAGTAAAATAGGCAGTAATAATATCATACAACCGTCTCTATAAAAAGCATATTTATCTAGGTTTTTCTTTGAAAAAAGCATAGGCTATCATTTTTGTGCGTGAATAAATTTATACCGTTAATTCTTTGCTAAATCGTCTGCTTCCAAATTTTGGATAATATAGTCTAATGCGTGATTAATTTGTGCTTCTCTTTGTTGAACATTAACGGCAATGCCTTTAGCTATATCCTTTTGTAACCCATTATAATCTGCCAATCGCAAATAAACGGTTGTGGTATGAGAGGAATCTTCTTTTAATTTTTCTAGTAATAATTCATAGGCTGCTTTCGTCTCCCCTTCCAAAAGTAGATTTCGCAATGTTTTTTTAAGTTCCATTATCTGTTTTATTATACTATTTTAGATCGTCTATTTTTAAATGCTGAATAATATAATCTAAAGCATTCTTAATTTCTGCTTCTTGTCGTTCGGCATCTTTTGCGATACCTTTGGCAATATTTTTTTGTAATCTATTATAGGCACTTAAACGCAAATAAGCAATAGAAGTATGGGATGATCTTTCTTTTAAATGATTCAGTAATAATTTATAAGCTGTTTTAGTTTCATCTTCCGAAAGTAGTTCTCGTAATGTTTCTTTTAACGCTGGCAAGGCTAATTTTTCATTTTCATTTATTTTAGTAGTTGCTAATTGCTTGGAAGCCCCCAAGGTTTCTGGTTTAATCTCTGAAATTGGCGGCAATTCTGTCGTATTTTTATCAATAAAATAATACTCTCCTCCCTGATGATTGACTTCTCTTACAGGTTCGCAAAGTGGGGTTTGTCTAGAGTTAGCGGTAATCCCTTCTCGCATATTTAGCCAGAGTTCTCTGATACTTAGATGGGGCTTGGGGTTTAATGCTAATTGGGTTAATAAACTTTTGGCAAAAGGACTGTGGTACCCAGGTAAACCATCTGGTACTAATTCAATTTGCCCAGAAGTCATCACCCACCGAGAAGGCATCACATAATATCGTTGAACGGAGGTACTTCGGCTTCTTTCCAATAAAGCACCCGAAAAACAAGCATCTGCAATCACTAAAATATGATGTGCTTTCAAATCAAATAACAAGTCTTTAATTTCATGATTGGCTAAATAGGTCCGCCTTTTGTCGGCTACCGCATCTACGGGTATCCAATATCCCCGATTATTCACCAATTCGCCATGTCCAGAAAAATAAATAATAAGATTATCTGCTTCGGTAATTGTCTTTCTCAGACTATCGAAGGCATTGAGGATATTTTCTAAAGTTGCCGCTTCATCATATAAAGCTACTACCTCCGTTACGCCATATTTTTCCTTTAACACTTTTTCAAAGGCTTGTGCATCTCTCACGGCATTATTTAAAGTAGCAATATCGTTGCTATATTGATTGATGCCAATACAAAGTAGCTGTGTTTTTTTGAGCATTGCCGTTTTTTTGTTATGGTCTTTTTTGGTGACTGTGCCTCTATTCATTTTACTAGACTTATTATTCGAATGATATTTGGTTGTTGGGAATGGTTAAAATTACGGAAAAAATACGGTAATATAGGCACTTAGAAAATTTGTCATCCATTTTTTGATTATTTCCATCATTACCCTTTATCTTTGGGGCAAAACCATTTATTTTTCACTAATTATAAAATACAAATGAAGACAATTACCCTACTCTTTTGCCTATTTATTCCCACTTTCCTTTTTTGTCAATCTTATCCTTTTGCTGTTCATTCTGATTGTGCTACCAGCCTAGATTCTTTAGCTTTAAAACAATGTTCTGAAGAAAAGATACTAACCGCTATTCATGAAAGAATAAGGTATAAACATTATACCAATAATCAATCTTCTACCATTGAACTTGAATTTGACATCAATGACCAAGGATATATTGAACCAATTGCAATCAAAATTTTAAGAGGTGTTGATGTGAAATTAGATGTAGAAAATGCCCTAAAACATTTATCCTATAAAACATTATTTAAACCTGCAGAAGAAGAAGGATTTACTTTTTACGATAATAAAAAATTAGTGGTAAAGTTTACGGAAGCTGGTTTTTTATTGGATGGAATACAAGAAGAAATTCCTGTTAATAATAAGGCAGCCGCTCAGCAATACATTGATAAATTGCCTAAACCCACAGTAGATGATATTTATAAAGTAGTGGAACAAATGCCTAGGTTCTTTTCTCTAGAATGTGAAGAATTAGAGGGAGATAATAAAGCTAAAAAAGCTTGTTCGGATAAAAAAATGTTAGAATATATTTATAAAAACATTAAATATCCAGCTATTGCTAGAGAAAATGGGGTGGAAGGAACGGTGGTTGTTCAGTTTATCGTAGGAGTAGATGGAAGTCTTACAGAACTTAAAGTAAAAAGAGATATTGGAGCTCAATGTGGCGCAGAAGCTCTACGAGTTGTTAGTTCTATGAATGATTTTACGATTTGGACACCAGGTAGACAAAGAGGCAAACCTGTTCGGGTTCAGTTTAATTTGCCCATTAAGTTTAGGTTGGGAAATGACAATGAGGAGAAGTATTGATTTTAGGAAGTTTTATGAAAAAATCCTTTATGTTTTCTCCAAGACTCCTGCTTTTTCAATAAAATCAACGCCTTTATTAGAAGGTTTAGTCAATAAACTGATAACAGCATAGATGACAAAAGAAGCCAACATACCTGTCATCGCTTGGGAAGTAGAGGCTATTTCCCAAGGCACCCTAATACCAATATCAAGGGCTGCTAGTAAATTAAAAGAAGAGAATAAAATACCAAAAATCATAGAAGCCATCGCACCCGTAGAAGTGCCTCTTTTCCAAATAAAGCCCATGACTAAAGGAACAAAGGCACCTGTTGCTAGAAAATCAGAACCAATCCAAGCAACAGTCAAAATGGAATTAATATTGATACCAATAAAAAGACTGAACAAAGCGACAAAGAAGGTAGCAAAGCGACCAATTTTCACCATCTGTTTATCAGAAATCGTTTTATTTTTTGGTCGATAAAGGTCTATGGTTAAAACCAAAGCACCAGTATTAATCAGGGAATCCATGGTGGACATAATCGCCGAACAAATCCCTACAAAAATAACAGCTGAAAGGACGGTTGGCATATGTTCAAAAATCATTGCTGCGGCAATGCCACCTTCTGGAACCGTTTCATATAAGCCTCTACTTAGCATGCCCGTCAAGGTCACCAAAAGATAGAGTGGCAAAAAAGCTAAAAAACTCATTACCATCATTTTTTTAGCATCTATAGGTGTACGAGTTGCAGAAATGCGTTGCCATATATTTGCCTGTATCATCCATGCCGCACCGAAGGTGATAATATACGCCATATTATCCGATAAATTATGGGTAAAATCAAAGAAGGTAGGTAAGTCTTTTTGCTCAACAATTTCGGATAATCCGCTAAATCCACCTGCGCCATTATAGGCGTATATAAATAAAGTAATCGCTGCAATTAACAGAAAAATAAATTGTAAAATATCGGTAATGACTACGCCTTTAAATCCGCCAAAAACAGAATAGGCTACCACGATTAAAGTACCTATAACAGCTGCCATTTCGTAACTTATCGCAAAAAAAGTACTAAAAAAACGACCTATGACGATCACTTGCACGGCACTTCCGATAACCATAAAAATCAATATCAAAACGGATAATAATTGAGCAGAAGCTGCATTATATCTAGCTTCCATTAACTGCGGTTGGCTAATCGTTCCTATTTTTCGAATACCTTTTGCAAATAAAAACATCAAAAAAGTGGAAAATAAAACAGGCATGCCATATACCCAAAAAGAACTAATGCCATTATTAAAGGCTTGATCGATTAAATCAACGGCAGAACCTCCACCCCACCAAGAAGCAATGAAAGTGATAGATAATGCCCAAAAAGGCATTTTTCTACCTGCTAAAAAATAGTCCTCACTATTTTCATCCTTTTGACTTCTGAAAACTAACCATAGGATGAAGATAAAGTAGGCTACTAAAAGGATAGCAGATAGACTTTGGCGATCATTGAATTGTGTAAGCATAAAGCAAATGTAGGTTGCTGTGTTGGGAAATTCAAAATCAAACTCAATTTAATTATCTATTCCTCTTTTCAGCTATCTAAATTACTGACCGCAAAAAGATAGCAAGGTGCAGCGCACCGACCACATTTTACACTTTTTCACAAAGGTGGTCGGTGCGCTGCACCTCAATCTATCATTTTCAAATTACTATCTTTTTTCGGTTAATAATCCAAATCAACTGATAACCTACTTTCACAAGCACTTATGTTATCTCAATTTCTAGCAAAAAACAAAATTGACAAAAAAAAATTAAAACAACAGCTAACTTTAATCCATTTATACACCGATGATTTTTTAGAACGTTTAGGCAAAAAAGGCTTAGAACATTACATTGATGAAATATTAGATGAAATGAACTATCTTGATAAATTATCAAAAAAGAAAAACAATGATTAAACCAAAAGTAGACACAGACAAAACATTAGTGATCATCAAAAAAACGCTTTATGATTTTCGAGATATTGATTTTGATGCTATGACTGAAAAGGAAAAGACAGATTTTAGAAAAAACTTAGCAGAGTCTAAGGATATTGCTTTGTCTATAAAAGATAAGCTTAAAGATAAATAGCCTACGTAATGAACGAAAGTCTATTATCTCGAATAACCTTACATCCTAAAGTTTGCAAAGGGAAGCCGACTATTAGAAATATGCGTTTTACTGTAGCAGACATCAGCTTATTTGCTAGTAACATTTCTACAAACATCACTAGCAAATTTTGAAAGTTAGGTTTTACTTCTGTCTTAACTCTTTGATTACTTTTATTATTTGAAAAGTAATCAATAAGGCTTTTAAACTTTGAAAAGCCAATATATCTAAAAGGTATAAGCCAAAAATAACTGAGGAAATAATTAGCAAAAATAAATCAAAAATTAAGGAGAACTTTTGCATAAAAATACTTTTATTTTGATACTCGGAGCAGCGTACCACATTAAAAAATAAAAATACTTTTCAGAGGGTATTAACTGTGAGCTATGATTGGGTGGTGGTCAACTAAGAAATTGCTCCGTTATTTCTTAGTGGTGGTTGTTGTGAATTTGACATAATTGGTAAACATAACTACTTGATTAAAACTATTAGTAGTTAGTGCAAATATGATACATGTGAAATTATCTTAATCTATTTTATAGATAAATAGTTTAATTTAATCGACTAAATGCTATAAAATGTTTTAATAATTGTTGTTTAAATATTAATTACACACTAAGAAGAAGAGGAGTATATCGAATTAATCATAAATTATTATCTTTTCAAGTATTTTGATAAAACGTTCCAAAATTGGAACATGAGTTTGATTTTAGTATATTTGTAGTAAATAACTTCAATCATTTAACATGAAAGTGCTTAATTTTAATATAGAAAGTTGGTGGTCAATGCTGCGCCACTTAAATAATGACATTAAACTAGAGTTAGCTAGTCGGTTGATTGATTCTATTAAAAAACCTATGCCGCCAGTCAAAAAAAATGATGATTGGAAAAAATTGGCAGGTGCTTGGAATGATATGGAGAAATCTACCGAAGAAGTTGTTGATTTTATCAGAAGTAGTCGTTTTACTAACCGTCAAATAGAATCCTTCGATTGAGTTATTTACTAGATACTAATATAATCATTTTTTTCTTCAGAAATAAGCATCGTATTACTGAAAAACTAGACGAAATAGGAATTGAGCATTGTTGTATCTCTGAAATTACACTTGCTGAATTAAAATATGGTGCTGCCTATAGTCAAAAACCTGTAAAGCACTACAAAGAAATAGAGCAATTACTTGATTTTATTTCTGTAATGCCTGTAACTTCAGCTATTGATTTGTTTGCCACTGAAAAAGCCCGTCTAAGAAAGTTGGGTACGCCTATAGATGATTTTGATTTATTGATAGGCTGTACTGCCATTGCTAATGATATGGTAATAGTGACTAACAATACCAAGCACTTTCAAAGATTAAATAACATTCAATTAGAGGATTGGACTGAACCACCACCACTATTTTCAGGATAATTTTTAGTAAGTTTACTAACTTTACACCAAAAAATAGCCTAAAAAAACATAATTAATTATTTACATATAAAGAACAACGTCCCGTTCGGGCCGCTATTTCAATTTTATTATAGTAACAAACAAGAAAATTCCATAATTGAGATAATTAAAAAAAAGGAAAAATCCTCAGAAAGCGTAATGCTAAACTAAATAGGTCTTCAGATAAGTACACTAAATTAATATTCTAACCAATTTTCTCCCCTTCCAACTTCTCCTTCAAATACCCCCCAGTATAAGACCCCTCCACCAAAGCCAAGTCCTCTGGCGTCCCCTGAAAAACTAAATGGCCACCATCACGCCCACCTTCAGGTCCTAAATCCACTACCCAATCTGCTGATTTAATCACCTCCATATTATGCTCAACGACTAGGACAGAATGCCCTTTTTCCACCAAAGCATTTAAAGCATCCAATAATTTACGGATGTCGTGAAA
>CAZXYA010000065.1:0-24939 GCA_964644655.1 uncultured Saprospiraceae bacterium | reverse complement strand
GAAAAAATAGTTCTTCTACTGCACAAACTCAAGTAACTGCTCGCTTGATGCAAGCAATGAAAAAGAATGCAGAGGTGGAAGACTTACGTTCTAAGTTTTATTAATAGTTGTTAATTACCTCCTTATACCATAAGGTAAAATAAAAAAAGAGCAATTGAATCCTTCAATTGCTCTTTTTTTATTTTAACTCAAGCTACGAGAATACTTCGAAAAATTAAGATTGCGACATTTTGCAATGAATCTACAAATACTTAAAAATGAAAACCCAATAAATTCCAATAATAAAATTGCCCTAGCAAACTTATAAAACCTAGTGTCAGTAGTGTATAAAAAAGGCGACTGCGCAAACGAATATTAGTTAGTTTCCATACATTAAGCATTTTGATAACTTGCCAAAGTGTCAATAATAAAGAAAAAAGTGGTAAACTTAATAAGGCATAATCGGTCCAATTTCGTTTCCTAAATATGATGTCATTGCCTTCGCTAAGCATTAGAAAAGCAATAAGTACTTTTTATAAAAAAACCTTCATTGAGTACTTACACCTTCTCGAACATCCCTGCCTTTTCAATAAAATCTGCTCCTTTAGCAGAAGGAAGAGTCAAGAAGCTAACAACGATATAAAGTGCAAAAGAAGCTAACATCCCCGTCATCGCCTGGGAAGTAGACGCAATTTTCCAAGGGACATTGATACCAATGTCAAAAGCTGCCAATAAATTAAAAGTCGAAAATAAAACACCAAAAACCATAGATGCCATTGCACCAGCCGAAGTACCTCGTTTCCAAATAAAGCCCATCACTAAAGGCACAAAAGCACCTGTTGCCAGAAAATCAGAACCAATCCAAGCAACCGTCAAAATAGAATTAATATTGATACCAATAAACAAACTGAGTAAGGCAACAAATAGGGTAGCAAATCGACCGATGTTTACCATTTGTTTATCTGAAATCGTTTTGTTTTGGGGCCGATAAAGATCAATAGTTAACACCAAAGCACCTGTATTAATCAAAGAATCCATAGTAGACATAATCGCCGAACAAATCCCTACAAAAATAATGGCTGAAAGTACGGTCGGCATGTGTTCAAAAATCATTGCTGCTGCAATGCCACCTTCTGGTACCGTTTCATATAAACCTCTACTCAGCATTCCTGTCAAAGTCACTAAAAGGTAAAGGGGCAAAAAAGCTAGGAAACTCATCACCATCATTTTTTTAGCATCCACAGGTGTTCGAGTGGCAGAAATCCGTTGCCAAATATTGGCTTGAATCATCCATGCTGCCCCAAAGGTGATGATGTAGGCCATATTATCCGATAAATTATGGGTAAAATCAAAGAAGGTGGGTAGGTCTTTTGAATCAACTATTTCAGCTAATCCATTAAATCCGCCGGCTCCATTATAAGCATAAATGAACAATGTAATGGCTGCGAATAAGAGAAAAACAAACTGTAAAATATCCGTAATGACGACTCCTTTAAATCCTCCAAAAACAGAATAGGCTACCACTATCAACGTGCCAATAATCGCTGCCATTTCATAGCTTATCGCAAAAAAAGTACTGAAAAAACGACCTATCACTATCACCTGTACCGCACTTCCAATCACCATAAAAATCAATATTAAAATCGATAATAATTGAGCGGAAGCTTTATTATATCGAGCTTCCATTAATTGAGGTTGACTAATCGTTCCTATTTTACGAATGCCTTTGGCAAATAAAAACATCAAAAAAGTAGAAAACAAAACGGGCATGCCATAAATCCAAAAGGAACTAATGCCATTGGTAAAAGCTTGGTCGATTAAGTCAACGGCTGATCCCCCGCCCCACCAAGAGGCGATGAAGGTGATAGATAATGCCCAAAAAGGCATTTTTCTACCTGCCAAAAAATAGTCCTCGCTATTTTCGTCTTTTTGACTTCTGAGTACTAACCACAGAATGAAGATAAAGTAGGTCACTAGAAGGATGGCAGATAGGCTTTGGCGGTCGTTGAATTGTGTGAGCATGGAGCAAATGTAGGAAGCTATAGATAGAAATTCAAGACCGAGAGTAGATTTTAAATTTCTTTAAACCAAATGGAGAAAACTATACTCCTATTTATTTTCAATCTTCCCCATTGCGTCTGTTTTAACCAACAATACAGAAGTGATAGGTTGTGCAGTTGAATTATCTTTGGTTTGACCGACGATAAAAAAACCTTCATCTTTAAGGATAGACCAACCAAAATCATCTCTTTTATTACCTGAATCATAACTTCTCTGCCAAAGTATTTCTCCATTTGAGTCTAACTTAGCAATTAGCAAATCTGTATTATTATTAATCGCTCTTCTTCCTGTAATAACGATGTCGTTACCATCTGCAACAATTCCTCTTGCGGCATTATTAAAACCAAATTCTGTTTCGTATATTTTAGTCCATATAATCTCTAGTTGATTATCTTGAACCCTAAATTTAGTAAGCAATGTTCTACCATTATCTCTAAAATCATCATCTTCAATAACATTACCAACTCCTCCGATTGCAAAAAAAGTCTCGTCCTCCATCTGGACGACACCTAAATATTGTGAGGACAGATAAGAAGGAGCATTAACCAAGCCAATAGTATCTGCTGGGTGAGTACAATAAAGCGTATCTTCTCTACAACAAACAAATTCATTTTGCTGATAATCAAATATACTAATAATCGCTCTACGAGATACTGCTGGGTTCCATTGCCTAGACTCAAAGCCTACACAAATAGCCTTTTTAGTCAAGGTATCTACTATTAAATCTGTAAACTGGCCAGGATAGCAATGATCTAATGCATCCGTCAACATTCCTTGTTCTTCTGCTAAAACAACACCTACTTGGTTCTTTCGCTGCCCAACAATAAGTACTTGGTTGTCATTTATCCGGGCAAGATTATTTGACTGATTATATCCGAATCCAGAACTACTTAAATTATGATCTAGCTGAATATCTTGTAAATCTTGATTAAAACGAACAGATAACATTTCACCGTCACTAAAATCACTCATATTAGCAGACAGTCCTACCGCCTGATATTCTGTATTTTCATTGGTTGTTTTTATAATATTTAAAAGCGCTTGATTTCTACTATCGTCATTTCGTATTACTTTGTAGTCTGAAAAAGCCCCAGACGATTTTTCAATTTTAGCAATAAATCCATGAGCATTAAGCGCCTCCAAGCCAGATGCCCCAATGACAAAATAGGTAGCAGAATCAACAACGATTGCATCAAAACCTACATCAAAAGTGCTAGAGCCAAAATTTTTTAAATAGGTTGGGAATTCTTGCTCTTCCCCTAAATCAAAATCACTACACGCAGTAGTTGTAAATAAAGTTAAACCGATAAAGAAAAGGAGTTTTTGTAATTGCATCATCAAGTTTTTTATATTTAAGTACTCAGACATAATTAGTTTTAATTTTCAGACAGGATTACAAGATTTACATGATTTTGATTTTCAATGAGTTAAATCCTGTCAATCCTGAAATCCTGTCAAAAGAAATATAAAGATAATTTTGTCCAGCTACTTAATTATATCTATTTTTCAATTATACCAGCGGCATCTGTTTTGACAACAAATACAGAATTTCCTCATTATATTTTTTATTAAAAAGTATAGCTTAACTGGAAGCCAATATTTTGAGAAGAAGTAGTTGAAAAATCAAGTATTGGCTGAAAACTAATAGATTTATTTGCACAATTTTCTTCAAAAATTTTTACTTGTTTTTTATGTCGTCTTTTTCTTAGATAGTAGCCTATGCCATCTGCTACCAATATGCCAATCCCTGCATAAGTTAAGACTTCCGCAAGCGTTGTTTGCTGATCCGCTCTTTCATAAAGTGATTTGCGTTCACTTATTACATTTTCAACTAGATGTTTACGAAATTTATCTTCCCCTTTCTTTAAGTAAATTTGTCCTGCTACTAAACTTCCTACACCGATTACACCTACCCCATAAAAAGGTAATTTTTGACGAAACTCAAATTTAGGTGGATTTAAGCAACTAACTTCATAGGGTAATGTTTTGTCTCCATAAAAAGTAACATGAACAAATAGGCTTAGGTTGCCTTCTAATTGTTGGTACAAATTGGTCAGCCCAAACCAGGTAATCGACCTTTTTTGTTGACCAGCCTCTATTTCTTGTTTTCCTAAATCTCCTTTCAAATAATGAGCTGGTGGCGTAAAATCTTTGCCATTTAGTTGAGCACTAAAAGAAACTTTATAATACTCAAAATCTTTAGTTGCTTGTAGAGGATAATGAAAATGCAATTCATCATTTTTAAGAATAGCAGTTACCCCACTAGAAAAACTATAAGGTTTTAATTCATTTTTTACTAAATTGACCTTTGCCCTCAATTGATAAGTGGCAGTATATAATTGATGAACCTGACAGAAGGTAGTACCATAAGTTGATAGCACTAAAATTAGTGTCAATAAGGATAGTTTTCTCATTTAAAAGTATGTGTTTGTTTAATGTAATTGTAAGCTACAAAAGCTTTGTTGTTAGGAGGGAGAGGGGACTTATTCAAGCAAATTAAGAAAAAAATCATAATTATAAAAATAAAAAAAGTAAAGAATAAATTTTTTTTTTAAGAAAAACCAACTATCAAGAAAATAGTACCATCCGTATATTTTTTTGACATAAATTAGTGTTTTTTAAATAAAATTTCTTAAATTTATTGTCAGATTTATATTGTTATAATGTGAGAAAACTGCTAAAGAAATAAGACTACACATTTCTTACTCGTCTTAATTACCAAAAAAATAGGTATCTAAACCTTTACTGTTTTCTCTATCTTCTTACAGTATCCCCCTCCTGAAAACAGCACAAAATGCACTTACAAGAAGCTTCTTTAGCTACTATTGATTGGGATTTTACTTTACAGACTTTACAAGAAGGAAGATGTATTATCTTTTTAGGTCCTGAGCTTTTTACCACTTATCAAGGAATTACGATCAATGAATCCTTAGTCAATTATCTTCAAGTAGCAGAAAATGAAGATATTGAAGAATATTATCCATCCGAAGAATTATTTTTATTTAAAAGTAATGGCGCACAAACCAAAGCTTATTATAAGATAAAGAATTTTTATAAGAGTGACTTCCCCGAAACAAAAATTTTATTAGAGAAAATTGCTCAACTTCCAGCTTCTTTTATCGTAAACTTAACCCCTGATAAACAGTTAGTGGAGGTCTTCGAACAAGCAGACTTGCCTGTTAAATTTGATTTTTATTGGAAAAACCACACACCTAATGGTAAAGTCAAACTACCTTCTATCAAAACACCACTCATTTATAATTTATTTGGTAGTATAGAGCAACAAGAGTCTCTAGTACTTACACATAATGATCTTTTCGATTATTTTTCTTCCATTTTTGGGGAACGAGGTTTACCTAAAGAATTAAGGCATCAAATTCATCAAGCACATAATTTAATATTCCTCGGCATACCTTTCGACAAATGGTATTTACAACTGCTTCTTAGGATATTATCGCTGCATAATGATAGTGATTTTATGCGCTATGCCGCCAATAAAACATTGACGGCAGATCTTATAGAATTATGTAAAAATCAATTTAATATCAATTTTTTTCCAAAAAACATAGAAGCTTTTATTGATACCCTCCATTTTCATTGTGAACAAAAAGGCATTTTAAAAAAACCTGCTGAAAAATCTTTAAATATTTCAGAAAGAATTACTGGTTTAATTATTAAGGACGAATTACAACAAGCCTTTTTACAACTCAAACATTTCTTAGAAGAAATCGGGGAACAAGGCATCGAACTACTAGAAGATACTATCCTGCTTTTTAATCGGCATAACCGCATCAAAAAACGATTACTTCGAGGGATTATTAATAGCCAAGACGCTAATTTAGAAGAAAATAAAATTAGAGAATCATTGATGCATTTAGTTAAAGAGGTAAGTCAAGTTGTTTAGTAAAAAAAATCAATAAGCTGGTCCTATTTTCAGGGCTTAATTAAATCGAATGTCAGAGAAAACTACAGTATTGGGTTTTAAAGAAATGGAGGGAAAATATTTTCGCTATCCAGGAGCACAACCATTCAAAGTAGGGGAGGCAGGTATTTTTTTTGGTAGAGAAAAAGATATTGAAGATTTTTATAATTTATTAAATCTAGAAGATATAGTCGTTTTACATTCTAAATCTGGTTTAGGAAAGAGTTCCTTGCTGAATGCAGGTATTATTACTAAACTCAACAAGAGTGATAAATATATGCCAATTCCGATTCGACTAGGCCCTTATGTCGATACAGTAACAGCTAGGCTACCTGTACAAATCAGTCGAGCATTTATTGCATCCGCTGATACAAATACCTTACTAGATAAAATTGCTCCATCTAATCAATCTCTTTGGACCGCCTTAAAAAAACGTTCTTTGAGCAATTCAGGAAAAGAATTCGTTTTAATTTTTGATCAATTTGAGGAATTATTTACCTATCCAGAAACTGCAATTCTCTCTTTTAAAGCGGCACTACTTGAGGTGCTAAATACAACTATTATTTCTTATTACAGAACTGCACTAGAAGAAAGGTTTGCAGAAAACGCTACTTTCCTTTCAGACGAAGAAATGGACTTGATTCACCAACCTTTAGCCGTCAAAATAGTGATGGCGATTCGCTCTGATAGAATGAGTTTAATGAATCAATTAAGTGATTATTTGCCAAATATTTTGACAAATTGTTACGAACTTCAACCACTAACTGCAGAACAGGCAGAAGATGCTATCCTCAATCCTGCTTTTCTTCCTCAAAATGGCTTCATCACTCCTCCTTTTGATTATGAAGATGAGGCTATTGAAGCAATTATAGCTGCACTTACCCGAAATAGAAGTCAAAAAATTGAATCTTTCCAATTACAAATTCTTTGTCAATCTATTGAGCAAAAAGTCATTAAGCAGCAACTAAGCATTATTCATCAAGCAGATTTAGGGGATTTTCAAAAAATTTATAAATATTATTATCAAGATCAAATTGCTTTGTTGCCTAATCAAAAAGACCAGTACGCCGCAAGGGTATTTATCGAAGAAGGTTTAATTTTTGAAGAAGAGGAACGCCGTTTAAATATGTATGAAGGGCAAATCTTTAAAATATTTGATATTTCCCCTCAATTATTAAGGCAATTAGTTGATACCCATTTATTGCGTGCAGAACCTAGTATGAGAGGTGGTTTTACTTATGAACTAAGTCATGATACCTTGGTTGCGCCAGTACTAGAAGCCAAACGAAAACGAAACGAGATAGAACAACAAAAAGCAGCTAAAGAAATAGAACAAGAACGGGCTAAAGAAATGGAAGCGCTTCGAGCAGAAGCAAAATTAGAGCGTCGGAAGAGAAGACAAGCTCGAATATTAGCTAGTTGGGCTTCCGTTGTTTCTGTTATTGCTATAATCGCCTGCATTATTGCTTTTAACAGCTATAGAAAAGCGGCACTTAAAACGGAGGAAGCCAATCAAGCCTTGATAGATTTAAAGGCTTCTAATGCAGAAAAAGAAGCGGCAAAATTTCAAAATCATTTTGATTTAGGCGTAAATGCTTTTGA
The DNA here is from genome assembly GCA_964644655.1 of uncultured Saprospiraceae bacterium. Classification (GTDB taxonomy): domain Bacteria; phylum Bacteroidota; class Bacteroidia; order Chitinophagales; family Saprospiraceae; genus JAFMDF01. The sequence continues at coordinate 17,375 of CAZXYA010000065.1, read as the reverse complement.
TAATCATAATTATAGCTTAGCTGTAGAAGAATTTGAGCGAGCACTTTTGATTAAGCAAGAAGATAAACTGACGCTTAATAAAAAGAAGGAAAGTAAGGCTAAGTTATCAACTGTTACCCAATTTAATGAATTGATAAAACAAGGGGAGATATTTGAGAATCAAGGTAAAACTCAATATTATAGAGCACTACTTAGTTACAAAAAAGCACAAATCGTTGATGGAGATAATCCAGAAGCTAAAAATAAAATAGCCGTTTTACAACCTAAACTTAATGCAGCATTTAATGAATTTATAAATGATGCAGCAACATTCATGAGAGCCAAAGAATACGTTTATGCAAAACGCAGTTATGAGCATGCCCTAAAAATAAAACCTAATAATCTGTTATTACAACAAAAAATTAAAGCTTGTAACCAAGCTATGAATAAATAATAAGGATAAAATGCAAAACTACTTCTTTTTAATCTTCTGCCTGATATTGAGCATTAATCTAAATGGTCAAAATTGCTTTGAGGATTTGTATAATAAAGGAATCATCGCTCATGGCGATAAACATTTCGATGAAGCTATTGCAAAATTTAAAGCAGCTAGTATTTGTGATAATGCCGCTAAGCATCAACAGGAAAAAGCTATTCAACAAATGAATATTGCGGAGAAAGATTATATAGCGGCATTAAATACAGCTATTACCGATGCGGAGAGTTCTAAAGAAGAAGCGCTCCAAGCTAAGATTTTTTTAGAACAACAATTAATCATTGATAAAGCTAATCATAAGGCTTTTTTAGTGGAAAAAGAAATAGAAAGAAATAATTTTTCTTATGCACTTCAACTCGCATCCGAAGCACTAAAAGAAGCTGGTACAAAAGCAACGCCTAATATACTAAGCGCTTATGGTAATGCCGTTTATCATAATTATACCATTGAACCTGCGAAAGGAAGATATTATTTCCAAGAAATAGTAAGTACGCCTATTGCAAATCAGTTCTTAGGACTTTCCACGACCAATGACTTAGTATTATGGGCTAATAACGGAACAATTATAGAGGTTATAAAATCGCATAATCAACATATTTGGTCTATACAAATGACTAAAGATGGGAACAATATACTTACTGCCTCCTCAGATAGTACTGCCTGTATAATAAACATTGCGACTAAAGCAAAAACTATTTTAAAAGGACATCAAGCAGATGTTTTATTGGCTATTTTTGCTCCTGATGAACAACGAATCCTAACAACTTCTAGAGATCATTCCGCCAAAATTTGGAATTTAGATGGCGAGGAGCTTTTTAGCTTAGAGGGACATCAAGCGAATATATTTAAAGCTCTTTTTTCAGCAAATGGGCAGTATCTGCTAACCATAGGAACAGATAAATCTGTCTTACTCTGGGATGCTACAACTGGCACGCAATTAACCACTTTTACTCAGCATCAATCCTTTATTCATACTGCTCATTTTTTGCCTGATCAACAGCATATTATAACAAGTGCTACAGATGAAGAAACGCTAATTTGGAATTTTTCTGGTAAAATCATCCATAGATTAAATCATGATCAATATATTACTGCTTGTCAGCTTTCCCCTGATAATCAGTTAATACTAACAGCTTCCGTTGATAAAACATTAAAATTGTGGACGCAAGAGGGGCAAATAAAACAGCAATTATTAGGTCATCAAGCCAAAATTATTGGAGCTACCTTTTCACCTAATAGCCAATTTATTTTAAGTTGGTCTATAGATAATAGTCTTAGACTTTGGAAAAATACAGGAAAAACGCTACAAATACTCAATCAACATACAGCTCCTGTAACTAGTGCGATTTTCTCCCCTTCTGGGAAATATATTTTGAGCGGAGCACAAGACAAAACAGCAAAACTCTGGGACTTAAATGGCAATATTTTAATGAACCTTAACAATTTATCTGCCGAGGTCAAATCTGTTGCTTTTTCAACCGATGAAAACATGGTTATTATCGTAACGAAGAATAATCAAACCATTACATGCAGAACACCGATGTCTCTCAATAAAGATTAAAAGGTTAAAATACCCTAATATATAGCATAAAAAAGCGACAACTCATTTACTTTAAGTTGCCGCTTTTTCATTTATTTTTTAATTGGCCATTACCGCACTACCACAATCTCCTCTGTCTTCACACCCTGCTCCGTCTGGATCATCATATAGTAAATACCAGTCGCCCAATCAGTTACTGCCACTTCTAAATTAACTGTTTTAGCAGCAAAAGATTGTTGCCAGACCTGTTGTCCTACTTTATTTAAAATTAAGATTTGCCCTGCCTGCGGATCATTAAAGGTCAAATTAATATCCACAAAATCATTTGCTGGATTAGGGAAAACCTGTAGGCTTTCGATAGAAGCTTCGATTGCTTCTAGACTAGTACTTTCCTCTATCGTAAACATGATTTCATCCATACAGCTATTGGCATCTGTAACGGTTACCTCATAATTGCCTGGCGCTAAATCTACTAAAGAATTATTTACAGGTATCGTATCAGTAGACCAGACAAAATTAAAAGGTGCGGTCCCTCCTGTAATGGATAAAGTAGGCGCTCCATCAATCGTATCTAAAGAAAGCATCGGACTTTCCAATGCCGTAACCACAACCGTATCTACATTTTTACAACCATTCGCTGTATTGGTCACAATCAACTCAAATAAACCTGCACCATCAATTTCTACTGTTAAAGCGTCTCCTCCGCTGATGATACTCCCATTTTCCGTACACCAGAAATAGGTAAAATTATCTCCTTCGCTGCCTATTGCATCAATCATTAAGGTACTATTATCACAAAAAGTTTGCGCTGCTGCACCCGCTTCTACCATTGGTTTTAAGACGTCTTCAATGATGCTTACACTTGCTGTATTACGACAACCAGAGGTGGTATCTGTAACCGTCAAAGTATAAGTGCCAGCCGCATCAATCATTGGTGTAAAACTCATTGGATCACCTAAAATATTGCCATTAGCTGTGGTCCATAAAACGGTAATACTATCTCCTGTGCTACCTGTTCCTGCTAAGGTTAAGGTATCATTATTACAATCTAATTGTTGCATCATTCCTGCATCTGCCATCGGTAAGGAGGCATCTGCTATTACGCTTACATTCGCTGAGGCAGCACAACTTGTAAAAGTATCCACTACCGTTAGGGTATAAGTGCCAGCCGCATCTACTTCTGGAGCAGCTGTATTTTCGCCATTGACAATATTGCCGTCTGTTGTCGTCCAAGTATAGGTCAAATTAAACTCGGTATCAGAGCGACCAGTTAACATTACGGTAGTGGTATTACAATCTAAAATTTGATTGTCGCCTGCACTTACCGTCGGTAAACTAATATTCTGCGAAATATTGATAGAGGAAACAGCCATACAACCAGTAGTTGTATCTTGAGCCGTTAAAATATATTGCCCTGGTTGATCTATTGTTGGCGTTAGAGAATTACCACCTATTACAATATTTCCATCTTCGGTTGTCCATTTGAAAATGATATTTTCTCCCTCCGAAGCAGTAGCATTTAAGATGATGCTTGTTTGCCCACAGGTTAATTGATCGGCGTCACCAGAAGCGACAAATAAATCACTTGTTGTATCTTCTGTCACGACTACTTCATCTGTCATGATACAACCTGTTAAAGTATCTGTAACAGTTAAGGTATAAATGCCTACTGCATCTACAGTTGGCATCACCACATTATTAGCACCGACAAAATTACCAATTCTTGTTGTCCATTCATAAATTAAATTGACCCCAATACTAGCACTTCCGTCTAAAATTAAACTTTCATTGGCACAGTCTAAAATACCATCCATACCTGCATTGGCAATTGGTGGCGTAACTGCTGTTACCATAAAAGAGGCATTCGCACTACAATTATTTAGCGTATCCGTTGCGGTTAAGGTATAGCTGCCTACTCCAACAATTAAGGTTTGTAAAGTTGTGGTATCACCGATAATTTCCCCTCCGTTAGTTGTCCATAAATAAACAATATTATCTCCCATCGTGGCATTTCCTGCAACTTGAATGGTATCACTATCCGTACATCCAATTTGCAAATCACCACTTAGTGTTACTTGCGGCAAAGTTGCGTCTTGGGTGACTTCAACGGTATCCGTTGCCATACATCCCGTTATTATATTACTAACTGTTAAGACATAAAACCCAGCAGCATCTACAGTCGGTGTTAAAATAGTATCACTTGAAATAATATTTCCATTACTCGTTGTCCAAAGATAAGTAATACTATCTCCCATACTGCCACTCCCATCTAAGATAACCCTTGCATTGGTACAATCTATTTGTTTATCGCCCCCTGCATTAGCTATCGGTAAAACGGTATTTTCAGTAACAACGACTTCTGAGAAATTAGTACAACCTGTTAAAGTATCTATAGCGGTCAAAGTGTAAGTACCAGCCGCATCAATTGTAGGCATCAAAAGAGTTGCTTCCGCATCATCTATAAAATTGCCTGTTGCGGTAGTCCAAAGGTAAACCACATGCTGATTGGTATCTCCTGTTCCATTTAAGGTGATGGTAGTTGTATTACAGGTTAAGCTCCCTCCATCTCCAGCGGCAACCATTGGTAAAGTCCTATTTTCAGAAATAATCACAGCATCCATAGCGGTACAATTATTAACTGTATTGGTGACTGTTAAAACATAAGTGCCTGCCGAATCTATTACAGGAGTTAAAGTGCTATCTCCACTCACAAAATGTCCATCCATAGTTGTCCATATATAAATAATACTATCTCCCATTGAACCTGTCCCGTTCAAAGTTAGCATGGCATTATTGCAATCTAATTGAGCATCCATTCCTGCATTTGCATCAGGAATATTGGCATCTTGAGTGACTACAACGGTATCTATGGCGCTACAACTACTTGTTGTGTTTTCTACTGTTAGTATATACGTCCCTGCACTTGTGACAAGGGTGTTTAGCATGTCTTGACCACCCATAAAATTTCCATCTATACTCGTCCATCTATAAATTAAATCAGGCCCTTGACTACTGTTACTTCCATCTAGGGTAGCTGTTGTATTATTACAATCAATTACTTGGTTAGTTCCTGCATCAGCTATTGGAAGTGTCGTGTCAAATGTAGCCAAAACCGTATCTATTGCGGTGCATCCATTAGCGGCATTAGTTACCGTCAAAATATATATTCCAGTAGCATCTACAATGGGCCTTAAAGTGGTTGCTCCTGAAATAATATTACCATCAGGTGTTGTCCATAAATAGGTAACGCCTGTGCCTGTGGTCGTATTAAAAGCATCTAATTGAATGCTAGTTGTATTGGTATCTGCACAAGTTACCCCTACATCGAGACCAGCAAAAGCGACAGGTGCTCGATTATCTTCATCAATTGTTACGCTAGTAGTATTCGTACATTGGTTGACGTCTGTGACGGTTACCGTATGTGTACCTGCTGGTAAATCAATTATTGAGGTAGTCCCACCCGTACTCCATAAATAAGTATAAGGAGCCACTCCTCCTTCAGGAGTAAGCGTTGCGCTTCCAATAGAATTATTACAAGAGATATCTACCACATTATCTACCGAAATAAATATTTCATCTGGTTGGTTAATGGTTACTGCGGCTATTGCGGTCGCTCCTTCCGAATCTGTAGCGGTCACAAGATAGCGGCCAATTGACAAGTTAGAAATGGAAGCAGTAGTAGAATCAATTGACCATTCATAGGTATAAGGTCCTACTCCTCCATTGGCACTAACGGTCGCCGCACCATCATTGGTCTCAAAACAAGATAAATCATTTGATGCTATAACAGTTACTTCTACAGGAGGCAGTACAGCAGGCTGAAAACCATAAGCAGTTCGTTGACTTGCCATCAAATCATTGCCACTTCCACCACCATTTCCTAGAATACTATTAATATAAATTCTGATAGAATCACTTGCTATAGTCGATGGCGCAGTCCAGTCTATTGTCCAGACAACCGAATCAGCATTATTAAAAGATAGGGCTGAAGTATGTTCGAAATAATTCCTTTCTCCTTGATTCATAACAGTTGAACTAGTCCCCGCATTGGCAAAATCTCCTATATTATTATCGGCATCATCTAAAACAACCATCTGAAAACCTGCTCTGCTTGGGCTACCTGCGGATACTTTCGTCATGACACTCAAGCTATAAGTAGTATTTGGAACAATTACCGTTGGCAATCCTTGAATAGCTACCGAACCATCAAAATTAGCATTGCCAGGAGCATGACAAGAGGTACAATTTCCTTCACCTGGAGCGCCCGTATTTGCATTTGGTGGATTGTTTGAAAAAGCATATAACAAAAATAAGGTGAGTAGTAGGGCGTAAATGGGTTGAAGTTTTTTCATACTAAACATTTGATAAATGGCTGGGTAGAAAGCTTATTTATTGATAGACTGATTACCCTCGGTTTTTGTAAAAGAAGCTAACAAGTTAGCCAAGTCATTTAAGCGTAAATGTGCCTAATTTGTTTCTTTTTTACTGCAATGGAAGCATTTATGTAGGATAAACAACAAATATGATTAAAAAAAATTTTCATTTAATTAAAATTTTTATGTTATTTAATTAAATTAAAAACAAAAAGTATATATTGTGATTAATTTATAACAGATCTAATTTTTTATTAATAAAACCTTAATCATGCCTACTAATTATTATATGTTCTTTCTTGTCGCATTAATTCCACTAGCCATAGGCTTTGTTTATTATAGCCCTAAAGTTCTTGGTGGACCTTGGATGCGGGTCAATGGGTTTACAGATGCAGATATGGAAGGTGGAAATATGGCGCTTACTTTTGGCTTATCCTATCTATTGAGCTTGTTTGCTGCCTTCTTATTGAGTGGTATCGTTATCCATCAAGCAGGTGTCCTTCAAATGATGTCTCCTGCTGTAGCAGAATCTGGAAGTGCTGCTCAACAACAATTCAATGAATTAATGGCTCAATATGGAACTCACTAGTCATAGAAGCTTTGGTCATGGCTTTTTACATGGAGGCTTTCTTACTGTATTCCTTATTTTACCTATTATCGCCATTAACGCCATATTTGAGCGACGAGGTTGGAAATATATTTGGATTCATGCAGGTTACTGGTTTTATTACACTAGGCTTAATGGGAGGTATTTTATGTGAATATTTAGAATATGCACCTTTGAGTTAGATAAGAAGTCAGAAGATACTATCTGACAATCAATATATGATGCGCTCTCTTCTAATTTCTATTATTTTTTCATCATCAAAACGTAAAAACAATGAATTGGACTAAATTTACTTTATCCACCCTAATTGGTGGCATCGCTTATTTTTTATTGGGTTGGCTGGTTTATGGCATTCTTTTTCAAGATGCTTTAGCTATTGCTCCTGAGTTTGCAGAAAAAGTGCAATATCCAGACGAGCATATAAAAATAAGCTTAATGTTTGCCAGTTGTATCGTATGGGCAGCCCTATTTACATTTATTTTTATGCGATGGGCAAATATTTCCACTTTTGTTGGTGGGTTAAAAGCTGGCGCATTACTAGGTACGCTGATTACCCTTTCTTCTTTATTAGGATTAGCTGCACAATTTAAAATATGGTCTTTGGCATCTATCCCAATGGAGTTAGTAGCCAATATTATTTGTAGTGCATTGATGGCTGGTCTGATAGGTTGGTTTCTTGGTCGAAAATAATTATCTTTGAAAAGGAGAAAGTGATTAGTGAAGAATAAGTAATCAGATAAAAAGTTGATATTATTAAATTAAATAATACATCTAAAATCCGTTGGGAAAACCAATCCGTTGGGTCTGTTTTTCACCCAACGGATTAGTTTCCCCAACGGATTATTATTAGTTTTTTATCTGACGCTCTAAAAATGGTTATTCATTCCTGAGTTTGCTTAACATTTATTCATTTTCTCCTTTACTCATTTTAGGTAAATAATAACTTTTTCCTATCTTGGCTGCATGACTTTTGCAGATAATCTATTAGCCTTCCATAAAGATTTAAAACCTTACCAAAACTTACCAAAAGGGGTCGAGGTATTATTCCCATTCAACAATGAAGAAACTTGGGCAGTCATGACTGCTTTTTTCAAAAAGTATTTTGATGATGAAGTACCCCGTACTTTAATTTTTGGGATTAATCCAGGGCGTTTTGGAGCAGGTATTACAGGTACTCCATTTACGGACCCTAAAAAACTGGAAGAGATTTGTGGGATTCCTAATAATTTCAAAAAGCGATTTGAATTATCTGCTGATTTTGTTTATGAATACATCAATGGTTTTGGTGGTCCAGATTATTTTTATCAATATTTTTATATTACCTCTCTTTGTCCACTCGGTTTTGTAAAGGATGGTAAAAATTATAATTATTACGATGCCAAGCCACTAGAAAAAGCAGTCGAAAAACACATTATCCATAATATCAAAACCCATTTAGCATTTGGCTGCAATCAAAAAGTAGCAATATGTATGGGAAAAGGAAAAAACTATAAATATTTTTATCAACTCAATCAAAAACATCAATTTTTCGAGGAAGTGATTCCGCTACCACATCCACGTTGGGTCATGCAGTATCGTCGAAAGCGAATGGAAGAATTTCGAGATTTATTTGTGGAGACGCTACAGAAAATTACTAAAGCTTAATCATTAGCAACCATTGATTCTCACTATATTACAAAATAAATGCATAGTTCCTTTCTTCTAAAAAAAAAAATCTGTACTTTTATAACCAATTCCTAATTCCTACATTTACCCATCTGCAATTTACCTACAAAATAGCCATCATATTACATTAGATAGCTAATCTTTTAATATGATTTCCCCCTAGGCTTTACCTGATTTTTTATAAACATATAAAAAATTTTAAAATTAACTCATTGCCTTTCAAGCGATTGAGTAAGTCGTGTGATTAATTTCATGTATTTATACTCCCTAAAAATTCATGGAATAAGGCTAGTGATGACTACTAAGTAATACTTTAATAATCTCGACCCCTTTTGCAATTTTTACAATTTAAAAACAAAAAATGGACAACAAACACAACGTACGCTGCAACGCTGATTGCATCTTAAATTGGTTTGGTGAAAAACAACTTTCCCTCAATTTACTAACACTCTGTTCTAGATTATTTTTAATTATCCTGCTTGTACTCAGTTTTAGTCAAGTACAGGCACAAATTTCTTTTTTTAAAACAGCACTAAGTGGGACGAATCTAAGTGAACCAACATCTTTAGATTTTGGTCCCGACGGCAGATTGTATGTTTCCGAAAGAACGGGAAGTATTTATGCTTATACCCTAGACAAAATTGGTAATAACTATCAAGTTTTAGTAACAGAAACTATTGATTTGGTAAAAAATATTCCAAATCATGATGATATCAATGGTGCTTTGAATTTCTTTGTAGATGAACGGCAGGTAACAGGTATTTTAGTCGTTGGAACGCCTACAAGTCCAATCATCTATGCTTCTTCAAGCGATGTGCGAATTGGCGGTGGTGGAGGAAGTGATACAGGATTAGACACCAATTCAGGGATAATTTCTCGCTTAACTTATGATGGTACTTCTTGGTCGAAAGTTGATTTAATTAGAGGGCTACCCCGTTCTGAGGAAAACCATGCGACCAATGGTATTCAATATGATGCGATTAATAATGTCCTAATTGTTGCTCAAGGTGGGAATACCAATGCAGGTGCTCCATCTGGTAATTTTGACAATCTTAGTGAATATGCTTTATCCTGTACTATTTTAAAAATTGATCTAACCATGTTAGATGCAATGCCTATTTTGATAGACCCTACTTCTAACCAGCCTTATATTTACGATATTCCTACCTTAGATGACCCTACTCGCCCCAATGACGCTAGTGGTAAAGATATTAATGATCCTTTTGGTGGGAATGATGGCTTAAACCAAGCTAAATATATTCCAGGTGGACCAATTTCTATTTACTCCACAGGTTATCGAAATCAATATGATGTAGTGCTAACAGAACTTGGCTATATATATACTTGGGATAATGGACCGAATGGAGGGATTGGTGGGCATCCTGACAATGAAGGGACACCAAACGTAACAAATAATTGGGTGCCTGGAGAACCTGGGTCAAATAGCCCTGGACCAAATGATGCTAAGGTCAACAATAAAGATGGACTCCATAAAGTTACCCAAGGCTATTATGCTGGACATCCTACTCCTATCAGAGCCAACCCTCTAGGAGCAGGATTATTTACCCATGAAGATGGCCCTAGTGAAACGGGTACTTTTAGAACCGCCGTTACGGGGAATCCGCTCACAACCTTACCTATAGATTGGCCACCTTACCCAGATAGCTTAAAAGATTTGCGAGAAGCAGATTATCAAAACCCTGGTGTAAATGATGGCAGTATTTTTACGGTAGAAGCATCGACCAATGGGATGGATGAATATACGGCTAATACATTTGGTGGAGCCATGAGAGGAGATTTATTAGCTGTTTCTTTTTCTGGAGATTTATTGAGGGTAGATTTAGATGTTAATGGCGATATAGGCGCAGATGGTGTCACTAGTATTGCCAATCAATTAGCGGTTCCTTTAGATGTAACCAGCTTACCTAATAATTCCTTCTTTGCAGGAACAATTTGGATAGCAGAATTTAGTGGTAACTCTGTTGCGGTTTTAGAACCTGCCAATAATAATACTTGTTTAGGGACAGATGATAATACCATTGACGAAGATGAGGATGGTTATACCAATAGTGATGAAATTCAAAATGGTAGTGATCCCTGTAATCCTGCCATAACGCCCGCAGATTTTGATAAAACCTTAATTGGAGACTTCAAAGTATCTAATTTAAATGATCCTGATGACGATGATGATGGTTTATTGGATAATGTAGATCCGTTTGCGCAAGATCCTTTTAATGGTTTAAATACGACGGTCCCATTGACCAATAGATTAGCCAATGGCACAAGTGGTTTGTTAGATTTAGGCTTTACAGGTTTGATGACCAACGGTATAACCGATTATTTAGATTTAATTAGCAATGAAAACGATATTATTGCCGGTGGTGCGCCCGAATTACTAGTCATTCCTGGGGTTACCGATAGTACTGCTTTAGGCAATAGTAATAATGAAGTCAATGCTTTTCAATTTGGGGTAAAAATAGATGCAACAACACCGCCTTTTACCGTCACAGGAAAAATTGCACCACCGTTCTTAGGAACGCCACCTACTAATAATCAACAGCATGGTATTTATATCGGCACAGGTGACCAAGATAATTATATCAAAATTGTATTACATGCCGTTAATGGTAATGGTGGGATTCAAGTCATTCAAGAAAATAATGGGGTGCCAACTATTGACACCTATGGTTTCAGTAGCGTTTTTGCTGCCGCAGAATTAAAATTAGCCTTATCCGTTAACCCTGCTACTGGGAATGTACAACCATTACTCTCTATAAATGGCAGTAATTCTTTTCCATTAGGTAGTGGGCCAATTAGTACGACAGGTAGTTTATTAACTGCTATTCAAAATACAAATGTGGCTTTAGCAGTTGGAATTACCGCTAGTTCGGGTGGTTCTAACATGCCGTTTACCGCAATTTGGGACGATATTAATTTATTATTTAATGACCCTAATGCAATTGTGGGTCAATGGGAAACGATCAATGATGGGCTTAATTGTACTACTTTTGGCAATCCAGGAAGCTGCCCTACGAACCGACATGAAACGGGATATGTAGAAGCAGGTGATAAATTTTACCTCGTCGGTGGTCGAGAGACAAATACGGTCAATATTCATGACCCTATTACCAATAGTTGGACAGAAGGCGCAACCGCCCCGATAAATTTACATCATTTTCAAGCCATATCTTATCAAGGACTGGTTTGTATCATTGGTGCTTTTACTGGTGTTTTTCCAAATGATCAACCTGTTCCAAATATTTATTTTTATGACCCAGTAACAGATAATTGGATTGTAGGTCCTGAGATTCCTATTGCTAGAAGACGAGGAGCAGGAGCAGCAGCCGTTCACAAAGGAAAAATCTATCTTGCTGGGGGTATTCAGAATGGACATACAGGAGGCCGAGTTGCTTGGTTGGATGAGTATAACCCAAGTACCAATACTTGGAGAACTTTGGCCGATGCACCCAATGATAGAGATCATGTCCAAGCTGTTGTGTTTGATGATAAATTATATTTAGTTGGCGGTAAACAAACCAATTTAGGAGGCAACTTAAATGCAACGGTGGCAGAAGTGGATGTTTTTGATTTTGATACAGAAACTTGGTCCACATTACCTAATCCTATTCCTACGCCAAGAGGAGGTAGCTCTTTAGCATTACTAGGAAATGAAATTTTAGCGATTGGTGGCGAAAATATGATTGGTGATGGTTTGAATAAAACACAAGCCTTAAATTTAGAAGATAATACTTGGCGATTTTTACCCAATTTAAATCAAGGTCGGCATGGTACACAAACAGTCGTCAATAATGGCGTCATTTATATTGCAACAGGTTCTCCAATTGTAGGGGGTGGTAATTCCAATTCACAAGAAGTCTTTTATTTTACGCAAAAGAATGTTCCTGTTTTTACACCAATTACCCAAAGTTTGTTAACCGTAGAAGGAGAAAATTTAAACACCCTTAATACGCTACAATTTACAGATAATGAAGCAACCATTATCCTTAGAAATACGGTAGGCAATCAGGCAATTATATTAGATGATATTAACTTTATGATGGGCTCTGCTCCTACTTTTAGTTTTACTATCCCGAATGGGGCAACTTTACCTTTTTTAATTGCTCCTGGAGATAGTTTAATGATCGATATTGTTACGACAAGTGGAACTCCTGCCAATGAAAACGGTGTCTTAATCCTTAGTCATTCTGGTAATAATGCGCCACAAACGGATATCATTTTAAATGAAGGGGTTTGTGAAGATGCCGATAACGATGGCTTTTGTGTAGCAGAGGATTGTAACGATAATGACCCTAGCCTTCCAGCCACCCCCGGAACGCTTTGTAACGATGGTAATCCAAATACAGAAAATGATATTTATTTAGCAGATGGTTGTACCTGTCAAGGTGCAGGCACAGGAGGGGTGGCCGATTGTAATGGTGTACTTTTTATTGGTGGAAATGGTGAAATAATTGTCAGTAATTTATTGGCAGAAAGCGAAAAGGTAGAGATTCTAGGGGCTAATACTGGTTTTATGCATGTATTAATATGTGACGGAGACTGTGATGATACACAAATTATTCCAAACCTATTACCTGGGTTTTATGATGTGCAACTAAATATGTTTGGTACTGATAATTCTTATTGTTATCGACAAGAAACCGTAGAAGTATTGGCTGGTCCTTGTACCGATATTGATGAAGATGGAATTTGTGCCAATGCAGACTGTAATGATAATGATCCTAATTTACCTACTACGCCAGGAACTGCTTGCGATGATGGAAATGCAATGACGACCAATGATGTCTACCTTGCAGATGGTTGCACTTGTGCAGGTACAATTCCTTGTCCAACAGATGCCGATAATGATGGTTTTTGTGTTGATATAGATTGTGACGATAATAATCCTAATCTGCCTACCGTCCCTGGAACTGCTTGTAATGATGGAGATGTCAATACTGTAAATGACGTCATTTTAGCAGATGGTTGTACCTGTGCAGGTAGCAATGGAGGAGGAACAGCCAACTGTGAAGCTATATTATTTTTAGGGGGTGATGGTCAAATAACTTTAGAAAATTTAACGGCTGCTTCTGAGTTAATTGAAATTATTGGTGCCCCCACCAACTGGCAGATTGTGCCTGTTTGTAATGAAAATTGTACAAATACGCAGGTTATTCCCAATCTAGCACCAGGTACTTATAATGTCAAAATAAGTATGTTTGGCGATGATAATACCTATTGCTATATCCAACAAGATGTTATTGTTACCGAAGGTTGTACCGATAATGATAACGACGGTTTCTGCCTTCCGGATGATTGCGATGATACTAATCCCAATATTCCTAATGCCCCAGGAACTGCCTGCGATGACGGCGATATCAATACGACTAATGATATTCTTTTAGCAGATGGTTGTACTTGTGCAGGCACTTTTGTTTGTCCTGTTGACAATGATAATGATGGGGTTTGTGCGGCAGATGATTGCGATGATAATGATCCAGTTATACCTGCTACTTCAGGCACTTCTTGTGATGATGGGGATATCAATACTATTAATGATGTCATTCAGTCGGATGGTTGTACTTGCGCAGGGATTTTTAACTGCCCAGTTGATATTGATTTAGATGGGGTTTGTCAACCTGATGATTGTGACGATAATAATCCGAATGTACCTGCCCCTTCAGGAACGCCTTGTAACGATGGGAATCCAAATACCTTAAATGATGTCATTCAATCGGATGAATGTACTTGTTTGGGAACGCCTTGTCCTGATAACGATGGGGACGGGGTTTGTGCCGCAGAAGATTGTGACGATAATGATCCTAATTTGCCTGCAATTGCAGGAACCGCTTGCGATGATGGCGATGCCAATACGACAGGAGATGTCTATCAATCAGATGGTTGTACTTGTGCCGGTATAGGCGGTGGACCTGCTAATTGTGATAATGTACAATTTATTGGAGGAAATGGTATCATCACCATCAATAATTTGACGGCTGCAGGAGAAGAAATATCTATCATTGGTGCGCCTACTAACTGGATTCCAGTTTCTATTTGTGCGGCAGAAGATGCTTGTAGCAACCCTTATATTATCACTAATTTAAGTTCAGGTACTTATACTGTTAAACTACAAATGTTCGGCGATGATAACAGTTATTGTTATCGAGAAGCAAATGTTATAGTAACAGATGGTCCTTGTATAGATGGGGATAATGATGGGGTTTGCTTTGATTTAGATTGTGATGATGATAATCCTAATATTCCAACCACCGCAGGTACTACTTGTGATGACGGTAATATCAATACAACCAATGACGTGATTTTAGGAGATGGTTGTACCTGTGCCGGAACGATTCCTTGTCCATTAGATAGTGATGGCGATGGGGTTTGTGATGATGTCGATTGTGCGATTAATGACCCTAACCTCCCAGCTTTACCAGGAACGGCTTGTAATGATGGCAATGCAAACACTCAAGGTGATGTTATACAAGCAGATGGTTGCAGTTGTTTGGGCAATGAAGGTGGACCTGCTAATTGTGATAATGTACAATTCATCGGTGGCTCAGGTATTATTACCTTAACCAATTTAACTGCCCAAGCAGAAGACATATCTATTATTGGTGCGCCTACCAATTGGATTCCAGTCTCTGTTTGCGCCACAGAAGATGCTTGTAGCAATCCTTATATTATCACTAATTTAAGCCCTGGTACTTATACCGTCAAATTACAAATGTTTGGGGATGATAATAGCTATTGTTATTTACAAGGAGATGTCCTTGTAACTCCAGCTACTTTAACCCCAACAGCACTTAATCGTGCGAGCAAAGTATTAGCCTTTTCTGCTTATCCACTTCAGCAAGTAGTAGAAATGGAATGGTTGAATAATACAGGCTATAAAAATGAGGAGTTTGTAGTCGAACGCTCTGATAATGGCATTGATTTCGAGTCAATAGCTATTTATAATGCAGCAGGTGCAACGGATGAGGTCCAAAAATTTAAAGAAGTAGATACCAAGCCATTAGATGGCGATAACTACTACCGATTAAAATTAGTTTATACTGATGGGAGTTTTGAGTACACGCCAATTGAGCAGGTTACCTTTAATAAATTACCTGATTTTGGGGTTTTCCCAAATCCTGTCACTAAAGAGGAAGTATTTATTGACTTGACCCTTTATTTAGGAAAAGATGTAAATATTTCTATTAAAGACCAGCCTGGTAGAACCATGTATACCGAACAAATAATGAACTTATCCAGTCAACGCCATCGAATTGATTTAAGGGATTTTGAGAATGGCTTATATATCATTCAAGTGCAGACGGATGGGCGGCAATTGGTGGCTAAGAAGCTGTTGGTGACTCGGTTTTATTGATAAATATTGTTATATTGTAGAATAATTCAAGAAAAACACCAGATATGAACAATTTAATAATAACAAGTGCTTACCTTTATTTACCCTGTCCTACAAACTTTAATGTTTCAATTAAGTTTAGTTTTGATGAAAATGGAATTTATCTTTAAAAAGGTAGGAGTTTTAGGTGTATATGCACCTTTTTGTTTGTAAGTAACTCTAATACCTATTTTTATAAATTAATCTATATGTAAATTGATACTTCTTTACATAACGGATATAGTGATAGGTGTACCGATATGCATATTGTTTAGCATTAATTAAAAAAGAAAAATCACCATGGAATCCAATAGCTTAAATGCAAAACATTTCAAGTTCAATGATAAAGTTGATTATATCTTTTATTTAGCTGAATTGATTACAGATTTGATACAGAAAAAAGATAGATTGGAAAGATATGGAAATGAAATTCAATCAATATTGAAGAATAATCCTAATGCTAAAATTATTCAATCCGAAATTTATGAAACGATAAGTGACAAAGTAAATAGAGTTTTTCAATATCTCTTTAATCTAATTGGAGATGAAAGCAAGAAGGCTGTTTCGTACAGAAAATATAGAAAAATCTTATTCAAAGCTAGAAATAATTTAAAAATTTCGATTAGTCAATTAACTCAAGGAGAAGCAGAAATTTTAGGGGAATTTAATCAATTAAGGAATTGGGGTTTGCATATTCCAGAATCATTATTTCTACAGAAAAAAGCTTTTTTTAAAATAGATTCTAAATTTATTTTGACAAATAAAAAAGTAATTCCAATTCCAACTTATGATTATTTTGAAATCAAATTTCTGAAAGAAATAGGGAGAGAAGTAAAAGAAGTGCTAAACGCTTCAAATTTAATTTTAGAAAGAATGAAAGATGATTATTCAAAATTATATTCACCGTTTCCTGCAATTAAAGTAACAAATGATACTTTCCAAATATTGCTGTTCAACGACTTCAGTAAGCCAAAAGTAGTTTATTCTGCTCCTTTTGAAGAGGATAAAATTGGATTCGAAGAAATTAAAACTTTGTTTGTAGAAATTTTTCATAATGGACTTCAAAATAAGATAAATTCAGTTTATGGAAAAGATAACTAATGCTACTAACATTGCATCATCATTCATTGACAGCAAAAGCTGCCAACGCTGCCGATGCGATGACGTCCAATTAAAAGAAAAAAAGAGAAAGAGAATAAAACAAAACCTTTGTATCTTGCCGCTATGAGTCAAATAAAAGAAATATTCTTAAAAAAATTAAAAGTTTTCGCGAAGGAACTTACCGAATACGTTTCAACAAATAGTGGTGAATGGTCAATTAAAGGATT
>CAZXYA010000064.1:0-25006 GCA_964644655.1 uncultured Saprospiraceae bacterium | reverse complement strand
TACGAAAAAACTATTAATTAAAAAAATCAATTTCTATAACTCGTGAATGTCAGATCCAAGTATCAAGTTTGAAACAAAGAAAATCAAAATGAGAATCGCTCTTATTATCTTACTACTAATTATTCCTTCCATAACGTGGACACAACCTACTACTAATGACTATCAAATTTTAAAAATCAATAATTTTGCTGGACTTGCAGGTAAAAACAACGCTATTACTATTACTTTTCCTGATATTTTATCCTGCTCGAAGGTTGTTTTTTCGTATAAAGCACTCAATAAAGAAGTACGATACGATTCAATTGATTTCAAGACTTATCAGAATGATTATAGAAATAGTGATAATTTTATTTTTGACGAAACCCCTTCTAAAACCAAGCTTAGAGCATATGCATCAGAAAAGACGGTAAAGATTTATTTGGATAATTTAGGGGGTAATCAATTTGACTTAGGGGACTTAAAACAACCAAAAAAAGCGAATATATGGCTATTGAAAGAATTAATTATCTATTCAACAGAAAAACCTAGTTGGTTTAATAGTAAAGAATATTTTAATTACCCCGAATTAACCATCGAAAATTTATTACTAGGATATAGAGAAAAAGGTATATGGCCAAAGAAGATTGGCTTTAATGACGGAATAGCCCCTAAATTAATTCTAAATGATTTTTCTAATGCTGCTTCAATTAAAATTATTCGACCTGTAGAAGCAGAAAATTGTGGAACAATAGGTATAACTTGTAATGGTAACATTCAAAAAGACAAAGAATTAGGAAAAATAATAGCTTTAGAAGATGGTCAAAAATCTTTACGTATCGATTTTTTTAATAGTGATGCTTATTATCAGAAAAAAAAGTCTACCTGTACCCCTAAAATTGAACTAGTGTTTGCTGTTCCTGAAAAGGTAATTCCTCTAGAACAACTTCCTTTGGAGGTTTTTGAATGTGATTCAACATATGTAAGGAATAGTAAAGGGCAAAAAACCAATAGGCAAATACCAAAACCATACAATAAAAATATAACTGTTACTCAGCCTTTCTCCTTAGATGAAAGTAACATTACTGCCTGCTCTTGTGGTACAAGGGGGGGTAATGCACTTTTTAAGTTTACACCGCTCATCGTAAAAATAGAAAAGTATCATAAATGTAAGCAGCGAATCGAAGGAATTAATACCCTGTATGATACGATTAACATTGACATACCTATCTCCGAGATTGAAGATACGACTAACTATTCGGTACAAATAAAAGAAAAAGTTGGCTTGGGTAGACAATCGGATACCTCATATACTAAAACTGATTCAATGATTATTACATCTTCTACCATTGATTCGTTTCTGTATACTTCCATTACTCCCTTCAATAATAATACTGTTTTTGTCCGAAGTGCGAATAGATTTAAAGATGGATTAACTCCTAAGAGTTACTTCTTACAAATCATTTCCAAAGAAGATAACAAAATAGTGCATACAGAACCCTTTATTATTGACAAAGGGGGGAAATGTGCCGAACCTTTTATCATTGCTGAGAAAACACCAATCAATAATAAATGTCTTTCAACGGTTAAACAAGAAGATAAACGACTTCCTTGTCAAACAGAAATTATATCAATTTCTAAAAAAGAGGCAGATGGCAAAAGGTTTTTAGTAGTAAGCCTAGATTCAGAGCGTTTAGCAAACTTAGAAGACGCTGATATTATAAGTTTTGGTTTTGATAATCAACTTCTAAAATTCAAAAATGATAAGGCTAAAAAAGATATAAAAACAAATAAAACACTTGCTTGCGGAACCTGTGAGGCATATAAAAATAATGACATAGTTTGGAATTATAACTATAAGGCAATTAATCAATATTCTAGGTCTAAGTATATTAATGACTTTATTCAACCGCTAGTATTTGATTTAGATAAAATAGGTAATAATGAAAAAATTTACTTCAAGTTGAACAAATCAAAAAATGATGAACCTGTGAATCTTCACTACCAATTTATTTCAGTAGTCTCAACAAATCCATAAATAATGAAAACTATCGCTTATATCAATTGGGTTTTCTTCCTATTTGTCTTTTTGTTCTTTGCATATACAGGTATAGAAGGGCTAAATAAAAGTTTTAACAATAATTATTTTGAAGAACAACAACTTAAAAATGATAAAGAACATTTTTATTCAAATTCTGGCAAATTATTAGTTAGATTTCCTAAGAATCCTGAAAACCCTATAATAACTAATAACTTTCCTTTTCATTTATTTACCCATATCATTCTGGGAGAGAATATGGCTGCTTCAAAATTTGATACGGTTCATTATAGTTTGTTAAAAAACAAAGATAATCTTATTAACCAACTAGAAGATACCGACTTACTCCTTAATATAAATCGAAAAAATTTAAATTTTCCAACTAAGTTACTTGAAGAAGGATGTAAAATTTTAGATTCTCTACAGTTTCATTTTCCTAATACCAATCAAGGACTTGTTTTTGAAATTAATATTGCCAATTCTGTAAACGTAATTAATGATTCTCTAGAAGTTTTAACTCAAAAGTTAAGTAATCTACTATATACTGAAAACGGCAATAGAAAAAAATACAAGACATACATATGTTTTAAATACTTAAACAATGAAAAGCTAGATAAGATTGATACTATTAATAACAAAAATTTATTACCTAATTATAGTGGACAATTTATTAAAACTTTTGAGCTTCAGGAGGTAGAAAATATTAGCCATTTTGATAGAATGGACTCGCTTCTGAACCAAGTAGCTACAAGACAACTTGATAATACTATCTTTTGCTTTCCAACTTATTCATCATTGGACAGTTCCGTGATTATTTCTAGTGCTATAGATAAGGTGCAAAAATTAGATTATAAGTTTACAGAATATGAATATCGAGAAATAACAAAAAATGATAGCACTACAAAAGATACTTTGCTCTATTTCAAAAAAGATTCTACGCTCTCTATTTTTGAAAATCAGAAAAGTCTCAAGTCTAAATTAGCGTATGCAAAGAATAAAGATATCAACATAGGTTTTTGGCAAACAAACACCATATATGCAGGTAAATTAACTCAAGAAATAAAAATGACAAACCCTATAGCAGATTTACTAAAATTTGCTAAAGGGAATTTTTTTAAAAAAGCGGTGAAAAAACCAGCAATGCTTAAAGATATTGTTGTTCAATCATTTCCCTTAAAACAAGAACTTCAAACAGATTGGAGAAATCAGGGGGATTGGTTCTGGCAAACAGTAGATAATCATAAAAGAAAAGATGAAAAACCAGATTACTTATTATTCTTACTAATCCCCTTATTTGTACTAAGGATTTTCTTACCTGTTTTTACTAGTCTCATGCATGGATTATTCCATTCGTGGACAGGAGATAGATTTCTAAAACCTTTGTGGATAAATCTCTTTAAGATACCTATTCCTGCTTATAAATATTTAGCGCTCGAAATTCTTTTCTGGTTATCTCTTTTAACATTATTCTTATTCCACTGGACGAATTCACAGGATTACAGTTACACAACTAGAAACTTTTCTATTCTACTACTCTTGATAGCCGTTCTAGGGCGACCAATCGTCAAATTTATTATAAAGCTTGTCAAATTATCGGAAAAATCACTGAGTAGCTTTTTTAAAAAAGCAATAAAATTACTGCCCTATCTAGGAGAAGTAGTTTATTACAGTTTTGCTCAAGAAGAAAAAGAGAAAAGTATTGCATACATCAAAAGGACAGACAAGGAGCAGGATGTTTATCAAGATAGTCGTTTTATTCCTATAAATAATAGTGAAGGTACCGAAGATGATGCTGAATTTAAAAGAGCAGAAGATTTTTTTACATATAGAGCATATCGTAAAAATACAAATCAAGAACAGGATAATAATTTAGCAACTGATGCTAAAGGGAGAAATCATAAGGGGCAAGGAAGAATTGATGCTAAGAATAAAACAAGGATAGAAATTTTTAGATTATTATTTGTTATTTCAAGTATGCTTATACTTTACCTAGGATTAGAATGGCATTTGGATTTATTCAATTCAATTGATAGTCTGGAGGTTGTGGGCGTCGAATATTTCTTAGTTTTTTTAATATTTTTTATAGAACTAGCTGTAGTTTATAGATATTTTAAAGAATATTCTGCTGATTACATCCGAAAACTTTTTGCCAGCCATGATTAAAGATTTTTTAGAAGCCTTAAAAGTTGAACTAACTGGGGTTATTCCTGATGTCAGAATAGGCTTTCCTCGAGAAGATAAAGAAAGTAAACTAGAAGATGTAACCATCTATATTAGCCCTGTAAATATTGATAATACAGATCGTCAAAGAGATGTAGCTATAATCAGGGTTGTGCTTAGTGCCTTTGGTCCTAAAATAGAAGGAGATGAAGATAAGAAAGAAGAGTACGAACTAGAAGCTATTGCTGCTATTGACGAAGTTTTTCTTTACTTAGATGAAAATAGGAAAACATATAATTTGATAGCAACACCTGAAAATTTGTCCATTTGGTCATCTTTCAGAATTCCTCTACGTCCATTTTTAGTTTATGAATGTTCTGTTAATCTTCCAAACTAGATGATAAAAATGCAGCCTAAAATTAACCTAGAACAAGTTCTATATAATTATCAACACGATAGCTTTGTCAAAATTCAGTTATCATGTCAACATGAATACTACAAGGAAAGAATTTGTAAAGATGTAGTGCTTGAATTGACACAGACATCTAAATTACTACTACAAGAAAGAAAAATCTACTTTAAGCAGATGGGAAACTCCTTATTAATAGGACAAAATAAAACTAAACTCAAAGGTCTTAAAAAAAAATTACCACTCGTGGTTATTCAAGTGAAGGTTGTGAACCCTAGATTTTGGCTAGTTACAGATTTTAATGCTATGGATAAAAACTATGTTCCTTTTAAAAGTAATTTACCGCTCATAATGCGTTGCTCAGACAGCGCGTTCATTCTTGAAAAGAACCATGATATTTATTCGGCATTAGAAAAGCAACATCAGGAGTTAGCAAATTTATCAAAAACTACATTCTGTATTTTGCTTACTGACATAAATAAAATTACGTTAGATACACAAGAAATACCTCTTAAATTAAAAGCACGAGCGGTTAAATTGAGGTATATAATAACCCCTTTAGCAACAAAGGCTAATTCATCAAAAAAACTCAATATAGAAGAAGTATTGGTTAAACAGAAAGCATTAATTGAATTCAGGAACAAAAAGAAAACAGGTTTAAAACTCAATGTGACTCCTAAAGAAAATAGCTACATTCTTGAATCAGAAAATGATTGGTTACTACGGCAAGAGAATATTAGTCAAAATGCTAATTTTTTCAAATTTGAAGTAGATGTTAAAGAAAATAAGAAGGCTAAAGAGGGAAAAGCAGAGATTTTTCTACCGTTTCCAAATCGACTGACTCCAAGTCTATTCAAGAAAGAAAATGGGAATGTAATAGTTGAGCAAAATGTCAATCTGCTTAGATTTAGAGCAAAACCAAGTCCAAAAAAATAATAATTTCTTAAACTAAAATGAATTAATAATGGCTTACAAAACTTATCGAACTCCTGGCGTTAAGCCAATAGAAAAAAAGGTATTTGGTAGAACAGTTTCTACTAAAGTAACTGCTTTGCCTATTTTTATTGGCTACACACAAAAGCAACCTTCATCCAATGGAAGTAAAGTTTCTAATATTGAAAGTAAAGGCAATACTTCTGGCAAAACCTCCACTAAAGGAAGTAAGGAAAAAAGTCCAACAAGTAGCAGAAAATCAGCAGCTACGACAACAATGGTCAAAGAAACTCCTACGGCAGTAATAATAGAAAATCAGGAAGAACAAGATAAACTTGTGGTCCATAGAATTAACTCCTTCGGTGAATATACAGAGCATTTTGGTTGGGGACATTATACGAATAAAGGAGATAAACAATTTTACTTGTTCGAGGGTATTAAATTGTTCTTTATTAATGGTGGAAAAACCTGTTATATAGTATCGGTAGGCACCTATAAAAAAAAGAAAGTAGCAAAAGAAGATTTGGAGAAAGGGATTAGTAAACTTTTTGAAATTTCGCAAGCAAATCTAGTTTTATCTCCAGATGCAGCTAGCTTAAGTGCTAATGAAAGAGGTAAATTTTATAATAAACTTTTAAAAAGTTGTTCTTTCAAAAATGAACATGGGGTTTTTATTAACCAATTTGCTATTTTAGACGCAACAAAGGGATTAAAAAAACATGAGGGTGAAGCTACTTTAAAGCATTTTGAGAATGATGACCACCTAGTACATGGAGCAATGTATCACCCTTGGGTAAAAACAGATGTTATTTCAAGAGCAGATGTAGAACAAAGCCTATTAGCGGCAGGCTTACCTTTTATTAAAAAAGAATTTTCTTTTAATGGCGAACTCTCAAAAGATTCTTTTACGAAATTATCCACTACTGGACAAGCTAGTTACCTCAGAAGAGCTAAAAGGACAGAATGGAATAATTATATTGACCAAACAATAGAAGCAAATAGCCTCATCCCTCCAAGTGCAGCAGTAGCTGGTGCTTTTGTCAGAAATGATGACCAATTTGGTATTCAGAAGGCTCCTGCTAATATCAATCTACGAGGAGTAATAGAATTAAACGCAGTCATCAACGATACTAATCAAGGTGATTTTAACGCACCCGAAAATGGAAAATCCATCAACTGTCTTCGTTCTTTTATCAATAATGAGATAAAAATTTGGGGAACTAGAACCCTAGACTGTAATGATTTAGATTACCGATATGTAAATGTTCGGAGAACCATGAGTATGTTACAAGAATCCATCAAAAACTTACTCGAAAAGTTTGTTTTTGAAGATAATGTAAAACGTACTTGGAATAAAATTAAGGCTTCTTTAGGAAAATACCTTAAAATTCAGCTCAGGAGAGGAGTTTTAGCAGGAACTACTCCTAATGCTGCATTTAGCTATGCTGTTGGTATAGATGATGGAACAATGACGGAAGAAGATATCAACGAAGGAATTATTAGGGTAAGAGTAGAATTAGCACTAGTACGTCCTGCCGAATTTATTGAGATTATTTTTGAACAAAAATCAATGGAAAGTGCAGCGAGTGTAGAAGAAGGGGTAGAAGTATAATTATTAATTAATCAAATAAAAAAGAAATTATGGGAACTCCAATCATGGGTTTTGATTTTCTTGTAGAAATAGATGGAAATCCAGTACAATGTCAGTCAGTAAATGGTTTAGAAGTAGAGATGGAACAAACAGGTTACCGTTCCGGGGAAAGTAATGAGCTTAATACGGTTAATGTCGGAGGAATGCAGAAATTTTCTGGCACTCTAACACTTGAAAATGCTATTATTGAAGAAAGTGCTGAAGAAATTACAGATCTTTTTAATGAAGCATTAGAAGAAAAAAACTATTATGACGAAGATAGCAAGTTCGATATCAGTATTGAATTATTGAATACGGAAGGAGACCCAGCTATGACGTGGCTTCTCGAAGGATGCTCACCGAAAAAGTATAAATTTAATGGTTTAAACGCTATGGAAAATAAAATAGCTACTTACTCGCTGGAATTCACTTATAATCGCTTCACTATGGAAGTTGGCTAATAAATCAAAAGTATTACTATGAATGAATTGAAACCAGTTTCCTCTTTCCTTTTTCGAGTGGAGACGGAAGATGATATTCGTGTAGCGTTTCAAGAAGTAAATGGTTTAAATGTTTCACGGGATGTCGAAGAAATAATAGAAGGGGGGAACAATTTATATAAACATCGCTTGCCAACTAGAAAAACTTATGGTAATCTCACGCTTAAGAGAGCAGAACTGATGGATGATGACCCATTTTGTGATTGGATAAAAGAAACCTTACTAAAACAGGAAAGCTTAGACAATACCTTTGGTGATCAGCTTAAAACATTAGTGATTCATTTGGTAAGTCCCGTCAATGAAGAAGAAATTAAAAGTTGGCAAATAGTAGATGCATACCCAATTAAATGGTTGGTATCTAATTTTAATGCTATGGAAAATAAAATTACCATTGTAACCATAGAGTTAGCCTTTAAATACCTTCATGAAATTGACTAATACCTAATAAAAATTTATGGCAATTATTATCAAAGAGTTAATCATTAAAGGTAAAGTGGTAAGAGATTTACCTAATATGCAGGTTAGTGATGGTCTTCTTGAGGGATATCTTAAAAAGATAAAAAAAGAAATTATTGAGGCTTGTAAAGAGCAGATTAAGGAAGAATTGGAACGAGATAATATGAAATAAAAATTATTATAATGCATTTAAAAAAATTAACTATCAAAGGTTACCAAAAATCGGGAAAAGAGGGCACAGGAGAAGGTGATGAACAGTTATTTTATGCCCAAATAAATCCCTCTACGATAACTTTGAGTAGTAAAATTATTAGAAACAAAGATGAAAAACCTCATGGGAGGCAAGAAGTATCCACATTAGGAGCAGTAGGTTCTGATACACTTAGTTTTGAATTAACTTTAGACAGCACCGGTATCATTAAAGATACCGAAGGAGGATATGTCCAATATGTACAAGAAAAAATACAAGAATTAAAGGCAATTGCTTATGATTTTCAATCAGAATCTCATCAAGCTAACTTTTTAGAAATTAAATGGGGTAAATATTTTTTATTCCGAGGATATTTGACCTCAATTCAAGAAAGCCATACACTTTTTGATTCTAATGGGACTACCTTGAGGGCAAAATTAAACTTGTCTTTCGAGGGATTTATTCCCCCTGCTAAATTTGAAAAAGACAAAAGTTTTCAATCGCCTGATATGAGCCATATAAAGTTTCCTACCCAAAGTGACACTTTGGTCAATTATTGTAAGGAAATATATGGTGACCCCAAATATATGATACAGGTTGCTAAATTTAATCAATTGGTGAATTTCAGAAAATTAAAACCTGGACAACGGTTAGAGTTCCCTCCATTAATAAATGTTGATTATGTCTGATGTAGCAACTCCTAATTCAAGTGAAAACTTAGAAATTGTCAATACCAAAATCTTTATTGATGATACGGAAATTGATAATACCTATCAGCTTACAGAAATAGCTATTTTCAAAAAAATCAATAAGCTAAATAAGGCAGATGTTTATTTTATTGATGGAGATGTTGCTGAAGGGAAATTTCCGATTATGGAATCAAATGATTTTAAACCCGGGACTCCTGTTAAAATAGAAATTGGCTATGGAACAGGAGAAGAAAACGAAATTACTTTTGCAGGTATAATTGTTCAAGTAGATATTCAAACTCATAGTGAACGGAAACCGCTTTTTGTATTAAGGTGTGTGGATGAAGCTTTTAAAATGAGCCTTAATCAACAGTACTTTTTATATGAGCAGAAAAAAGACGCAGACCTTTTTAATGATATTATCGACCGATATGAAGTAACCGCAGCAACCATTGAATCTACTACTTACGAACACCCTTCTATTATACAATTTGGGATAAGTGATTGGGATTTTTTGCTATCGAGAGCAAAAAGCATTGGTTGTGTTGTCTATACAAATAATGGTAAGATAAGCATTAAAAAACCCGATGCTGATAATAAAACCCTTCAAGTGAATTTTGGTAAAGATATCATTAGACAAAAATTAAGCTTTACTGCTAGGTCTATTCTTCCTGATGTCACAGCCAGCAGTTGGAATGCAACAGACCAAATTCTAAGAAATGAAAATGCAAATGAGATTTCAATTCCTCAGCAGGGGGATGAGGAAACAGATACTTCCTCTATGACCTCAACGTTTTCGGATATTCCCCAAAAATTATTATCTCACGCAGATTTAGACACATCCGTTATAAGTGATTGGGCAAGTGGAGAACTTTTAAGTGCTGAACTTAGCAAAATAAATGGCTACTTAGTGGTTTCTGGTACAAATGATCCCGAATTAGACAGTTCTGTTGAGATTTTGCGAATGGGAAATTATTTTACAGGTAATGGCTATATTACAGGAATAGACCATACCGTTAAAGATGGAAAATGGATAACTAAAATCACCATTGGTTTAAAAAAGGAAGTAGGTTATAATAATACTCAAATTAGTCCGAATCAAAGTAATTTACGAGGTTTACAAGTAGGTTTAGTTAAACAGATTCACGATGACCCAGCAGGAAATACTAGAATATTGGTAGAGATCCCTGGCCTAGAAGGTGAAAGTGAAGGGGTTTGGGCAAGAGTTCTACAAAGATACGCCACTAATGGTGCGGGCTCGATGTTTTTTCCAGAAATAGGAAATGAAGTCATATTGGGGTTTTTAAGTAATGATTTACAAGCCCCTATCGTATTAGGTAGTTTATTTAGTCAAACGAATGCTCCACCTTTTGAATTAGAAGAAAATAATCAAATAAAGGCATTTTTTAGTCGGGAACAACTTACATTCTCTTTTGACGAAGAAAAAAAGGCAATTAGTTTATCTACACCAGAGAATAATAAAATTATTCTCTCTGATGAACTTAAAGGGATTAGATTTGAAGATCAAAATGGTAATGTCTTGGCATTAAATGATAAAGGTATTTTAATTGAGAGTCAATCCGATTTAAAAATTAAAACTACAGGCGATGTTACCATTGAATCATCAGGTAATACAAAAATAAAAGCTAGTTCAGGAGATGTTATCACAGAAAGCATGAATTATAAAGTGAAAGCCAATATGAAAATAGAAGAACAAGCTAATATCATTGAATCCAAAGCGACT
The DNA here is from genome assembly GCA_964644655.1 of uncultured Saprospiraceae bacterium. Classification (GTDB taxonomy): domain Bacteria; phylum Bacteroidota; class Bacteroidia; order Chitinophagales; family Saprospiraceae; genus JAFMDF01. Next base: position 14,281 of record CAZXYA010000064.1, on the reverse strand, counting down.
GCGCAAACAGTAATCAAAGGAGGAATTGTTAAAATTAATTAATGGTATGACAGACAAAGAAAAAACTGCAATAGACCATGCATTTCTTGGACAGGGATGGAATTTCCCAATTCAATTTAATCAACAGGAAGGGTCTGTACAGACCGTAGGTGGTGCTGAGGATATTGAACAGAGTCTATCTATCTTGTTCAATACTTTGCCTGGAGAAAGAGTAACCAATCTAGGTTATGGATCTAAAGTAAAAGCTAAACTATATGACCCTATCGATAGCAAATCTATTTTTCTAATAGAAGAGACAATTCGACACGCTATTGCTTCTCATGAATCACGTATAAGAGTAGAAAGTGTTAATTTAAATTACGACCAACAGCAGGAGGGACTTATCATTTTAGAGTTAAGTTATACTATAAAGTTAACCAACTCTAGACATAATCTTGTTTATCCGTTTTCTCAATTAGAAGCAAATATCTAAACTCCATGAGCCAAGTAAACGCTAAGAATTCATTTCAACTGGATAACCGTTCTTCTTTAGAATTACAAAATTTTGTACTACAATTCGCAGCCTTATTAAAGATAGAAAATAATGAAATAATCAGTAATTGGCAACAATACCTTTTACAGAATATAGGCTTTCGACTTGCCTTTTTGTTAACGGTAGATTCCGATAGTATTAAGGAGCATGATATTAAGGAATATGTAGTATTTATCACTAAAACAGAAAAATATTTCGAAGAAAAGGCTGTTCAACAAGAAGGGGATGAATTAATCAAAAAAATAAGTAAAGATTTTAAAGACTTAATTGGAAAAAATCTAAATATTCCTCAAAAAACAACAATACAAGCTTTAAAAAACTTTTATCAACAATTACAAGTCAACTTGTTGGCAGACTACCAAGAAAGCCTTTACATAAGGGCAAATCACGCTCCTGATATTGGTTTATTATTCACGTTTATTAATCTATTTCACCAGTATTTAATTCCTGACATCAATCTGCTCCCAGAAAAATTGACTCAATTTTATTACAAATCTATTATTCAAAAAAAACGACTTCCTACCCTACCAGATATTGCCCATGTTTATTTTGAGCCAGCTAAATTTGTACAACAATCTACACTTGAAAAAGGAATTGCCTTATATGCTGGAAGAGATAATAATAACAATAATATTGTCTTTAAGACGCAAGATACAGTTCATTTGTCTCAGGCAGAGTTGATGGATATAAAGACTTTATATTTCACTAATCCAGAGACACCTAGTACCCAAGGAATCTTCAAAAAACAAGTTTTTTTTGAAGCCGAGTATAATAACTTCGAAACTTTTGGAAAAAATATTGCACTTTATAAAAAACCGGAAGTAGAAAATGTGGCAGATTTTGGATTTGCGGTAGCTTCTAAAATATTATACTTAAAAGAAGGAATAAGAACCATTACAATAAGCTTACCAGATTTAGCAGATGCTAATGAACAACTTTTAGAACTTTTAAAGGAGAATTGTTTTTTTGAAATAACTACAAAGGATGGCTGGTATTCTGTAGAAACGATTTCTATAAAAATCATAATAACCGATAATGAAGAAGAAGAAACTACAAGTAAACAAATCCAAATGCAACTAAAATTAGCACAAGAGTTCGCACCTATTGCCCCTTTTCTATCCTTTGCGAATCTCCCTGCTATTAGATGTCTATTGAGAAAAACGGAATTTAAAAACGGAAATAGAGTAGCTTGTTATAATCAATTAAAAAACATCCAACTTAATCCTCAAAAAATACAGTTAGAAGTAGCCGCAGAGGGTATTCAAGACCTTACTTGTTATAACGATTTAGGCATCTTAAACATTAGTCAACCCTTTCATCCTTTTGGGGCTACGCCTTCTAAATATTCAAAATTTGTAATCGGTAGTGCAGAGGTTTTTCAAAAATCACTAAAAGAAATCAACCTTCAATTGGATTGGAAACTACCTCAATGGAATTTTAAGACCTACTTTAAAGCTTATGCAAAGCATAATAGTGATATCTCCGATTCAAGTAAGTATAAAATCAAATTTAATGCCACTAGAGATGCTACTACTCAATCCTTGTTCCACGAAGAATTGAGCGGCGAACACCGTAAATCTTCTATTAAAACAACAATTGACAATCCTTATATTACTCCGAAGGAATGGGCTACTGAACTCCCTCCTTATAGTCGAGACACAAAATGGGGATATATAGAAATGCAATTAATAGCGCCATCTAATCCTTTTGGTACAGGACTTTACCAGCAGGTTATTGCTAGTCAAATTGGTAAAATAAGGAATCAAGAGGATGATAAAGATGATTATTTGATTAATCCACCGATGATGCCTGAACTTACAGGTATTCAGCTTAGTTACAAAACAAAAGCCGATACGAAAGGAGATAAGGAAAACCATCAGTTTTACCATATTCATCCTTTTGGTAAAGAGTTAATCATAAATGAAGAGAGCAGTTTATTAACCCAGAAATATACCAACCAACTTAGCAAGAAAAATCAGCAAGGAATCCTTCTTTTAGGCATTAAAAATCTAACTGCAGGTTTAATTTCTATCTACTTTGAGTTAGCAGGTAGTTCCTTGATTCCTTCAAACTCAAAAACGACCGTTCTACCTCCCAATTTTTTTCTGGTAAGTGACAATAAATTTGAACCAATTACTAAAGTAGCTGATGCCACCGAAGGATTTGAACAGTCAGGAATTATCCAACTCAATATCCCTTCTCTCATAGGAACTGTACCCCAAAGTTCAATTTTACCAGCCTCTCTTGATTGGATTGCAGTAGTTGTAGATGAAAATGCTGAAAGTTTTGGATTAACGAATCGTATTCATCTTCATGGAACAAAAGCTACTAGAGTATTAAATACCCATGCAGAAAATAAGTATCAAGAAATTTCGCTAGGGAATACCATTACTAGAACACTCGAAATGGTGCCAGATGTTAGAAAAGTATTTCAACCTATTCCATCTTTTAATGGAAGGAATATTGAGCAAACAACAATATTCTCTAAAAGAATTGCTACTAATATTCGACATCGCCAAAGGCCCTCAAAAACTAAAGATATAGAAGCCATTATTTATAATGAGTTCCCACAAGTCAATCAATGTCGAGTTTTCTTAGATGGGAAAAAGCTTAGAGTTGTTATCATTCCTCTTAAAAAAACAGGCACTTTACGCCCAGCTTTTCCCATTTCCTTTTTAATAAAAGTGCGAAACTTTATTCAACATATTGTTGCTACCTTTTTAGAAGTCATTGTCGAAAACCCACATTACGCTATTTTGCAAACACATTCTTATTTTTCTTTAAAAAATAATGGGATAAATTTAGATTTAAGTGGAATAGCTTATGCGCTTAAAGAGCAATTAATTCAACAGCTCTTAAACCCGTGGTCTACTAATAAGGTACACATTGGCTCAACACTAGATATGCTATCGATAAAGAAAAGTATTGAAAAAACTCATGAACATATCTCTTTTGAAGATTTTATATATTATTATTATTATATCTATAAAAATAAAAGATTCTTCCATTTTTTTAATAAATTCGCTCCATTACAAACATTAGACACTAATGTCATCTTTATACCTGATGAAACGCCTACTCATCATAAAGTTCTTTTATCTAACTCAAAATGGCGTTCTCATAAATCTAAATTACTAGAAAGACAGGATGAAGAAAAACCAATTTTAGGTTTTGATACTGATTATCGTTTAACCAGCAAAAGAATTTAACACACTCAAGTAATTACATAATGAATAGAGACAAATTACATAACTTTATAGATAATGCAGATAATACGCTAAGACTTGTTTCTAAACAAATTACAAAATCAAGTCTGAATATTTTACAGGATGGAATAGAAAGAGTATCTGACGTAGATGATCAAGAGATTAATGAAAGAGGTTATCTTGTTATCACTCCAGAAGTTGTAAAAGATTTTAATAGACACCTTGCACTAAAAGTAAGTGATGACCTTTATTGGACTATTTCCGCATCTAAAAATGGTAATACTTTAGATATCGGTATCTTAAAAGATGGTAAAGCCCAAAACATTATATCTTTTGACCAAACTTCGGCATTAAAATTCACAAAGCCTCTAGAACTCGGACAAGGCTTAAAACATATAGATAAAGCACTTAAAAAAGGGATTTATTCTTCGGGATTTAAAGGTTTTGACGAAGGAAAACTATATGCTAGCGGAAAATGGGAAGCGACAAATGCAATCATTCCTGAGAAAGCATTTGGTAAATATAAATTACAGGGCTGGTTAATTCAAAAAGAAAATAATCAACTGAAAAGATACAGCCATTTAGAAACTGTTTTTATTTTTTTTCCCAATAATAGAACAAAACAGAAGGTAAAAAATAAACATACAAATATTAACATATTTAAAAGATTGTTTTATAAAATTGAAGAATGGATTTACACTAAGTTGAATAAAGAAGAAGAATATGGCATAAAAGTTCAGGAAAACAAAATGCGACTGGAATACTGGGGCGCTAATTTAAGCGCTAGAATTAATAAAAAGAGTAGAAAAATAGAATTAAAATGCTTAGGACAAATTGCTCCAAGTGAGAAATTAATTTATTACACCATCGAACGACTTTGGGAAGGCGAAAGTTGGATAGAAGATAAGCAGCAATCCTCAGACGAAAAAACCAACGAAGAAATCAATTAATAATGACAGATAATCGAAAATACATTGTCAAAAATAAGCCACTATCTAAGGCGCAAGATATGGATGCTTTAAAAGCAGAAGGCATCCAATGGTCTAAACAATTGAGTGGTGATATTTGGACAGATTATAATGACCATGACCCAGGAGTAACTGTACTGGAAAATTTATGTTCCGTTATTACGGAAATGAGTTTTAAAGCCACCGAGCTTGACTTTGAACAACTTTTTTTCGCTAAAAATACTGCCGATAGTAAAATTAGCTTAGAAGATTATTTCCTCCTAAAACAGGAGGAAGTCTTATATAGTAATCCTATAACTCTTTTAGATTATAGAAAATTATTGTTAGATTATTCAGATGAATATTTAATAAAAAATATTTGGGTAAATGGAAATACAGATAATACTTACAATATCTATGTTCAATCTAAAAAAGAAGTAAATGATGTAAACACAGCGGCAATACAAGCATACTATAATCAATATCGTAATTTTGGAGAAAAATGTAAAGCAGTCATTGTATTAAACCCAAATCCTGTACAAAATTATCTGAAAATTAATAATGAACAAATTGAAAACTTATCAGCAGATATAGTTGTAAATTCTATTGTTCAATTTATTGAGGATATAAAAGCCTATATCGAACCCCAAATCCGCTATGCTAAATCTGTCAAAAAATTAAACCTTCAAGAAGATGAATTAAATCAAATAAATCAGGGACCTGTGCCCATTAAAAAGTTTATTCATCCAGAAGATTTAGTAGCTACTTCTTTAGGTAAAATGAAAACAGAGATAGATATTGCTGCATTTATAGCCCAGAACACCATTAAATGGAACAACTTAATTGGTATTGAAAATGAAGCGGCACTCAGCATTCCAAGATTACAAGTACTAGAAAAAAAAATTGCCATTTTCGACGAGGAAAAATTTATTGCTACTTTACCTCCTCAAATTCAATCAAGAGTTCGTGCTGATTACAAAAAAAAATCTATTAAACCTTTGCTCAATGGGAAGGTGGAATGGGATACATATCTACCTCAATCCAACCTCCTAACAAAAGATTTAGCCGATTATTATAGTATTCAATATACTTTTCCTCAATACTATAATTTAGGTTTGGAAGATATATCAATGTTACTCTCGAATCAGCAAAAACAAATTCAAGACTTACAAGCCTATTTGTTACTTTTTGAAAGCCTAATGGTAGATTTTTTGGTAAAACTCATTAGTTTTCCCGAATTACTAAAAATTAATAGAAAATCTAATGACGAAAAAATTGATGTCGAAACCTATTTCTCTGAAATTCTAAAAAATATACCTGGTAACTTCATTCAAAATAAGGAAGCACAAATTGAAGAAAAAGAAGCCTCTATTAAAAAAAGGATAAATCGAATCGAAGGAAAAGAAAATGTAGAGGAGGAAAGCGAAAAACTCATTGCCGACAAAAAGCAACTATTCGAAGTACAACAAAGCTTAATTGAAGATAAAGATAATTTAAAAAAAATATACAAAAAATATAGTTTTACCCAAAACCAACAAATTAGACTTCGAGAATACGCACTTGATCGTTATGGGGAAAACTTTAATAGAGATTTAATAAAAAAAGCTTGGGGAGAAGCTAATTATTCTGAAGGGAAATGGTTAAAAAAATTACATCAGTTAATTATAACCTATAAAGCATACTGCCAAGGCAGACATAATAGCTTTAATCTTAATGATGCTAATGCTGATTTTCCACTATCTCAGAAATTATCCATATTACTTAACCAAGAGTATGATATAAATGAACCTAATATTTATATTATTGAGGCTAGTTTAATAAATGATTCTGAAAAAAAAGACGATTCCAAAGAAAAAAATCCTTTTAAAGTAGCAATCGTTATTAATATCTCTACGCTCCCTATCGAAGGTAATTCATTAAATAAAAGGCAAAACGCCATTATAGAACTCATTAAAGAAGAATTACCTTTTCATTTAAGCTATAGCAATTTCTTATTTTTATCTGAAAAAAAAGGTCAAGCTATTACTAAGATAGAAGAGGTTTTCTCCGACAAAGAAGAAAATGGAGCACGCTATTTAAATAAGAAGCAGTTTATCAAAATATATAAAGAATGGAGGAAATATTTAGCTAAGGGATGAGGCAAATAATAACCTCGTCATTTCTGGTAGATTATTTATTGTGTTATCCCTAATATCACCACCGAAAGCTAATACATGGAATCAACTTTTATCATAGAAAAATTAATTCTTGAGATTGACTTAAATAATGACCAAGAATATAGTCAATTTGCTAACTATCTCCAAGTCAATCTATATCCACTTTTAAAAAAAGAATTAAACGAATTACTTCCTGTTTTAATTGAAAATAAAACACAAGATATCCAAGTAGAAAGAATAGAATTGGAACTACCTGCCTTATCCTTTCATGATATGAAATCTACCAAATTTATTGCTTACGTTAAAGAGAGTTTGGAACAACAAATAGATAAAAGTAGGCATACTAATAGACCTAATATTAATTCATCTAATAGTACCATTGCCAATAATACTACGGAGAATACACTATCTTCAAACCAAACAATTATCACCAAACAACAATCTTTAGAACAATATCTTCTTGTGGGACAATTCATCCTTGGAGTTGAGTTAAATTCAGAAGAAATTAAATCCTACTTTGTTACAAAAGAAACTCAAAATTCAATAATTAATTGGATACTTAAACGTCCACCGAAAACACAACAGCAAATTTTACTTCGATTAGGTCTCCAATTACCAGCGCCTCAGAAAATTAGTTTTTTTAAGCATCCAAGTATTCAACAACTTAGTAAATCATTACCCATTGTTTTTTTGAATAATAAAGAGGACCAAGAAGATAAATCAACTGAAGTCACCTCGTTAGAAAAAACAGAAGAGAAAAAAGATTTCACAGATACTATTCAAATTATTCTTGATAAAGACAAAATCGAAAAAAGAGATATTCTAAACTTACCAGAAAAACGTACAGTCAAGAAGCAAGAGCCTTCAATAAAAAACGAAATATATGTACAAAATGCAGGTATTGTCATTATCGCAGAGCATTTGCCCATACTTTTTCGAAGTTGCGAGCTGCTAAATACTGCTCAAAATGCTTTCAAAAATCAGTATTGTATCTATTATGCAATTCACCTACTAGAGTTTTTAGTCAATAAGACCATACTAAAAACAGAAGATACTACCCTGCTCTATAAACTACTCTGTGGACTTCCACTCGATGCACCGATAGCGACCAAGATAACCCTAGAGGAAGCTGACAAACAGCATGTTGATGATTTATTACTTAAAGTCATACAAAAATGGCCTATTAAATTAGGCACACACATAGATTCCCTAAGAAGCCTGTTTTTAATTAGAAATGGAAAACTTAGTCGAGTAAATAATGATTGGCGACTCCACATAGAAACTAAAATCTATGATAAACATCTTTTAAGTACATTCCCTGGGTATTTTAGAAGTATCAAATTACCTTGGATGCCGCATCGTTTACAAGTAGATTGGTATTAAACAAAATAAGTGCATGTCAAAAAAAGAGGTATTACTAAGCAATGCTCAATTTCTAATGGCGGAAATCAATTGGTTGAAAAAAGTCATTCAAGCAAGAATAGCTATTTGGAGTCCACCTGAAAATATAGCAACTGAAACTAATGAGGAGACTCCCGTTCATCCACTAGATGCTTTTATACCACCTGATACCAAATTGAGTACAGGTGTTTATGCTAAATTCATCTCAGATTGGCAGCTCAATAAAGAAGAAAGACTTGTATTAATCTTAGCACTCACGCCCCTCCTTGCCCCACAAGTCTTGGATGTTTTTTTTACTAAAAATGCAAGTTATAATAGACCGATTACGGAGTTTGGTGGGTGGAATCCACAAAAACATAAAGGTTTTTTGCCTACTTGGGAAACGGTCTATTTTATAGCTACAGGTAATAATTTAACCTATCGAATAGAGTTAGAAAAATTTTTCCATCATTCTAATCAAAGATTATTTACCAATGGTATTCTTGATAAAGACGTAGGTGCCAATAGAGAACCTTTAGCAACTATGCCCCTTATTGCTACTCAACGTTTTATTCAACTCGCCATCTTTGAGCAAGCAGATTTTATTCCATCTTTCAACCACCAATTTCCTGCTGAGTTATATACTCCTAATTTAGAATGGGAGGAATTGATATTGCCTAAAGTAACGCTAAAAGCCGTTGAAAAAATCAAAGATTGGATTAAACATAGTGCCGCTATTTTACAGCAAGAAAAGGCGCGAAAAATGCTACAGCCTGGCTTTCGAGTTTTGTTTTACGGAGTGCCAGGAACAGGTAAATCTCTTACGGCAGGCTTAATTGGTAAAACAACCAATCGACTTGTTTTTCGAGTAGATTTATCCAAAGTGGTTTCTAAATATATCGGAGAAACAGAAAAAAACCTTGCTAGTATTTTTGACCAAGCTGAACATGACGATTGGATATTATTTTTTGATGAAGCGGATGCGCTCTTTGGCAAACGGGTAAAAACTAGTGATGCCAAAGACCGTTATGCCAATCAAGAAACGGCTTATCTATTACAACGTATTGAAAATTTTCCTGGGGTCGTAATTTTAGCTTCTAACCAAATTGCCAATCTCGATAAGGCTTTTGCTCGTCGCTTTCAGGCGGTGATTCATTTTCCTAAACCTGGGTTACAGGAACGGGTGCAGCTTTGGAAAAATACTTTTGAGGAGTTTGCTTTTGATGTGCCTTATAATTGCCTAGAAAAACAAGCTGAATTGTGGCTGGAATTGGCAGAAGGGCATCCCCTTACTGGGGCGAATATTCAGAATATTCTTCGGGATAGCCTTTTGTTGGCTCATAAAGATAATGGTGGTTTGTTGCAAAAGGAGCATATTGAGGGGGCTATTGAAGAGGAGGTGGAGAAGGAGGGGAAAATATGATTTATTTAATGGTCTTCCTCTTTATGGTATACCCTACTTAGGGTCAGCCTAGGAAATAGTTACCTTCAATTTCTTATTTCTCAGGCTATCAAAGTTGAGTTAACCTTAAAATCACCAATCCCAACTATTTATTTTTCCGATTTCCATATTCTTTATCCTATTCCAAATATCATGTGCTCCTGAAGACCGATTTGCATGATTGTTTCGTGGATCATCAGCGTGCAAATTGTCTAAACCTAGATGAAAAGCAGCTAACCAAGATATTCCAAAACGAGGCTGTCCATTATATCCAACCACCTTTTGTGGCCCTTCAAAATACCTTTTATGCCCATAATTAGGGGTAGAAATAGTATTTTGACCGAAGCTCGATTCGCCAGAAACAGTTATATGCCAAGGGCTACCCAAAAGACCCATTCCCATTTTACCTCCATCCATTCTTATAACTTTTGGAATTTGAATATCTCCTAATCGACGTTTCCCAAGATTATTTCGAATTTCTTCTACATTACCACTACCGTATAAAGTACCATGCTCTATTCTAATACTTTGGCGAGGAAATACATTAGCAAGCTTTATTTGAAGTACTCCTGGTCTTTCTCCTAGTCCTGTGTTTTTGACTTGAGTAGTAAACCAAATATCGGTTATTTTGTTAAATTGTTCATTATAAGCATCGGAAAGAGATTTTCTGAAAGTTTTATCAAGAGCATCAGCAATACGCCATTCATCATTATCTTCTTTTGTTGCTCTTAGCCTAGCGAGTTTCTGATTCATAACGGCTAATTGAACCTGGCCTATATCCTCTAACGCTTGTCTTTGAGTTATTACAAATTTTAATAATTGATTTTTCTGATTAGAACCATTATTACTCCATGCTTGTTGGACTGCATTTTGTACTTTCCTATTTCCTTGAACTACCATACTATCGACTAATGCTCCAGCTGAATTTTTCAAAGACTCATTTACCAATCCCATAACTCTGTTTTTAATTATTCTACCGACTCCTGGTAAAACAATACCAAGTATTGTATTAATACTACTCTGAATTATTTGATCAGTTAAAGAAGGTGAATCAGGAATATCAAGATATTTTTCGAAATCTTCAACGGCTGATGTCTGCTTATTTATAATAGCAGTATACTGATTATTAAGTGTCTGTCTCGCTTCTCCCCATTGATTACTGTGTTTTTGCTTAAAGTCTATTTGTGTTAATGATGGAAGAGAATTGCTTTTTTTTGGTTGCACAAATGTCCCATCGTTCAATGACATAGACTGCCCTTGTTCAAATTGATGTGCTCTAGGTTCGATTTGCTTCTCTTCCTTGCTAGAACTAATAGTAGAAGTATCTACCTCTTCTTTGTAAATATTTTGTTCTTTTGTCGTTTTTTGGTGAGTTGCATACATAGCAATTGTTTTTTAAGGTTATCCTCCAATAAGTACAGTAGGTAAGCCACCTATAATAGTGCCACCATGTGCTGTCGTATCTCCCATCCGTATAGCAGATTTACCACCAATCAATACAGTAGAAGACCCCATAACAGTTGTATCAGGAGGGCCAACACAAACACAACTATCTCCAACTACAGCAGCAGGCATTCCTCCAATTAAAACGGTTGGCATCCCAGGACCAATAATCGGACCGCCAACATGTGGTTTAGGTCCATCTGAAAGTGGACAAGTATGCATATCAGAAATACGAGCGGCAGGTTTCATTGAGTAAACGTTTATTAAGCACAATATAGTAAAAATTAGATAAAAGAACTCATAAAGTAGTGGAAATTATTATAGTTTTTAAAACCACAACAACATGTTTACTAAATATATCAATCACCCCCTAAACATAAGTCATCTCAAACCCCCGAAATTGTCGTTTCTCAAAACAATCTGCTTTTAACCATTGAATTAATATCCGCTTTTCCATTGGAATATGCTTCAATAACCATGGGTGTGATATTTCAGAAAAACAACTTCTTATGTCCGCTTCTAAAACCCAAACGGGCCTTACATTATCTGCCCTTTCACTTGTATTTGATACTGTTTAATCAATCGGGCCAGACGATTTAAGTAAACATGGAGGCAGGATCAATTTAATATTTTAATGTTCTTCCTAAATCACAACTTCGACACATAGGGTATAATATTCCTTTAGATGAAGTATCCTTCCAAGATGGGTTACTACCATCAAGTCCACATAGCATATAATAATATATTTCCATATCTGAACCAATATAAGATTTCCATGTAATTCCCATTTTAATTTTTAAGACATTATTATTTTGGTCAAATGAATATTCTTCAATTTTCCATTTATGCTTACTACCATTACTACCGCAACAATCTTTTATTTTCTCGTAAGCATTTTTTGAATAGTCATTAACTCGTTTTTCTATCTCTTTTTTTGATGGAGAAGAGTAGTTAGAAGTAGTCGTAATACTGGTTGGTTTAACTACTGGCTTAGGAATAGTTGATGGTTTAGTAATGCTTTGAGAAGCAGTAGTATTGCAACATATATTTTGTTTTATTCGACCTTCACATAGTTACAGAAATTACTTATTTGTTATTTAATTTTGCTTCAATTTATTATTTTTCAAAAATTATTTTAAATTTAGCTGTTACATTTATAGAATTCGATTACTAACAAAAGAACCTTAAATGGATTTACATTCACAAAACGAATTGCTCAATAGAATTAGGGAAGGAGATAATCAAGCGGTAAAAGAACTTTATAAGTATGCCTTTAGATATTGTGCTAGCTTTGTGCTAAAAAATCAAGGTACAGAAGACAATGCTAAAGATATGTTTCAGGTAGCAATGTTGGTATTAATTGAAAAATTAAAAAATAAAGATTTTAAAATTAAGCATAAGGTAACGTCTTATCTTTATGCTATTACAAAAAATCAATGGTTAAATAAACTTAGGCGCAGAAATGAAGATAGAACATTGCCAATAAATGAGGATATTGATAAAAAGGTACTATCAACTGAAAATGACACTGAATTCGATGAACTGAGTAAAAAAGAAATAGAGGAGTCGCAATTCCAACAAATTAGTAAAGCAATATCTGAATTAGGTGAAAGATGTCAAAAAATACTTCAGCTTTTTTATTTTAAGAAAATGGAAGATAGCAAAATTGGACCTATCCTGAATATGCCACCTAGAAATTTGCCCTCTGAAAGAGCGCGATGTATTTATAGAATCAAAAGAAAATTAGGAATCCTCTAATAATTCAATTATGGAAAATAATTTTGATTATAATCAAATAGAAAAATACGTTAGAAATGAATTAAAAGGAAAACCCCTTGCTGAGTTTGAAAAAAAAGTGACCAATGATGCAGATTTAGCAAAAGAAGTATCCTTTTATAAAGAACTAGCAGAAGTAACAAAGCTGAAAGGTTTATTTGAAGAGGCTGATAAAGAAATGGAGGAAGAGGAAGGAGCGCCTAAAGTATTTTATTTATCTAGAAAAATACTAGCTTTAGCCGCTTCCGTATTGGTTTTACTTATTGCAACTTGGTGGTTAGTCTTTCCGAATAAACCGACTGTGTCACCTGAACAGGTAGCGTTAGCGAATGATAATTTTGTTCACTATCCATATCAAAAAAGAGGAGGGGATGATCATCCAACACTTTACGATACTTATAAAAGTAAAAACTATCAAAAAGCGGCTGTAGAATTACAAAAGTATGCAACAAAAAATGATAATAACCAAGCTCGTTTATATTCAGCCATTGCATATTTGGGAATAGACCAGCCAAATAAGGCTATTGAGTTATTGAATGATTTAGAGGCAAAGAAAGAATTACAAGACCCAAAAAACTATTATTTAGGTTTGGCCTATCTTAAATTAGGAAAAAAAGAATTAGCTATTACTTCTTTAAAAAAGGTAAATAGTTTGAATGTTTTTTTGCATAATAAAGCATCCGCACTATTAGTTTCCCTTGAAAAGTAAATATAAAAAAATGAGAACTACTACTATCCTATTTTTATTTTTAATCCTTTCTTCCAGTGTTATGCAAGCTGAAAAATATGCATTATTAGTTGGTGTCGGTGAATATCCTGAATGGGGAAAATGGGATAATTTAGCAAGTGTTAATGATATTGTTCATCTAAAGGAAGCACTTTTAATTCATAATTTTGCAGCGCAAAATATGACCATATTGACTAATGAAGAAGCGACGAAAGATAATATCGTTAAAGCTTTTAATCAGCTTAATAGGAAATTAAATATAGGAGATGTTGTATTGCTACATTTTTCTGGACATGGACAACAAATAAGAGATTTTAACGGAGACGAAGCAGATGGCTATGATGAAGCTTTTGTACCTTATGACTCTCCAAAAAATTATCAAGAAGGCATATGTGAAGGAAGTAAGTTGTTGACTGATGATGAAATCAATAATCTCACACAGCGTATTAGAAAAAAACTAGGTCCCTCAGGGCAAGTAATTCTCACTATGGATTCTTGTCATTCAGGTAGTGGAAATAGAGCATTAGGAACGGTTAGGGGTACAGATGTACTGATGGCACCTTCGGGATATACTACTCCTAAATACGTGGAAACAGAGATTTTTGAGCAAATGGAAAATAATGGAACGCCATCATGGGGTTATTTGCACATAGCGTAAAAAAGGTAAAGTTTA
>CAZXYA010000063.1:0-25036 GCA_964644655.1 uncultured Saprospiraceae bacterium | reverse complement strand
AAGAAATAATGTTGAAATGGCTATAAAGATTGCTAGAGAGGCGAGACAGATTCATGGCGGCATGGGTATTACAGGGGAATATCCAATGATGCGACATAGTATGAATTTGGAATCGGTTATCACCTATGAAGGAACACATGATATTCATTTGTTGATTACGGGGATGGATGTTACGGGATTGAATGCTTTTAAATAGAGAGAATAGAGCATAGATGAGAATATTTAATGAAAGAGCATTAGATTGTTTTGCAAACCCTGCCTTAACAGTCTCTTTTCTCTCAATGAAATGATCTCTACTCTCTGTTCTTCCAAAAAAATAGCAATGACAAAAATAGAAACACCAATCATCCAATATAAAAAAGGAAGACTCTCCAAAAAGAAACTGCTGGCACTCTATGACGGTTTGGTCAAACCTAGAATGATAGAGGAAAAAATGCTCCTGTTATTGCGACAAGGAAAAATTAGCAAATGGTTTTCTGGAATTGGGCAAGAGGCAATTGCCGTTGGAGTTGGTATGGCATTGGAGGCAGATGAAATTATCTTCCCGATGCATCGGAATTTAGGGGTGTTTACCAGCCGAAATATCCCCTTGGCACGTTTGTTTGCCCAATGGCAAGGCAAGTTATCTGGTTTTACCAAAGGCAGAGACCGTTCCTTTCATTTTGGTACTTTAGAATATGCCACAGTAGGCATGATTTCTCATTTAGGGCCACAGTTATCTTTGGCGGCAGGCGTGGGTTTAGCTCATAAATTAAAAGGCGAAAATAAAGTAAGTTTAGCTTTTACAGGCGAAGGAGGAACAAGTGAAGGCGAATTTCATGAGGCATTGAATGTAGCAGCCGTTTGGCAATTACCCGTGATCTTTTTGGTTGAAAATAATGGATACGGTTTATCTACACCAACCAGCGAACAATATCATTGTGCACATATTTCGGACAAAGGTATTGGTTATGGCATGAAATCGCTGCGAATTGATGGGAATAATATTATTGAAGTCTACCAAACCATTAGCAAATTAGCTAAAGCATTGCGAAAAAAACCAGCACCTGTTTTAATAGAATGTGTGACCTTTCGGCAAAGAGGGCATGAGGAGGCAAGTGGCGTAAAATATGTGCCAACTGACCTGATGGACTATTGGACAAAAAGAGATCCCGTTCACAATTTTGAACAGTTTTTATTAGCAGAAGGATTGATAGAGGAGCATTATATTCAAGCATTAAAAGCAGGCATTAAAGCGGAAATTAATGAGGCGATTGATATTGCTTTTTCAGAAGATATACCTACTGCAAATGTAACAGAAGAGTTAGCGGACCTTTATAAAGCACATGATATTACTGCCATCCATCCAGCAACTACTGCTACCAAAGAGATTCGATTTATTGATGCTATTACTGAAGCTTTAGATACTGGTATGCAACGATATGACGATTTGGTTTTAATGGGGCAAGATATTGCTGATTATGGCGGTGTTTTTAAAATTACCAATGGCTTTGTAGAAAAATATGGTAAAGGTAGGGTACGCAATACACCCATCTGCGAAAGTGCTATTGTGGGCGTTGGATTAGGTTTGAGTTTAAAAGGGATGAAGGCAATGGTAGAAATGCAATTTGCCGATTTTGTCACTTGTGGCTTTAATCAAATTGTTAATAACTTAGCTAAGTTGCATTATCGTTGGGGGGCTAATGCAGATGTAGTTGTTCGGATGCCCTGTGGCGGAAGTGTGGGCGCAGGCCCTTTTCATTCCCAAACAAATGAAGCTTGGTTTTTCAAAACACCAGGTCTAAAAATTGTTTATCCTTCCAATCCAGCGGATGCTAAAGGTTTATTATTAGCAAGTTTAGCGGACCCGAATCCAGTTTTGTTTTTTGAGCATAAAGCTTTGTATAGAAGTTTGACAGGAGCAGTACCGACTGATTATTATACGATTGAAATCGGAAAAGCCAACCTAGTGGCAGCAGGCACCCAAGCTTCCATTATCACCTATGGTTTAGGCGTGAAATGGGCGCAGGAAGTAAGCGAAGAATTAGGAGTATCAGTTGATATTTTAGATTTAAGAAGTTTAGCCCCTTTGGATTATGATGCTATTGCAAAAACAGTTCAAAAGACCAATCGAGTTATCCTGTTACATGAAGATACCTTAGTCGGTGGAATTGGGGCAGAATTGTCTGCCCATATAGCCCAACATTTATTCAAACATTTGGATGCGCCCGTGATGAGAGTCGCAAGTATGGATACACCAATACCCTTTGCCAAAAGTTTAGAAAAACAGTTTTTACCAATCGATCGTTTGAAAATAGCTCTGCAGGAATTGGTTGCCTATTAATTTTAATACCCTAAGCCTTTTTCTTATTTAGAAAGTCAGGCTAGTGTACAAGGGGAGTAAATACAATATTTGAATACTCTTTTCTAAATAGTCACAAATAAAACTATATAAATGAATACCTCTTTTCTAAAAAAATTAGGCTTAAAAAAGTACAATCCTGGTACTTCAACTGGCTTAGCATCCACCAATTCTAGTAAATATATAAAATCTTTTTCCCCTGTTGATGGCGCGTTTATTGGTAGTGTGAGTAAAACTACTCGTGCCGAATATGACCAAGTTATTGCAACAGCAGAAGCAGCTTTTAAAGTTTGGCGAAAAATGCCAGCTCCCAAGCGTGGAGAAATTGTTCGGCAATATGGCGAGGCACTTCGTATTAATAAAGAAGCACTTGGCAGCCTGGTGTCTTATGAAATGGGTAAAAGTCTGCAAGAAGGCTATGGGGAAGTACAAGAGATGATTGATATTTGTGATTTTGCAGTTGGTCTATCTCGTCAATTATATGGTTTGACGATGCATTCTGAGCGCCCCAATCACCGCATGTATGAACAATGGCATCCAATGGGAATTGTAGGCATTATCTCTGCTTTTAATTTCCCAGTAGCCGTATGGTCTTGGAATGCCATGATTGCCTTAGTTTGTGGAGATGTTTGTGTTTGGAAGCCATCTGAAAAAGCGCCACTATGTGCAGTAGCTTGTCAGAATATTTTCCACGAGGTCTTAAAAGCCAATAATGTTCCAGAAGGGGTTAGTTGTTTAATCAATGGTGATTATAAAGTTGGTGAGATGTTGACCAAAGATGAAAGAATACCCTTGATTTCCGCCACAGGTAGTACTAGAATGGGTAAAATTGTTGGTGCTACCGTCGCTGGTAGAATGGGTAAAACATTATTAGAATTAGGAGGGAATAATGCGATTATCGTCACCCCTAATGCAGATTTAGATGTTGTCTTAGTCGGTGCTGTTTTTGGTGCAGTTGGTACCTGTGGGCAACGTTGTACCTCTACTCGTCGATTAATTATCCATGAATCTATTTATGAGGAAGTAAAGCAAAGATTAACTAAAGCTTACCAACAAATTAGAATAGGGAATCCGTTAGATGAAAATAATCATGTCGGTCCATTAATTGATACGGATGCGGTGAAAGCTTATCAAAATGCGATTGTAGAAATTGGTAATCAGGGCGGTAAAATGGTCGTTGAAGGGGGCGTTTTGGAAGGGGATGACTATACGAGCGGTTGCTATGTCAAACCTTGTATTGCTGAAATTGCGACGGATGCAGCCATTATTAAGACAGAAACCTTTGCTCCGATTTTATATTTATTAAAATATACGGATTTAGAGGAAGCGATTGCCATTCAAAATAATGTACCACAGGGTTTATCCTCTGCTATTATGACGAATAATCTACGAGAAGCAGAATTGTTTTTATCGGTTGCTGGTTCAGATTGCGGCATTGCGAATGTCAATATTGGTACGTCTGGTGCAGAAATTGGCGGCGCTTTTGGTGGCGAAAAAGAGACGGGCGGTGGTCGAGAAAGTGGTTCTGATGCCTGGAGAGCTTATATGCGCCGACAAACAAATACGATTAATTATAGTACGACGGTGCCTTTGGCGCAGGGGATTAAGTTTGATTTGTAAGAGAAATTCTAACGGTAAGATGGATTAAATATTGGGTGATACTTTTAAAGTTTATTGATACCCCACAACTTGTGCTGATTCATCGGAATCTTTTTTGGGTAAAAGGAGCAGTAGCACCGACCACATTTGTTAAAATGTAGCTAAATGTGGTCGGTGCTACGCACCTTTGGTACGGTATTTTAGACACAGAGATTACAAATATTATCGGTACTGCGTACCTTTTTCCCTAAAGCAAACTTGTGGGGTGTCGTTAGACTTTCAAAGTATTGTCCACCATTTAATCTCATTTTACTAAATATGCCTACCAAATATTAAGCAGTTAAATTTTAGGATGGTTTCAAAGGTAAAGACATTGAGGTGTATCGCATCGCCTACGTTTTTAAAACTGATGAAAAGCATCGGAAACAAAACTCAAAACCACAGGCAAAGACTCCCGCCAATACGTCCAGCTATGTTCGCCATTTCGAATTCTAAATTCATGCTTTATTTCCTTTTTTCTCATAGCAATATGTACTAAGGAATTACCTTCAAATAAAAAGTCATCGTCTCCGCAGTCTATGAACCAACGGACTTGTTTATTCCTATCTTTAGATACTTCCATCTTTTTTAAATATTCTGTGGTGCTATATTTTTCAAACCAATTTTGCATTTCTGCTGCTGTATAAGTTTTTTCATCCTTATTAATCCACTTTACCCAATTTTTAGCTTCTTCTATGGTCAATGGTCCTGTACTGGCACTCAATGGACAAGCGGAAGAAAATAGTTCTGGCCGATGCAAAGCATATTGAAAAGAACCACCACCGCCCATAGATAAGCCTGCCACAGCACGGTATCTTTTCTCCCCTTTAATTCGGAATTTTTGTTCTACATGGGGCATCAATTCTTCAAAAAAGAAATCTTCATAACGCCATTTATTATCTGGGCTGTTAAAATAGCCTCTAATTTTCGTGTCGGCATCGGGCATAATGACGATCATAGGTGTTGCTTTCCCTTCTTTAATAGCTTTGTCTAAAATATGTTGAATTTCACCAAATTGCACCCAACCCGTTTGGTCATCTCCAGCGCCATGCAATAAATATAATACCGGATAAGATCGTTCCGAACTTTCATAACTAGGAGGTAAGTAGACGGCATATTTTCTTTCCATATCGAGTATTTTGCTCGTCATAGACAAATTATCGTAGACTTTGCTTGTTTGGGCAAAAGCAATAATGGGTAGGAAAAAATAACAGAGGAATAATAGATTTTTCTGAATCATGATTTGAGTTTTTCGCAATTTTATCATTGTCTAAGAGATTTCGTGAAAAATAACTCCGATGCATCGGAGCAAGAGCTTTACGCAGACGAGCTAGGAGGATTGCAAACGGATTTAACGGATTAGTCGGATTTAAACGGATTTTCCTTATAATGTGTATTATCTTTTTGTGTAGATTATTTTTTCTTTTTCCCTAAAGTAAACATTAATTTTGCAATCCATCCTAATTTTTTTGTATCCATTTCAAATTTAAAAAATTCTTACCATGAAAGTTATCGACAAGCTTGCTTGGATTCACTTACAAGAGCAAAAAATTCTAAGTACTAGAAGTAAGGGAAAATCTAAATTTTATATTCCTGGTGGGAAAAGAGAGATAGGAGAAAGTGACGAAGCAGCTCTAATCAGAGAAATAAAAGAAGAATTAACCGTTGATTTAATCCCTTCAACTATTGCCTTTGTTGGCAATTTTCAAGCACAAGCGGATAGCCATGCCGCAGGTATTCAAGTACTCATGCAATGTTATTCGGCGGACTATGAGGGAACAATTGAAGCGGCTGCAGAAATTGCAGAAGTGGCTTGGTTGACCAATGCAGACAGAGCTAAAATCTCTCCTGTCGATCAACTGATTTTTGATTTTCTTTTTGAAAAAGGACTTTTGATTTAGTTTTTATTTTCCCACAATAGCAGCCATTGTAGCACCTGCTTTGGCATGAAACCCAGGTTTAAAGGTAATGGTATTTTCCGCTTTAAAAACAACTGCCTCTTTATCTGAAATAACGACATCAGTAGACAATTCTTTAGTTGATTCAGTTTTGGCAGCAAAATCTGCCCCTGATTTGACGTGGAACCCCGGTTTTAGCGTAATCGTGTTACTAGCTTTATAAACAGTAGGGGTATTGCTATCAATTACCTTATTCGCTAAAAGATTAGCATTATTATCAGAAGTCGCTACAAAACTAGCGCCTGCTTTGGCATGAAAACCTGCTTCTAAAGTAACGGAATGATTGCCTTCATATACAACGGATTCTCCTAGGGATATTACTTTTTGGGTCGTAATTTCTTCTGCCGAAAGTTTGTGCATGGAAGGCTTATTAATAGGCGTTTTGGATACATTGATTACTTTTTCTTGTGGTATTGCTGCGACCTTAACAATTGTTTTTGGAACAATAATTTTTTTCTTTTTTTCTTTTTTGGGTGGATAATTAGGCTTAGTAACAATTGATTTTACTTTTGAAACGGACGCTTTTGGGGAGGTAGTCGTTACTGGGTTAATAGGTTCAGCAATTACAGTTTCTATCGGTTCATTTGCAACGATTGCTGTATCCAAACCGTTGATTGCTGATGGAGATGTGTAAAATTGAGTGCCAATCAAACTTAATACTAATAACATAGAAGCTGCAACTAACCAAGCTGTTCTGTTTGTTGCTGGCTGTATTTTTCGGATTGTCGCTGTATTTTTGGCTGGTGACGGTTGATCTAAAATTTCAATTTCTGAAAGATTATTAGCAGCAAAATTAATTAATAAGTCTGCTGTATGGGATGCTTCTGGTTCTAGAATTGCTTTATCTGACAAGGTTTCCCCAGCAAAATCAAATAAACTATGTGCAAAATCATAGGCTGCAATTTCTTCCTGCAATTTCAGACTTTGTGCCAATGCTTTCTCAAACACTAAGTGTTCTACCTCACTTAGTGTCCCATTTCTATACGCCTCAATTTTTTCAAAATAATTCATATTGATTGTATTTAAGTATCTGAGCAGAAATATTCGACACTTTTTGAGAATACTAAGTTAATGAGATTTATGAGTTTATGAGAATAGCATTTGGTCTAAAACGCTTTGTTTACTTCATTTATCTTATAAACTCATCAACTCATTACCCGTTTTCTAAATGTGTCGTTTACTTTTGTAGAAGTACTTATTGTCTTTTAGTTACAACTTATTCCGCATCAGCATCCTTTTCAATTCCCGTCCTTCCGCTGGATGCTGGATTAAATAGTTAATGATTCTTTTTTTACCTTTCATATAAGCATTCCGACAAGCCCCTTCACTTTTATAACTCGTTTTTTGCACAATCTCTTTGTATCTATATCCTTTAGCGACTAATAAAATTACTTTAACCTGTTCTGCATTTTCAGTTATGTCTTGTAATTTTTGATGAATGATAGCCGCCATTTGATTTTCTTCAAATTGATAGCTGTCATTACTTGCCGTTACTCTTTGTGTTGCTTCTAAAGGGAGTACTTTTTCTTTTTTACTTTTAGCAAAATGATCTAGTACGGTATATTCGACTACAGTAGTAAAATAACTTTTTAATCGGGTTCCTTCTTTTAAAGTCAATCCTTTTTTTACTCTAGTAATCAATTTAATCGTCGCATCCGTAAAAATATCTTCCCAAATTTCATCAGAAATGTCTCGATATTTTTTTCGCCAAACCCCAATCGAATAGCCTTTTACATCTTCAAAAAACCATTTTAATATAACCTGACTATTGCCATTACTATTTTTAATAGCAGCAAACACTTGCTGGTCCGCAAAGCCATTATCAGTAGAATTGGTTGGTTGATTTGAATTTAATGCCAATTGAGGTCGGTTTTGATACATTAGCTGGAATAGGTTTAGGTTTTGTCACCAATATAAGGCAAAATTTATAACGATAAAAGAATAAGAATTATTGGTGTTTGTTTAGCAAAGAGTCTAGGAGATTTGAAACAACCCTAAAATTTAACTACCTAATGTTTGGTAAATCTATTTAGTCAAAAGCGGTCAAATGCTGGGCGATACTTTGAAAGTATCGCCCAGCATTTGACCGCTTTTGATCGCTATGATTCTCTTAACATCCAACAAGCATTTTTTAGGGGGAGGTTAAACCTAGGATCGAGCCTACCTCATTTGATAGAGGTTTTAAAGAGGAGACAAAAGGAATTTTTTCAAAATTCCTTTTGTCTCCTCTTTAAAACCTTGTTAATTTGAATTGGCTCGATGCCAATTCAAATTAACTACAGTGTAACAAAAGTTTTTTAAGGTTTTGTTCGGCTGCGAAGCAGCCGAACAAAAGAGGTATAAGGGGCTGTCTCAAAAGACCCTAAAAAACAATCAAAAAAGTTCATTGAAAAATTGGTCAAAAAATCGTATCTTATAGACAATTCTAAGAGATATGAAAAAACTACAAAAACGTCATAATCAGGTAGTCTTCAAGCCTTACTAGCAAGACCAAATATGGCTATTTCCTCCAAGTCTGGGGGAAATGATACCACCGCATCATATAGTACGGTTGATAAATCAAGTAATAGATGGGATGGATTTACAGCCCATACTAAGCACCTATAAAGGAGGAGGTACGAGTAGTTACCATCCCCGAATGATGCTTAAAGCCTTAGTGTATGGCTATGTCTGCAAAAAATATTCCTCACGGAGCATAGAAAAAGCCTTAAAAGAGAATATCTGTTTCATGTGGTTATGTGGTATGCAGCAGCCAGACCATAATTCACTCAATCGTTTTCGCCGAGGTAAATTAAAAGATACGGTTAAATCTGTATTTGCCCACATCTTATCCTTATTAATAGAAGAAGGACAAGTACGGCTACAAGATTATTATGTAGACGGCACAAAAATGGAATCGGTAGCCAATCGGTATACGTTTGTCTGGGCCAAGAATGTGGAACGTTATAAATCTAGCTTACTGAACAAAATAGCTGCGTTACTAGAAAAAATAGAAAGCACCAATGATGAAGTAGAGCAACAAGCAACAGAGCAAGCACAAGAGGCTACCGCCAGAGAAAAAATTGAAGATAGCCAAGCTTTACAGCAAACGATTAATCAATTAAATCAAGAGAATACACAGCGCAATAAATACCTGTTTTTCAAATTCTATAATCGGGATATTCGCTTCTGCTTCATCGATTTCAGATAAAATAGCCCAGTTTAAACCATCTAATTTTAATTTAGCATAAGAACTTAAAACAGGAACATGCCGATAATCTTCAATAATTTTAGTATCCTGGTTGCCAGCTAGAGCGGATTCTACCCCTTCTGTTTTGACTCTTTGTTGTTTGATAGTGGTGCCTAAACGATACATTTTTTCGACCACTTCTTTTTCAACCCCTAAGTCCATTAAAGCAGCTTGATAACCAAGGGTGTCTTGCAAATAAAACCTAGATATAGAACGCATTAGGTGGTCTTCTCCGACTAGATACGTCTCGCCAGAAGTTCCTAAACCATCTTCTTCCCAATTAAAATTACCCGTTGTGATACGGTTGATTTCATTAACAGGTAATTGTAAAACCAAAGCACCGATAGTCTCGCTACCTTCCGTAATAGGCATCCCGATAAAAGCCGCAGGTGCGCCATAGGATGGTCGATAGGTACTAAAATCTATAATCTGCGCCTTATTTAAATCTCTATTCATCCTTAACTGCCGTGCTAGCTCTGCTAAATTACTTTCTCGATAAGGGCCGTTATAAAGGTTGGTGGCAAAATCAGTTTCTTTATAAGCGGTATAAACAATATCGCCTTTTTCTAAATCAATTAAGAAAATATCATAAAAGCCAAATTTCAAAATAACATCCGTTAGGTATTGATGATATTTTTTATGTACTTTGTTATATTGACTGTCATTTTTTGCATCTAGCATCAAATGTTTGTCGCCAGGCGGATTTGGATTTTCAACAATGTATTCATATTGCAGATGACAGGCTTCTAAAGAAGTAGGGTAGTATAATTCTACATTGGGCTTGACCTCCAGATTTTGCAATAATCGGTCAATGAACCATTCATAATGCTCCGTTAATCTACTATTACAATCTACCGCCAAATCTTCTTTTTCAATTGATTGAAAATCCCTTCAGTAATAGCGGTCTTGCCTGTTTGATAACCAATGAAGATTAAGACTAAAGAAGCCAATGCACTTACTAAAATTAGCAGCAGCATCAGTCTGGAACGAATGCTTAGATTTCTAGAAAAAATATTTGCCATAGTTATTGTTCTCTCAAAAAATATAGTACGTCTCGAATTTTATGGGGAATTTAAGAGGGGTTTGGAAAATTGGTCAGGTAGGTGAAGCTACGTAAATATTTTGGTAGTAGCTGGAAAAACGTAAAAATATTGAGGAATTTATTGCAATAGTTGATATTAAGTAATGCAAGCTAATTAATCGGATAATTTATAGCTATCTTTTTCCGCTATTTTTCCCAAAAAAATAAATCAATAGTTTTGCTATTCATTGATTTTTTTGAAAAAACTATCGAAAAAACCTTAGCCCTAAATTTTACCCGATTAATCAACACGCATTACTTATTAGGAAGCGGTTTTTTATAAAATCAGCCCCCTCCATTCAATCCTTATCATTGAGAATTAAGGCAAATTTGTGTAATAATTTTCTTTCCTTTGTATTCGTATTTCCTTATTGTTAAAAACATAGAAGTTATGAAATTACTTGGGTTTATTCTTGCCTTATTTTGGATTTCTGCTTGCACCACCGCTCAAACAGCTGACCAAGCTTATTTTAATGGTAAAATATACACCGCCAATGCCAACGATGATTTTGCTCAAGCCATTGCGATTAAAGATGGCAACATTATTTATATAGGCAATGACGAAGGGATAGATGCTTTTATTGGCGACAATACAGCATTTTTGGATTTGGATGGAAGTTTGATTTTGCCCGGGATTCATGATGTTCATATTCATGCTTTAGAAGCAAGTGCCAATGCTTGGGGAGAATGCCTTTTGGATGATAATGAAACCGATCCAGAAAACTATTTAGATGTATTGTTTGATTGCGGATTGCAGCCAAATTCCAATGGTTGGTTAGTCGCATCGGGACATTCTTTATTTCCCTTATTGGAAGCCACTCGACCACCTGTAGAAATGTTAGATGAGTTATTTCCTGACCAACCGATTGCCATTTTGGAAAAAACATCCCATTCGGTTTGGGTAAATTCCAAAGGCTTAGAACGAATTGGCTTTGATGAAAATACGGAAGACCCCATTGGCGGACATATTTTAAAAGATGCCTTTACTGGAATGCCTAATGGTGTTTTATTGGACAATGCAGGAGACGAAGTATTGGCGCAAGCCTTTAAAACCAATACCGCACTAGAAGATGGTAATTATACAGGATTGATAGAATTTGGATTGCCCCAATTGGCACAAAATGGGATTACGTCGATGGTAGATGGTCGAACCTATTGGAAAAGAAATATGCAGGACGCTTGGTATCGAGCAAGAGAAGAAGGGCAATTAACGGCGAGAGTAGTCATGGGTTTATGGGCGTATCCTGACGATTCGGATGAAGAGTTGATTGCTGCTTTGAAGGAATTATATGATGATGGAGATGATTTATTAAGAGCAACCCAAATTAAATTATATAGCGATGGGATTACCATTAATGCAACGGCTGCCTTGCACGAACCTTATCACGACCATTTAGGTTTACCTTTTGATAAAGGTTTAAATTATTTTTCTGGCGAACGACTAAAGACATTTATCACTACGATGGAACAAGAAGGGTTTGATTTTTTTATTCATGCCATTGGGGATAGAGGTATCTCAGAATCTTTGGATGCCATAGAAACGGCTAGAAATACGAATGGAGATATAGGGGCAAGGCATCGAATTACGCATTGTGAAATTGTTCGACCAAGTGACATTTCTCGATTTAAAACCTTAAATGTGGTACCTGATGTGCAAGTGGCAGGGGAGTTTACGCAGCCAGCTAATTGGGACGAAGCCGAATTTTTAATTGGGAAAGAACGTACCGAAGATTTATACCCGATTAAATCTTTTTACGAAGCGGAGGCTCGCTTGACTTTAAGTAGCGATTGGGATGTGAGCGATTTAAACCCATTTGTTGGTATTCAAAATGCGGTGACTAGAGCGCCACAAGAATTGCCGACCGTAGCAGCGGCTGTTAGAGCCTACACAATTGATGCGGCTTATGTGATGCGCCACGAAGATAAAACAGGTAGTTTGGAAGTGGGCAAATTGGCGGATATGATTATTGTGGATAGAGATATTTTTTCCATTGATAAAAATCAGATTCGCAACACCAATGTACTATTGACTTTATTAGGTGGACAAGAAGTGTATGCGTCTCCAGATTTTACTTTGAGTACTTCAAGTACTGAATTGGACGATGCGACTATTCAATTGCAATTATATCCGAACCGAGTCGCTGATTTTTCCACTTTAAAAATTAATGGGGTCATAAAAGGCGATTTGCAAATTCAAATTGTAGATGCCAAGGGTAGGGTAGTGCAGGAAATGAAAGCGGTAGCCAACCAAACACCTATTGAATTGAATGTACGTTCCTTAGCAGAAGGGATGTATTTTGTGAAGGTTTTGGGAGAAGGGTTGCAAGAATTGGGTGTTAAGTCTTTGGTGGTGGTTCGGTAAGGAGATACTTCCTTTTATTCCAAAAACGGCTTAGAATAAACCACCTTTCCACTAACTCCTTTCAAACTATTGGCATTCAGCCCTAATACCATACAATTTTCTGGGGCGGAGTCAAAAGGCAATTGAATGCCATATTTGCTGGTCAACTCATAACCAAAACGAGGATAATAATCTTTATGGCCCAGTAAGATAATGATTTCATGGCCTAACGATTTAGCGATTTTATGTGCTTTTTTAATCAATTGGCCACCAATTCCTTGCTTTTGAAATTCAGGTAATACAGCTACAGGGCCTAGAGACAAAGCATCAATTAGGTGATTACTCGAATCAATATGGATTTTACTTAAAATAATATACCCTACCAATTGCCCCTCCAATTCCGCAATTAACGATAACTCGGAAATAAAAGCATCCGATTTACGGAGTTTTTCGACAATGAATTGTTCGGTATGACTACTATATTTCATCGTTTTAAAAGCGGTTTCGACGATTTGGAAAACAGTAGCATGGTCTTTTGGTTGTTCTTGTCTGATTATAATGTCCATTCGATGAAAATAAAAATGTAAGAATAATTGTTTAGCAGAGAGGACATGGGGCAAAGGGTTATTAAACAGAAAATTAAAAAATATTTAGGATTAAAATAATCAATTTTTGAAAATAAATACCTGAATAGAAATATTCGACACTTTTTGAGGATACTAAGCTAATGAGACTTATGAGATTAGCATTTGATCTAAAACGCTTTGTTTACTCATTTATCTTATGAACTCATCAACTCATTCCTCAATTTCTAAAATGTCGATTAATTTTGCATAAGTATTTACTACTGTTTTTAGCCCTTTGCCCTTCGCCCCCAGCGCTTTGCTGTTTAGCTTAAGGCTTAATAACTGCTTCTTTAAAATCGCCTGCTTTTACGACATTAAATTGGCCTGGCTGAATATGTTTTTTAAAGGCAGTATTGACTTGTTCAAGCGTTAAATTACCAATTTGTTCATCAAATTTAGAGAAGTAGCTCATATCTCTATGATAAAACATATTATTATTTAATACGGTTAGTAACCTGCCATCATCTGCTCTGTCTAAGATATTTCCTTGTAGTAAGCCTTTTTTGGCAGCATCTAATTCTTCTTGAGTAAACCCTTCGGTTATTACTTTTTCAATCTCTTCAAAAAATGCCTTTTCCAATTTTTCTTTATTGGCAGGGTTATAAATAGCTTGCGCTCCGAAAGTGGCAATAGGGTCTTTGCCATCTGCTCCTAAAAAAGAACCGACACCATAACTTAAGCCGTCTTTTTGTCGAATTCGCGCAGCTAAACGAGAATTTAAAAAACCACCCCCTAATAGATAATTACCGACATGTAGTGCTACATAATCTAGATGACTATCATTCATTTTTAATTGTTGTCGAACCATAAATACGGCGTTGGCCTTATCTGGCGTTTTAGTATCCGTATTGATAGGCTTACCAGCATAAGGTGTTTCAATTGGACGTTCGTAAGGCAATCCTTTTTTCCAAGTGCCTAATTGGTCTTCGATGATTTTCTTAACAGATTCTGCCTCAAAATCGCCGATGACGGTAATGGTTGAACTTTTGCCACCTCCATAAAATTGCTCATAAAAATCTTTTATTGCTGGTAGTTTAGCTGCTTTTAGATTAGCAATAGATTCCTCTGGTGATTCTGGATAATTAATATGGTCCGCATCATGCGTATTCATGTGCTTGGACAATATTTGATTCCCTTTGCTAAAGGGTTCAGATTTGAATTGCTCAATGGAAGCGATTCTTTGAGTAATTAGATTGTCAAATTCATTTTGTGGAAATTCAGGTGCTTTTAATAAGGCTAATACCTTTTCCATTACAGGATTTAGCTGTTCGTTCGTCGTTTCAATCCTTACAAATTGTCTACCACCACCACCATAAAAACTAACTTGTGCTTTATGTTCGTCCCAAAAATCTTTAATTTCTTGTCGAGTCATACCTGCGCCTCCTTTATCTATCATAGCTGCTGCTAAGGCCGCAGCTGTTCGTTTGCCACTAAGATTATTTTCATCACCAAACCGAATGCCTAAATGGGCTATTACTACATTCCCTTTGGTTTCTTTAGGCAATAAAGAAAATTGGGTACCATTATTTAAGGCTCCTTTCAGGGTTCTTTGTTCAATGTTTTCAGGAGAAGGGTCGAAGGCTTCCCCTTGTGCTACAACTGCCCGACCTTTGTAATCCGTTACTAAAGTGGAAATACTTGGTGCTTTGGGGATTGCTACTCGGTCTGTTTTTGCAATAGGAATAAACTGTCCAATGGTTCGATTACTAGGCTTAAAATAAAACTGAGCGACTCTTGCGACATCTTCTGCTGTTACTTGTTCAATCCTATCTCTAGAAATGAACAATAACCGCCAATCGCCCATAGCAATATATTCACTCATAAAAAGCCCAATACGCTCAGTATTTGTCAAGGCTAATTCATTCTGCTTTTGAATTTCTCTTTTGGCTCGATTTACTTCTTCCTCTGTTAGCGGATTGGTCGCTAAAGAATCTATAGTTGCCAGCATAGTTGTTCTTACTGCTTCCAAATCGTTTTCTTTGAGCGTAGTTGCACCAAAATAGGCAAAGCCGGGCTCTTTCAAAGCTTGTGAGTAAGCATATTGTTGACTGGCTTTTTTAGAATCTATCAAATTTTTGTACAATCGCCCAGATGGTCGATTACTCAATGCTCGCAGTAAAACCTCGATGGAAGCATAGTCGGGATGAATACCCGAACAAATATGGTATAAAACTGCCAATGCCTTAATATCTCCTGCTCTTTTCAAATTAACAAACCGCTCTCCGTCTTGCGTGGGTTCTTCCGTATAAGTAGGAATTAAAGTTCTTTCTGGTCTAGGAATTTTGCCAAAATATTCTGTTACCAGTTCTAAAGTTTTGGCTTCGTCAATTTTTCCAGCTACTAATAAAATCGCATTATCTGGTTGATAATATTTTTTATAGAATGCTTGTAAGCGATCAATTGGAACATTCTCAATATCGGCTCTTGCCCCAATAGTCGTATTGCCGTAATTGTGCCAAGTATAAGCGGAAGATAGCATTCGCTTGTACAAAACACTGGTAGGGAAATTTTCACCAGATTCGTACTCATTTCTGACAACGGTCATTTCACTTTCTAAATCTTCTTTGGCAATGAAAGAGTTAACCATTCGGTCAGCTTCCAAATCTAAAGCCCAACGAAGGTTCTCTTCTGAAGCGGCAAAAGATTCAAAATAATTGGTTCTATCAAACCAGGTCGTGCCATTTGGTTCTGCACCGTGGTCAGAAAGTTCTTTAGGAATGTCTTTGTGTTTTGGCGACCCTTTGAAAACCAGGTGTTCTAATAAGTGCGCCATGCCTGTTTCGCCATACCCTTCATGGCGAGAACCTACCATGTAAGTAATATTAACGGTAATGGTCTGTTTAGAATTGTCGGGAAATAAGAGGACTTTTAAACCATTATCCAATTGATATTCTGTAATGCCTTCTACCGAAGCAATCTCTTTTGGTGATTTCTTAGACTGCGCCTCGCTAAAACTGGGTAAGCTTAATAAACACAATAAAAATAAAAAAATTCGTGGATTCATAAAAAGGTATTTTATAGGTTGAAAAATAGAGGGATATTGCAACTTGCTATTATAAAAAAGAATAGGGTAAAAATATCAAGGGGCAACGACTCAAGATAATTATTATTCAATAGGATTTATAAAGTAGTCTTAGGTTTTCGACAGAATGATTGGTTGAGTCTATGAAATTGTAATTAGGATAGATGCTGTGTTCCCATTGTTAATAGGTGCTTAACTGAAATTATCGGCTCTTCTTTTAAATGGCTATACTAATTTTCTTTATTCTGATTTGATTTTACATTTTAATATTTATCTTACCGAACAATTTTTTTTTCATCAAAACAAAAAAGACGAATTATGTTAATGGCTTTAAAAGTAATCTTAGGTTTAATCGGAGCTTTATTATTATTTCTTGGCGGAAGATGGATGTTTGCGCCTGATAAAATTATGGCAGAGCATGGAATTGAAACTCGAAATGCAACTGGGAAAAATTTCTTGCGAGGAGATATAGGCGGCCTTTTAATTGGTGGTGCAGTCGTTATATTTATGTTGCTTTATCAAGGAGTCGCACAATGGGCAGCACCTTTAATTGTGTTAATGAGTACGGTTATTCTCGGACGAGTGGTTAGTTTAATTGCAGACGGCAAAAGCAAACAAGGCATTCAAGCGATTATTGTTGAATTAATTATTATTGGGTTGATTATTGGTATTGCAGGAATGTCTTAAAAAATAGCTTATTCTTATTAGGATAGGCGATATATGTACCTCCAAGATAGGTTTTTCAGAACTTGGAGTAAAGTTCCCTTAGTTTTGAGTGAGCAAAAAATCATAAATCTGAAATCATACATCATAAATCCATATAGTTTTTACAGGACAGATTTATGATTTATGAACTATGATTTATGATTTTTTTCTACCATCCTTTAACTTTCAATATTTATTTAATGAAAAACTGGGCAGGAAATATTGTGTTTAATCCCTCGGAAATAGCTTATCCAACTACAGAAGCTGAAATTCAGCAATTGGTTTTGAAAGCTGCCAATAGTCGCAAAAAAGTACGGATTATTGGAACAGGTCATTCCTTTACTGCTTTAGTGAAAACAACTGATATTTTAGTGAGTTTGGATAAATATCAAGGGATCATTTCTGTGAATAAAGACCGTGTACAAGCAACAGTAAAAGCAGGTACAAAGCTCAATTTATTAGGGGATTTATTATTCAAAGAAGGCATGGCGATGGAAAATTTAGGGGATATTGATGTGCAATCTATTGCGGGCACTATTAGTACAGGGACGCATGGGACGGGGGAAGAATTTGGTACCATTAGCACCCAAGTCATTGCCCTACGATTTGTGAACGGAAAAGGGGAAATTGTAGACTGTTCGGAGACAAAAAATCGAGCATTATTTAAAGCTGCACAAGTATCTTTAGGAGTGTTGGGCATTATTACAGAAGTTACCTTACAATGTGTACCTACCTATAAATTAGCTTTATATAATAAGAAAGAAACATTAACTGCTGTTTTTGCCAATCTAAAAGAACGCAACGAGACGAATAGAAATTTTGAATTTTATTGGATGCCTTACACAGATACCACTTGGACCAAAACTTCCAATATTGTAGCGTCTGCCGAACCAGATAAAATCAATTTCTTTAATTATTGGTCAGAATACGTCTTGGAAAATTATGCTTTTAAATTGCTGTGTGAATTTGCCAAGATGTTTCCATCCAAGAATGAGGCAGTATCAAAAATAACAGCAGATACGATTGCAGATGTCAAAAAAGTCTATTATAGCCATAAAATTTATGCGACCCAACGGATGGTCAAATTTAGAGAAATGGAATATAATATTCCTAGAGCAGCTTATGAAGATGTTTTTAAAGAAGTGGTCAAAACAGTCAATTCTAAAAAATTTAAGATCCATTTTCCTATTGAAAGCCGCTTTGTCAAAGGTGATGATATTTTGATGAGCCCTGCTTATGGTCGAGATGCGGCCTATATCGCTTGTCATGTATATGCCAAGAAAGATTGCCGCCCATATTTTGCTGCTTTAGAGGAGATATTTATGACGTATGGTGGTCGGCCACATTGGGGTAAAATGAATCAATTAACGCCTGAAAGAATAGCGGATTTATATCCTGAATTTACAAGTTTTCTGAAGCATAGAAAAGAACAAGATCCTGATAAGGTATTTGTTAGTCCTTATTTGCAGCAATTGCTTGGTCTTGAATAGATAAATTAGCGTGTTTAAAACGAAAGCCATGCAAAAAGTTAAATCAACTGCTTATTTTCAACAGCTCAATCAAACATTAAAAAATTATAAAAGAGCTATTCCTTGTCTTCTAGTAGATTTAGATAGATTGGATGAAAATATAGCTACCTTAAAGACGTCCTTTAATCCAAAAGCAGCTTTTCGAATAGTTGTCAAATCTTTGCCTTGTGTAGAATTAGTTGATTATATTAGGAATAAGGCGAAGACTAATAAATTGATGGTGTTTCATCAACCGTTTTTAAGTGATTTGTCGGCTCGCTGTGATGAAAAAGTGGATATTTTATTAGGTAAACCCATGCCTATTAAAACAGCGAATTATTTTTATGAAAACCTACCAAAAAATGATTTTAATTTTAATGCTTATCAGCAAATTCAATGGCTCGTAGATACCGAAGAACGCATTCAACAATACATTGATTTAGCCAAAAAAACGGGGCAACAACTGCGCTTAAATATGGAAATTGATGTGGGATTACGTCGAGGTGGATTTACTAATATGAAGACCTTGGCAAAAGGACTGCAATTAATCTTAGCTAATAGAGCGTATGTGGAATTTAGTGGTTTGATGGGCTATGATCCTCATGTGGTGAAATTGCCAAAAATTGTGCGTTCTCAAGATAAAGCCCTACAATTGTCCGTTGATTTTTATCAACAATGTATCCAATTAATTCGAAAAGATTTTCCTAGTTTATGGCAAGAAGATTTAACCTTGAATGGGGCAGGTAGTCCGACTATTAAACTACATCAATCGGCAGCTTCTCCGCTAAACGATATTTCGGCAGGCTCTTGTTTGGTGAAACCAACTGATTTTGATACATCTAATTTAACAATATATAAACCTGCCTGTTTTATTGCTACACCCATTTTGAAAAAATTTAATGGAACGACTTTACCTGCAATGGAAGGCATGAAAAATATTCTTAGTCGAGTAGATAAAACCAATCAACAATCTTATTTTATCTATGGTGGTTTTTGGAAAGCAAATTATTGTTTTCCTCCAAGTGCCAAACAGAATGGTATTTTCGGTGCTTCTACGAATCAGACAATGATTAATACGATCGCTACAGAAGCATTAGCAGTAGACGATTTTGTGTTTTTACGCCCCCATCAGAGCGAATTTGTGTTTTTGCATTTTGGAAATATCTTGGCGATTCGAGGCGGTGAAATTATAGAAGAATGGCAGTTGTTTAAGAATTATTAAAAGACTTTATTGTATCATTTTCGTGGCTATCTTGGTTCAAATTTTATTGTTCCTCAACAAAAAAGACAATAATTTTCCTTTTTCCATTTTCCTTGTTATATTGCGCATTATATCCCTCTATATAAACACTTAAAACTACCAAAACCTCAAAAATATAAACCAATTAGATGGAGTTCGAGTTAATGCAGGACATTAAACTACTATTCTTGACTATAGGCATCTTTCTAGGATTGTCTTTAGGTATATTTTTAGTACTCAACAAATCTGCTAAGAATAGCGCCAATAGATATTTAGGGATTTTAGTATTAGTCATTACTTTGTTTTTTCTGCCTCATTTTTTTAGCCGTTTTGGCGTCTTGATTTATTTCCCCCATATAGTGGGAGTACCAAGAATTATTGCTTTTTTATATGGGCCACTTACTTATCTTTATGTGCGTGCTTGTACCCAAAAAGGATTTGAAATGCGCCCTATACAATGGCTTCATTTTATACCTGCATTCCTAATGTTCTTACATTGTATGCCTGCTTTTATGGCAAGTGGAGCAGAAAAAGTGGCTAATCACGAAAACTTTGCTATAACGGGTGTTATAGATTATGCTTGGGTATGGTTGTTAAAAGTAGTACATGGCTTGATTTATTTTGCTTTAGCAGTTAAATTAACCTTGAATTATCGAAAATACTTGAGTAACACCGCTTCTTCTATAGATAATGCGTTTCATCGATGGTTATTGGTTTTTATCGTTATGCTGTCTGTGCCCATTTTAGGTTTGCTAGGTTTTGTTTTTTTCGACTCGGGTACTTTGTCTATTATTATACTTGCTTTAGGGCAAGTCCTATTTTTAATGGCTATTTATATAGCGACTCTAGTCAAACCTGAGCTATTTCACGCTTTTCCACACCAAATGCCCATTCCCAAATCAACCGAAAAACAAAAACAGAAGTATGAAAAATCTAAATTACAAGCTGCTCAAAAAGATAAATACTTAGAGAGAATTAGGACTTTTATGGAAAGCGAAAAACCCTACCAATCGCCAGAACTAACGCTTGCGCAATTGTCTGAGCAAGTAAAAATTCCTACTTATTATCTTTCACAAGTCATCAACGAAAAATTGGACTGTAATTTTTTGGATTTTGTCAATGGCTATAGAGTAGCCGCGGCTAAAGAAAAATTAGTAGACCCTAAATTTGGCCATTATACGATTCTTTCTGTAGCTTTTGAGGCGGGTTTTAATTCTAAAAGTACTTTTTATGCAGTATTTAAAAAGCATATAGGAATGACCCCTAGTACTTATCGAAAACAAATATACTCCTGACAGTTTAACTCTACTTTGTCAGATTGCAACAATATTCATATGTCGTCCTTACGGGACTCTAAAATCAGCTTATAAGATCATTTTGTTACCAATATGCCGTCCCTAAAGGGACTTTCTTGGATAAAATAGTCCCTTTAGGGACGGCATATCGGTAAAAAGTAGGCAAAATGCTATTATTTCTGAGTCCCATAGGGACGACATAACTTGTCCTCGATTCATCGGGATAAAAGAATACATAATTTGACAAAGTAGAGTTAAGTAGTCAGACAAAATTATCGTAATAACTTTTGATGTTTTTATCACAATTTGTCCCGATGACTATCCACGATAGTTATCGGGACAAGTTGTGGTAAAAGATGTTCGTTTATTTTTGTCATAGTACTTAAATTGCCGAAAATAAAGCTAGTTAGGGAGCAGGTAATAAATAAGCTACCCAAATTTTAGGAAGTTATTTTTTCTTTAGACTAGGCAAAAAACGCAGACATAGCCGTAGTTATGGCGAGTATTTTTAACGAAGTCTAAAGGAAAAAGAACGAGTAAAATGGGTAGGTTATATTTTACCTGTTCCCTTAAACCTGAAATCATACATCATCAACCCGAAATATGTTAAAACACATTCCCAATAAACTCTAAACCAACAAAAATTACTATGCTAGAAAACTACGACCTTTCCCGTTCTATAAACTTACTCTCCTTAATTTGTATTATTGGTACCTTTGAAGGGATATTAATAGGTATTTTTTTAGTATTTAAAAAATCTGTCAA
Organism: uncultured Saprospiraceae bacterium; assembly: GCA_964644655.1. Classification (GTDB taxonomy): domain Bacteria; phylum Bacteroidota; class Bacteroidia; order Chitinophagales; family Saprospiraceae; genus JAFMDF01. The sequence continues at coordinate 3,287 of CAZXYA010000063.1, read as the reverse complement.
ATTTCGGGCTAACTTTTGGTTAGGTTGTTTGGTTTTAACAGTTACTAGTTTTATACTATCTGGAGCAGTTTATCGAATAGGTTTATTACCTGATTTTCCGCATGTTGTTCATTTACACTTGGTGACAATCCTATTATTGGGCCCTACCGCCTATTTATATGTGCGAAGTTGCACGCAAAAAGATTTTGAAATGCGTCCAATACTATGGTTGCATTTTTTACCTGCTTTATTGGCTTTAGGGTATCATTTGCCTTTTTATTTGCAAGCAGGGGAGGAAAAAATCATTGCTTTTTTTAAGTATTTTTTGGAGGGAGATTTAGGTGTCCCCAAAATTGTCTCTTTTATAAAAATAGTCCATTCAACCATTTATTTTATAATTTGTATTCGATTAGTCCTAGACTATCGGAAACATTTATCCAATATTGCTTCCCTTATAGATGTTACTTTTCATCGCTGGTTACTGGTTTTTTGTACGGTTTTACTGTTGCCAATATTTACGGTTGTTTTTTATGCTATTAGCTCCTTTCAATTATTTTCTGCTACGACCTTCTTTGCAGGCCTTTTCATTTTTATAGTAGCCGTCCATATAGCAGCAATGGTAAAACCCGAATTATTTCATACTTTTCCACATCAAATGTTGATACCAAAATCTTCGGAAGAGCAAAAACAGAAATATGAAAATTCTAAATTGCAAGATGCCCAAAAAGGCAAATACATCGAAAAACTACAGGCTTATGTAGCTACCGATAAACCCTATTTAGCACCCGAATTAACCCTTTCTCAATTATCCCAACAAGTCAATATTCCTGCCCATTATCTCTCGCAAGTGATTAATGAAAAATTGGATTGTAATTTCTTAGATTTTATTAATGGTTACCGAGTTCAGGATGCTAAGGCAAAACTACTAAATCCAAAGTTTGACCATTATACAATTGTTTCCATTGCCTATGATGCAGGCTTCAATTCTAAAAGTACTTTTTATGCTGCTTTTAAAAAGGTTACAGGCATTACGCCTAGTAAATATCGGAAAGGAGGAGTTGCGGTTTAATCGCTTGTCCGTTTTATCTACCCAAAAAGTCCGTTTTATCTCCTATCGTTGCTGCTATCTTTGTCCAAGATAATCAGAAAGAAAACTGATAATTATCTGTTGAGATTAATTTTCCCAACTGCCGCAGGCAGGGATTTTAGATGTATTTAAAATAAGCAATATCAATTTTTAATCTGATGCTCTAAAGATAATGTTATACTATTAACAAACTACGAGAAAACTATGCAAATAACACCTTTCCCTTTAACAACTTTGTTAAGTACCACAGAGGTAGGAAATCCTACACCCAATCATTTAATTCTTAATACCATTGTCCAGAATGTACTAGGCAAAATTTGGGGGACGATAGATGAATCCTTAATCGACCAATTTGTCAATCAATTAGAATGGACACAGCTCAAAAGCGGGGACTGTCTGTATGAACAGCAGGAACCAGGTGATTGTATGCACATTATTATTTCTGGGCGGTTAAAAGTGATAAAGAAAACAACTGAAGGACAAGTTGCTTTAGGCGAAATTTCTTCAGGGGAATGTGTTGGCGAAATGAGTTTATTGTCGGATGCCCCTAGAAGTGCGAGTATTTATGCGATTAGAAATAGTGTGGTCGTAAAAATTACCAAAGAACAATTTGAAACGCTTTGTATCGACCAACCTCATTTACTGCGTCAAATTTCCAAGACGGTCATTCATCGCTTGACCAACCGAGAAAAATTTAGGAAGAAGCCCGCAAGTGTGAAAAACATTGCCTTGTTGCCAGTAAGCGAAGACATTGATATGGATGCTTTTCTACAACATATAGCCAAATCGCTCCAAAAATATGGTAAAGTACTCTTGCTAAATGCGGCCAATATTAACCAACATTTAGCTGCCGCAGGTTTAGCTGATTTTTCAGAAAACCCTAAGGATGATATAAAATTTAACCGTTGGTTAGAAAAAAAGGAACAAGAGACAGATTTCATTTTATACCAAGGAAATTATTCCAATGATTATTGGACGCAAGCATGTATTCGACAAGCTGATAAAATTATGTTGATTAGTGATTTTTATGATTATGAAAAAACAGCAGTAGAAAAACAATTGCTAGATGGCACAAAAAAATTAAGTTATGTTAGCAAAAGTCTAGTGCTATTACATCCCGATGGAGCGACGCCACCACAGGGAACCGCTCGACATTTAGACATTCGAGAAGTAGACCGACATCATCATATACGTTGGGACCATCCTGCTGATTTTCAACGCCTATCTCGTTTTATGATTAACAAAGCCATCGGCTTGGTGCTAGGTGGTGGTGGTGCAAAAGGGTTTGCGCATGTAGGTGTTATTAAAAGGATGGAAGAGGCAGGAATTCCGATTGATTTTGTAGGAGGTACTAGTATTGGAGCAGTTATTTGTGCTGGCGTAGCGATGGATATGGATGCAGCGGCTATTCATACACAAGCTAGGAATTCTTTTGTGGAAGAAAAACCATTGTCTGATGTGACCATTCCTTTGATTTCTTATTATAGCGGACAAAAATTGAATCGGATGCTTCGGGCTAATTTGGGCGAACGAGACATTGAAGACCAATGGATTAATTTCTTCTGTGTGTCTAGCAATTTATCTAAAGCCTGTCCAAATATTCATCGTAGAGGAAGTTTTTGGAAAGCCGTTCGAGCGAGTTTGTCTATTCCAGGCGCTTTACCACCTGTTGTTGCTAATGGAGATTTATTAGTAGATGGCGCTTTGATGAATAATTTGCCGATTGATATTATGGTCGATATGGGCATCGGACAGGTGATTGGCGTGGATTTAAGCGAAGAGAAAAAATACAAATTAGAATATGAGGAAGTACCCACTACTTTTCAATTATTAAAAAATAAGTTCTCTTTTCGTAAAAAACGGCTAAAAGTACCGAGTTTAATGACCATTATTTCTAAATCTATTGTCTTGGCTAGTTATGAAAAAGCCAATGCCGTAGAAGGCTTGGCAGATTGGTTTATCAAACCACCCGTTGAAGGATTTAAAATATTAGACTTTAATAATTTTGATAAAATAGCCGCATTGGGCTACGAATATACCGATCAATTAATGCGGGAATCGCCTGAGTTGGCAACGAAATTTAGTTGAAAGGGAGGGGAGGTACAAGGGGGTAAAGGTAGGCTGTTCAGAATTGGGAGAAAGTGCTCTTGATTTTTGAAAGGGCGAAAAAAATCATAAATCTGAAATCATACATCATAAATCATAAATCCATGTAGTTTTT